>JADFJG010000059.1:0-9397 GCA_022566265.1 Pseudomonadota bacterium | reverse complement strand
GAAGTGTTGCAAGGGATACGATTGATGAAGTTCGAGGAGATTCTGGATCGGACGCGGTCGCGGGTGCTGAGCCAGGGGGAAGCGGCCTCGGTTCTGGGGGTTTCGGAGCGGACGTTTCGGCGCTGGCGCGACCGCTACGATGCCGACGGCGCGGAGGGTCTTTACGACCGCCGCCTGGGCAAGGTTTCGGCGCGGCGCGTGCCGGTGGACACGGTGATCGAGATATTGGACCTGTTCGACACCCGGTATTTCGATTTCACGGCCCGGCATTTCTGGGACAAGCTGGTTTCGGAGCACGATTTCAGTCGCAGCTACAACTGGGTCCGCCTGACGTTGCAGGCCCATGGCCGGATGCGCCAGGCGCCGCGCCGCGGGGCGCATCGGCGCAAGCGGCCGCGCCGCCCCCTGCCCGGCATGATGCTGCATCAGGATGGTTCGACCCATGAGTGGGTGCCGGGGCATTGGTGGGACCTGATCGTCACCATGGACGATGCCAACTCCGAGACCTATTCCGCCTTCTTCGTCGAGGAGGAAGGCACCATGAGCACGTTCGAGGGGATCTCCGAGGTGATCTCGTCGCAGGGCCTGTTCTGCGCCCTTTACGCCGACCGGGCGGGCCACTACTGGCACACGCCCGAGGCCGGCGGGCCGGTGGACAAGGATAATCTCACCCAGGTGGGCCGGGCGCTTCGCCAGCTCGGCATCGAGTTGATCCCGGCCTATTCGCCCGAGGCCCGGGGGCGAAGCGAACGCATGTTCGCCACCCTGCAGAAGCGCCTGCCCCAGGAGCTCAGGCTGGCCGGGATCACCACCATGGACGCGGCCAACCGGTTCTTGCGCGAGACCTTCCTGCCCGACCACAACAGGCGCTTCGCGATTACGCCCGAGGAGCCGGGTTCGGCCTTCGTCCCTTTCGCCGGCGCCCTCGACGACATCCTCTGCGTCCACGGCGAGCGCACCGTCGCCGGCGACAACACCGTGCGCTACAAGGGGCTCGCCTTGCAAATCCCCGAGGACCGGCACCGCCATCATTACGTCAAGGCCAAGGTCAGGGTCCACGAATACCCCGACGGCCATCTCGCCGTCTTCCACGGCCCCCGGCGCCTGGCCTGTTACACCGCCCAAGGGGAGCCGATCGAGAAGCCGGACAAAAAGGCGGCGTGATCCGCTTCGACGCGCGCCGGGCCCGTGGATTTGTGGACAAGGCTGACGCCTTGACCACAACCCCACGGGCTCCACAGCAACAACAGAAGCGGTCAATTGATATGTTACCTAAAGCGGTCAATTCAGTTTGTTATCGACAGCGCCACCGAGGGGCGGAGCCCGAGGGCGGCGGTCTTGGCCACCCGCTTGGCGGGGGGCGAAATGCGGCCTATGATGGGGGACAAGCCGTAGGAACAAGCGCGTAGACCGGGAAGCCGCCGATGGAAGAAGACTCCGCCAAGGATAATGACACCGCCGATCTCGGGGAAGACGAGACCGACACCTACATAAGGCCCGGCGAGGCCGGCCACAACAAGCCCAAGGAGGTGGTGTGGGTGCGCTGGCAGAAGAAGCGCACCTTCGTCCGCGCGCTCGAGGGCACCTACGGCGAGCTTTACAAGAGCCTCTATGAGCAGCCCCGGGTCTACCGGGCGCCGGAGATGAAGTGGAAGGGCGGCCCGACGCTTTGGGGCAAGAAGGTGATCAACCCGCAATCGGCGCAGATCGCCCAGTCCATCGAGGTGCATCTATCGGTCTACTCGCCGGGCACCGAGGGCGGACAGAAGCACGGCCATATGAACAGCGCCGTCTTCTACATCCTCAAGGGCAAGGGCCATGACGTCCATGACGGCAGGCACATCCCGTGGCGGGCGGGAGAGGCCCTGATCGTCGAGAACAGCTGCGTCCATCAGCATTTCAACGACGATCCCGACGATGAGGCCGTGGTGCTGGTGATGAAGGCGAAGCCCCTGTTCCTGTTCATGCACATGCTGTTCCAGAAGGTGGTGGACTACCCGCCGACGGAACCGACGCCGGGCTATGAGGACTACGAGCCGCCCAAACATATCTAGAGATAGCGGCCTGGACCGATGAGTGACATCAGGCTCGACGGCAAGGTGGTGATCGTCACCGGCGCCAGCCAGGGGCTGGGGCGGACCATGGCGATCGGCCTCGCCGGCGCCGGGGCGCGCCTCGTCATCACCTCCATCGATGGCCCGAATCTCGCCGAGGCGGCGGAGGAGATCGCCGGCAATGTAGGCGAAGGCCGGGCGCTGGCGCTCGAAGCCGATATCAACGAGCGGTCCGACTGCGAACGGGTGCTCGAAGAAACCCTGGCGACATTCGGCGGCCTGCATGTACTGGTCAACAACGCGCGCCGTCTGCACCGGGGACACCCGTCGGCGTCGGGTCCGTTCTGGAAAGCCGATCACGAATATTGGCGCAGCGCGATCAACACCAATGTCGGCGGCAGTTTCCTCATGGCCCACACCATGACGCCCCATATGATCGACCAGGGTTGGGGGCGGATCGTCAACATCTCCACCAACATCCATCAGTTCCAACGCGCCAACGCCTCGCCCTACGGCGTCTCCAAGGCGGCGATCGAGGCGGAAACCATGATCTGGGCGAAGGACCTCGAGGACACCGGGGTGACGGTGAATACCCTGCTGCCGGGCGGCTCTTGCGATACCGGCGTGCCGGGGCGCACCGGACGGCCCGGCCAGAAGCTTTTGCCGCCCCGGGTCATGGTGGCGCCGATCATCTGGCTGGCGTCGGACCTTTCCGATGGCGTGACCGCCGGGCGCTTTATCGGCAAGGACTGGGACACCGGCCTGGCGGCGGCGCAAGCGGCCGAGGGCGCCCGCGATGAACCCCCGTTCCGCGTGCCCGATTAGCGCATTATCCGGTAAGCCCCTGGCCCGGAAGCGGTGCGGCCCCATCTTCCGATGGGGCCGGGGCCGGTAAGCGGGGTCTCAGGATCAGGAGCTTTTCTTCTTTTTCTTCTTCCTTTTCTTCTTCTTGCAGAGCTTGGCGTCCTTCACCAGCTTCTTGCATTTGAAGGTCTTGCCCTTGGTCAGCGCCGCCTTGGTCAGTTCGACGATGTCTTTGGGCGTGTTGATGATGTCGTTGACCGCTTTTTGCACCTCGACGCCGGAGACCGGGTTGATGTCGAGGCGCATCTTCTTCGCTTGGGCCAGGAACTCCTCGTCCTTCATCGTCGCATCGAAGGCGGCGCGCAGGGCGCCGATACGCTCCGGCGGGACGCCCGGTGTCGTCAGGATCGGCCGGCCGATGGCGACGCCGGCCGAGATCAGGTTCAACACCTGGCGCTCGGCCTCGTTGGTGGCGAGTTCGGTGATCAGCGGCACGTCGGGAAGGTCCTTTTCCCTCCTCGGGCCCATCTGCAAGATGATGTTGACCAGCTTCTCCTTGAGGTAACGCGGCGTGCGCGACTTCGCCGACGCCCAGGCGTTGGACCCCCGCCCGCCGACCTCGCCGCGCTCCATCGCCAGGTTGATCTGGCTGCCGCCGCCGAAACCGATGATGATCTTGAACTTGGTGCCGATCAGGTTGTTGAGCGCCCTGGGATACATCACCGAGGTCGAGCGCGAGCCGGTGGCGCCGACGATCAACTCCTTCTTCAGGACGTCCTGGATGGTCTTGATGCCGGTGGTGTGCCAGGCCCATATGATGTTGTTGCCGAGATTGACATTGCCGATCCAGGCGAACTTGCGGGTGTCGAACTTGGTCTTCTTGGGCCTCAGGACCTGCGACAACGGCAGGTTCTGGCCCAGGGTCGCCAGCACCGAGCCGTCCTTCGGCGCGATGTTGTAAAGGTACTGGCCGGCGACCGCGTGGCCGCCGCCGGGCATGTTCTTGGGCACCATCGTCGGGTTGCCCGGGATGTATCGCGCCATGTAACGCGTCACCAGGCGCGCGTAAGTGTCGTAGCCGCCGCCGGGGCTGGTCGAGATGATGACCGTGACCTTCCTGCCCTTGTAGAAGTCCTCGATCGAACCGGCCGAAGCCGGGGGCGCGGCCATCAGCGCGGCAAAAGTGCCGAGCAGCGCCAAGACGCCAAACTTGTGAGATAATTTCATCACGGTCTCCCTTCGGGTTGAATTTTTTATTTGTCGAACCGCCGGGACCGGTCCCGCCGGACCCTGGACGCCCGTTGCACCTGGTCGCCTCACGGAAACAGTTCTTGATCCAACCCTAGCACATATTCGCCGGGGAATTACACCCTGTCCAGGCCCGCGCGCGCGGGCGCGGGGCGCCCGGGAGCAAGCACATTTACCGGTGCACCGGCGGAGAAATTGTGCGGGCATCCCGGTGCCGGGACAGACGGGACACCGACTTGGCGGCGGCGCAAGCGGCCGAGGGCGCGCGCGATCCGTCCCCGTTCCGCGTGCCTGACTGAAATCTGCATTACCTATTGCTGCCGTTTCACATATTCATCGAACGGCCCCGAGATCCGGATGATCTCGCGCACCGGATAATCGAGCATGGGAAACACCATGACGAACAGATCGCCGGCGATGCCCGCCTTGCGCGTTGCCTCGGTGTCGGGCGGGAACGCCAGGGTGCGGGTATCGGCCTGGCGGCCGAAAGTGGCGAACTCGACCCGCTTGCCCTCGGGCGTGAGGGCGAAGATCTTTCCCGAACGCCGTTGCGCGGCGAACAGGTTTCCACCGGGGCTGAGGCTCATCCCGGAGGCCAGGGGACCCGAATGCAAGAGCCGCAGCTTGCCGTCCGCCAAGGAGGCGCGATAGATCCGGCCCGATCCGTCGGCATGAGGGGCATCGAACCGGCCGTCCGATCCGACCCAGAGAAACCCGCTTGGGTCGTAAGTCAGCGTCCGGAAGCGCTCGGGACCGGAAATAAACCTGGGGTTCAAGACCTTCCCCCGGCGGTCGAGCTTGACCACGACGCCGAGATCGTCATCGGCGACGTAGACATGTCCGGACGCATCGAAGGCGATGCCCTCCGGGTCGATGAACAGCGGCGGCGATCCCGGGGCGGGAGGGCCGCCGGCGAACAACCGGGCCTTGCCCGATGGAGACAGTTTGTAAACGCTACCGAAACCCTTCTCCCGGTCGGAGGTGCTGACGAAGACCTCGCCTTCCTCGTTGACCGCCGCCTCATCGGGGTCCGGCAAGGCCGGCCCGAAGAGAATTTCACTTTCCCTATCCGGGGTGATCTTCGCCGGGCCGACAGGGAGGCGGTAAATCGGCGCGCTGTCCGAGCCGTAAATCTCCCGCAGCCGGTTGGCGGTCCGGGCAAAGTACAGATTGCCGCCGGAATCGAAGGTGATGGTGACGATGGCCGGCAGGCCGGGCGCGCCTTGGCCGGGATCGAAACCCGTAGCGCTGATGTAGGGGGTCGCGGTGAAGCCGGGGGGCAGCTTCAGCCCTGAGAAGTCGAACCCGGTGCCCGCCGCGCTCGCGGCCACGGAGAACAGCGCCAAGGCCGGCGCCAGGCACAGGCGGAAGAGCCCCGCAACGCCACTCCGCGGTCTGGTCTCACTCATATGGAGTCGGATCGTTCATCCGGACGTCTTTAGCCTCATGTCGATCTGGGGGTATTCGGAGCGCGGGAAGGCGAGGGGCTCGATGTCGACCTTGCGCGCCCTGGCGCCCTTCTCGAAGGCGGCTATCTGAAGCAACTCCAACTCGTCTTCGCCGGCGCTTTCGAACCAGTACTGGCTGCCCCTCGGCGTGATCATGCCTTCATGGACGCCGAGATCGGCGATGACCTCGTTATCGGCGCCGTAAAAGCGCACCCGGCCCTTCAACACCATCCACACGGTGTCGACGCCGAGGTGCCAATGGAGGTTGTTGGCGCCGCCTTCCCTGATGATCTGCACCCTGGCGCGCACCAGGTCGGTCTGGGCCAGCAATATGCCCGCCTTGACCCCCTTGAAGGCCTCCGGTTTCTTGTAACTGAAGGGGATCGGCGGGCGCACCGGCCCCTCCGGCAGCTCCGGCGCCCCGGCGGGTTCCGCCGCTGCGTCCTTGGCGTTGGTGGTTTCCGGCATCCTCGTTTCCTCCACTGGTTTCAGTACTGCTTTGGCCGCAGAATAGCCCAAAAATACCGTGGATGACAGGGGGCGGTAACAGGGCCGGAGCCGCCGCCAAAGGGACATTTTTGGGTCCACGCCGGCGTTCGATGCTCTATGATATCGTTTGAGATGGCGTTTCGGGCAGGCGCTCAGCCTCACCTCGCCACTCACAGGGCCGGTTCGACAATTCAGGAGCAACACGACATGGGACAGATAATGCTGCACATCCCGACATCGGTCCCCGATACCCCGCCGTTGAAGCTGGCGCCGAGGCCGGGCACGCTTCGCGGCGCCCGGCTGGCGTTGCTGGACAACGGCAAGGAGTTCTCCGATCAGGTGCTCGACGCCGTCGGCGAGGTGATGAAGCGTGACTACGACGTCGGCGAGGTCACCATCTGGCGCAAGGGTTTCCCCGCCAAGGCGGCGCCCTTCATCGCTGAGATGGCGCCGTCGTGCGACGTGGTGGTCACCGGCGTCGGCCATTGCGGGTCGTCATCGCCATGGAGCGTCCACGACGCGGTGGCGCTGGAGAAGGCGGGCGTGCCCACCGTCACCCTGATCAGCCGGTCCTTCTGCCCGCTGGGGCAGGTGGTGGCGCAACGCCTGGCCTATCCGGGCCTGCCCATCGTCATGCTGCCCCACCCGATCGGCGACGCGGACGGGGACAAGATCCGCCAGAAGGGCCTCGATGCGGTCGAGGAGTGCGTCCGCCTGCTGACGACGCCGGGCGAGACCATCGACGCAGAGTTCCAGGCCAAGAAGTTCCCGCTGCCGGAACACGCGGTGGCACGAATTTAAAGTCCGCCTCGCCGGGCGCTGACAGGGAGAGATAAGCAAGGATGCCGACCGGGACCGTCGATCGCATCGAAGCGGAAATGATATCTTGCGCCGATTCGCTGGATGCGATCAACGACCACTTCTATGAACAGGGCTGGACCGACGGACTGCCCATCGTGCCGCCGACGCCGGAACGCGTCGATCGGTTGCTCGCCGGCATGGCGTGGCGCGACCCCGACGCCCTGATCACCGTCATTCCGCCGGCCATGGGCGAGGCGACGTTGCGGAAGATCGCCGTCAACGCGGTGATGGCCGGCTGCAGGCCCGAATATCTTCCGGTGCTTCTCGCCGCGATCGAGGCGGTGACCGAGCCGGCCTACGGGCTGGCGCATCGCCAGACCACGACCCATGCCGGCGCGCCGCTGATCATCGTCAACGGCCCCATCGTCAAGCGGTTGGGGATCAACTACGGCAACGGCGTCTTCGGACCGGGCTGGCGGCCCAACGCCACCATCGGCCGGGCCATGCGGCTGATCCTGATCAATCTCGGCGGCGCCATCCCGGCGGAGGTCGATTTCTGCCAGCACGGCCACCCCGGCAAGTACAGCTTCTGCGTCGCCGAGCACGAGGACGCCAACCCGTGGCAGCCGCTGCACCTCGAGCGGGGCTTCGACGCCGAGGACAGCACGGTCACCGTGGTCAACACCGAGGCGCCCCACTCGATGACCGAGAACGTGCGCACCGACCCGATCGGGATCATCGAGACCTTCGCCCCGACCATGGCGACGCTCGGCGGCAACAACCTCTACTCCCAGGGCCACCCGGTGCTGATGCTGGGACCGGAGCACGCCGGCCACATCGCCGCCGCCGGCTGGACCAAGGGCGACCTCAAGATGGCGCTGTTCGAGCGCGCCCGCCAGCCCTGGGGACTGGCGAAGAACCGGGGCAAGTCGAACGGCCCCTTCTTCCCCAAATGGGTCGACAGGAACGACGACGCATCGATGGTGCCGATCGTGTGTGAGCCCGACGATCTCATCGTCATCGTCGGCGGCGGCGCCGGCGGCAAGTCGATGTGGTGTCCCACCGCCGGCGCCCAGAGCCTGAGCGTCACCAAGGCGGTCGAAACCGGCGCGTGAGGCCGCGCCCGGTCCCTACACGGCCACCAACGCCAGACCCCATGAGGCGCCGATGCCCCATGAGGCACCAATGCCCCATGATTCGCCAATGCCCCGTGATTCGCCAATGACGGTGGAGCGGCCGACCTGGATGCTCGCCGAATTCATCGCCGGTCTCGACTACGACCGGCTGCCGGGGGACGTGCGCGGCCAACTCGGCGATTTCTTCCTCGATTACCTCCGCGTCGCCTCGATGGGCGAACGGATGCCGTGGAGCGGCTGGGCCCGCGATTTCGTCGCCGCCCATGGAGGCACGGGCAAGGCTTATGTGCTGTTCTCGCCCGAGCGCATCGATCCCGTCAGCGCCGCATTCCTCAACTGCACATACGCCGGCGGCATCGATTCCGACGACACCCATGTCGGCGCCATGCTGCACGCCGGATGCATCGCCTTCTCCGCCGCCCTCGCCGTCGGCCAGCAGATCGGCGCGTCCGGCCGGGACGTCATTGCCGCCGTCGCCGCCGGTTACGAGGCGATGATCCGCATCGCGCTATCGGTACAGCCCTCGCACTTCGCCCGCGGGTTCCAGAGCACCGCCACCTGCGGCGGTTTCGCCGCCGCCGCCGCCGCCGCGCACCTGCTGTTCACCGGCGAAGACCGTCCCCGGCGCATCGCCGAGACCCTCGGCCTGGTCGCCTCGCGCTCGGCCGGCCTCGCCCAGTTCTACCGCTCGGGCTCGACCGTCAAGCGCATCCATGCCGCCTGGGCCGCCGAGGCCGGGGTCGGGGCGGCGCTTCTGGCCCAATCGGGCTTCTCGGGCCCCACCGACATCCTCGAGGGCAGCGAAGGCTTCGCCCGGGCCTACGCCGATGAGGTCGATTTCACCCCGCTGGCGGACGGTCTGGGCCGCACCTACAGGCTTTGCGAGGTCATGGTGAAGGCGCACTCGTGCTCGGCCCGGGTGCAGGCGGCGGCCGAGGGCGCGCTGAGCCTCTGCCGGGAGTTGGGCATCGGGCCGGCGGACATCGCCAAGGTCCGCGTCGGCATCCCGGCGGTGATCGAGGGAAGGCTGACTCACGCCCACCCCGTCGATGTCCAGGCGGCGCAGATGAGCCTGCCTTTCACCGTGGCGCTGGCCTGCTCACGCGCCGCCGGGGCCGGTCCCGGCTTCAGCCTCACCGTCGAGGATTACGAGAGCGGCCTCGCCGATCCGGCGATCACCGAACTGTCAGGGCGCGTCGATTGCCAGGTGGAAGAGGAGCTAAACGCCATCACCACCGCCGAGGCGGTGCCGGCGCGCCTCACCCTGACGCTGGCTTCGGGGGAGGAGCATTCGATCTACGTCGCCGCGCCGATGGGCAGCCCGTCGCGCCCGTTCAGTCACGCCGATCACGTCGCCCGGTTCGAGGACGAGCTCCGCCGGCGCATCCCGGCGGAAAATTGCGCCCGGCTGATCGCC
>JADFJG010000058.1 GCA_022566265.1 Pseudomonadota bacterium | reverse complement strand
CCGCCTTCTTGGGCCTTGATTTGCCGCGCTGGCGATCGATCTATATTATGGCGGCAACGCCGCAAATGAGGGGTAGGTATGGACGCGCCCACCGTCTCGGTTAGACGGGATGTCAGGATCCTCGGTATCATCGGCTCGGGCCATTTCCTGAGCCATTTTTACGTCCTTTGCCTGCCGCCGCTCTTCCCCTTCTTCAAGTCCGAGTTCGGGGTCAGTTACGCCGCGCTGGGCCTGTTGTTGAGCATCCGCTCCATCGCCAACGGTTCGATGCAGGTTCCGGTCGGATTCCTGGTCGACCGTATCGGCGCGCGGGTGGTTTTGACCACCGGCATCACGATGATGGCGGTGGGCATCGCCCTGATCTCCTTGGTGCAGTCCTATTGGGCCCTGGCTGCCCTCGTCGTCGTCATCGGTGTCGGTTCCAGCGCCTTCCACCCCGCCGATTACTCCATCCTCAACGCCTCCATCGCCGGCAGCAAGATCGGCAGGGCCTTTTCGCTGCACACCTTCTCGGGCCAGCTAGGCACGGCGACGGCGCCCGTCATCATCATCTTCCTGGCCACGCTTTTCGATTGGCGGTGGGCGCTGGTCCTGGTCGGGCTGGTCGGCATCGCCGTCATGGCGGTCCTGGCGACCCAATGGAACCGGATCCAGGAGGACGGCGAGACGGTGAAGAAAAAGACCGCGTCATCCATGCCCAGCCGCGGCCCGGAGACCTGGAGGGGCAATATCGGCATCCTGCTGTCGAAGCCGATGCTGATCTTCCTCGCCTTCTACTCGATGACGTCGCTCGCCAGCGGCGGCATCCAGGCCTTCACCGTCGTCGCCCTGGTGTCCCTGCACGAGACCCCGCTCGCCGCCGCTTCCGGCGCCTTGACCGGCTACCTCTTCGCCAGCGCCCTTGGCGTGCTGTTGGGCGGCGTCATCGCCGACCGCACGACCCGGCACGACATCCAGGCCTCCCTCGCCTTCATCGTCAGCGCGATTGTCATGCTGGTGGTCGGCGGGGTCTCCCTTCACTTCGCGGCGGTGGTGTTCGCCCTGACCCTCGCCGGACTCACCCAGGGGATGATCCGTCCGGCGCGGGACATGATGGTGCGCGCCGCCGTGCCCAAGGGCGCCATCGGCAGGGCCTTCGGCTTCGTCTCCGCCGGCGCCTCCGTCGGCGGCGCCTTATCGCCGGTGCTGTTCGGCTGGGTCATCGACCTCGGCAAGCCGGAGTGGGTGTTCTATCTCCTGGCCATCATCATGGTGCTTTCCATCGCTACCGCCATGGTCCCCAAAGGCACGGTGAACCGGGACTAGCGCCCCCCGCCCGGGCCCACTGCCAACGCCGTTAACCATCGCCGCCACCGGCCCCCTTGGCCACGGGGAGAGGTCCCGCCGTTACCGGTCGATCCCCCTCTCGCCGCTCCCGTTAACCAATGTTTCCATCGGCCCGAAGGTGCCCGGCGCCTTCCCGCCGCCGTTCTCTTGGGAAAAAAGCGAAAGGCCTGGCAAGTATAAGGTTAAGATTAGTTAAATAATATGGTTAACAAGCAAGACTAACGTTAATGTTATGGTAAATATTGTTAAAATACTGTTGACTTTTTACTCAATAGAGGTCAAAATATTAATCGTTGGTTTACTTTTACAGCGCGGTCGGGGGGAGCGCGGACCTTCTCTCCCATCTTTGATCACTTTGATTGTCCTGTTTCCATTGGCAACAGCGGGTTCAAACAAGATGACCAAGGCAGTTACCGACAGATACGGCCCATCCGAGACGCTAAGGCGGCGCCTCGTCATCGCCGGCGGCTGGCTGGTCGCCCTGGCCATCGGCTTCTTCCTGACCCTGCCGGCGCGGGCCGGGATCGAGATGCCCGAAGCCGCGGTCGAGATGCCGGAGGAGGTCAAATGTCTGGCGCTCACCATCTACTTCGAATCCCGGGGCGAGCCCGATGCGGGCAAGGTCGCCGTCGGCCACGTGGTGATGAACCGGGTCAACGACCCGCGCTTCCCGGGCCAGGTCTGCAAGGTCGTCAAGCAGGGCGGCGAATGGCGGCGGAACCGCTGTCAGTTTTCGTGGTGGTGCGACGGGCGCAGCGACAAGCCCAAGGACCATCGCGCCTGGGGGCTGAGCAAGGAGCTCGCCAATACCATCTACGCCGGCATGTCCGAGGACCCGACCGATGGCGCCCTTTGGTATCACGCCGATTACGTCAAACCGTACTGGAGGAACGTCTTCGCCAGGGGCCCCAAGATCGGCCGTCATATCTTCTACCGCCAGACCGGCGACAAGGCGCGCTCCTACCGCCTCGCCGCCAAGCGCAAGCACACCCAGGTGGCCAGCAATGATCACCGCTTCACCCCGCCCGAGATCGACGCCGGCCTTGAGATCGATGCCAGCCTTGAAGATTATCTCGCCGCGATAAAGCCGGCGGCGGGCGCCCCGGCGTCAGACAAGAAACCGGGTAGTACGCTATGCTGGTTGGCGGCGGACGAAGGCGCCGGCGGCGTCGCCGAAGAGGACGGTGGTTTTTTGCGCATAGCCCTGTTCAAGGCCGCCGCCGTCGTAGCCGTGCCGCTCAGCTGGTTCAGCGGCAAGACCGGCGACAAAATCCAGCAGGGAGAGTTGGTGCTGGCGCGGCCGTGGCCAAATTTCCTCGACAAGTTCCTGTTCCCGAAGAAGCGCCGGGCGCTGGTACGCTGCAAGGCCGAGGACGCTCCTCCATGGACATGACGGCTTAAGTCATACGGATCGCGACCAAGGAAACCTCCGGCGCATCGCCGGAGGTTTTCTTTTTCAACGCGCCTTGGCGCCACGATTCAGGCCCCCTCAGTCCTCCCCGCCTTCCCCGGCGTATTTCTTTTCGCCGGCCTGGAAGGCATCGACCCCTTCGAGCCGGTAGACCTCGTCGAGCGAGACGATATGGGGATCGGCGGCGGCCGTTTTCCGTTCTCGCGCAAGCGCTTCGAAGGCGTTCTTCATGCCCTTGATCGCCCCGCGCAGGCCGTGGTTGGCGAAGACGACGAACTTGAAGCCGGCGTCATGAAGCGCGTCCGCCGTCACCTCCTTGAACTTGGTGGGGACGACCAGCATCGGCGATCTGTCGCCCCAGCGCCGGGCGAACTCGAAGACCTCGTCCGGCGTCGACTTCGTCGAGTGGATCATGATCACGTCGGCGCCGGCGTCGTCATAGGCCACGGCCCTGCGGATCGCCTCGTCCTGTCCGAGACCGGCGATCAGCGCCTCGATGCGGGCGACGACGATGAAATCGGGCGAGCGCCGCGCGTCCTTGGCGGCGCGGAGCTTGGCCGCCATCTCGCCGGTGGTCTCCAGCGTCCGCTCCATGCCCTCCCACAGGCTGCAGCGCTTGGGGTAGAGATTGTCCTCGATGCAGATGCCGCCGACGCCGACGCGCTCATAGGCCTTGACCAGGCGGACCACGTTCATGGCGTTGCCGTAGCCGGTATCGACGTCGACCAGCGTCGGGATGGCGGCGGAATCGCAGATGTTGGCGACGATAGGCAGGCATTCGCCCATGCCGAGGATGCCGGCGTCGGGAACGGCGTTGGCGGCGGAAATCTCGAAGCTGCTGGCCCACACGGCGTCGAAGCCGGCATCCTCGACCAGCCGGGCGCTGAGCCCGTTATGGGCGCCGGCCAGGATGGCGGGCCCGTCGCGCGCCATCAGTTCGCGGAACGATTGGGTCATCGGATGTCCTCCCCTCCCCGCGCCCTATAGATCGAGCTCGACCCAGATCGGCTGGTGGTCGGACCCCTGGGCCTCGGCGTCGACCCGCATGGACTCGACCTTGCGCGCCAGATCGGCGGTGACGAAGGCGTAATCGATCCTGTCGATACCGCCGTTCTTCCTCGGCATGGTGCCGCCGCCTTGGGCGTCGTTGCCCGCCGCGATCCAGCAATCGATCAGCCCGTCCATCGGCGTGATGCGCCCGTATTTGTCGTCCATGGGGCCGCAGAGCGCCACGTATTCCGCCGAATCAGGCTTGAGGTTGAAGTCCCCCATCAGTATGGCCGAGTGCGCCAGCGGCGGCGGCGCGCCCTCGAGGCTCCAGGTCTTGTCCATGCCGGGCGGCCCGGTCAGCGCCGCGCCCTCGATACGCGACCCGTTCAGCACCTTCTGGAGCTTGGCGATCTGGCTCAGGCGCTCCGGCGCCGCGGCATGGGCGAGGTGCACCGAAAAGACGCGCAGCGGCCCCGACGGCGTCTCGATCACGCCTTCCAGCGCCGTGCGGTGCATGCTGACCTGCTCGACCATGGCGAGCTTCGGCAGCGTGTGGTTGCGCGACGCCAATATGGGGTGGCGCGACAGCACCATGTTGCCGAACTGGCGCCGGCGATGGACGACGCGCCCGCTATCGTCCTTGTAACTGCCCTCGAGGTCGAGGCCGGCGCCGTAAACCCAATAGTAATCCGGGAAGTTGGCGGCGATCTCCGCTTTCAAATCGGCGTTGCCGGTGCGCTCCCAGCACCGGTCCACCTCCTGCAGCGCCATGATATCGGCACCCTCTATCTCTCGGCAGATGCGGTCGATATCGACCCGCCCGTCCTTGCCGGTGCCGTACTGGATGTTGTAGCTGGCGAATTTCATGGCGCTCCCACTGGTCATTTTCGAATTATCATATGCGTTGACGGAAGTTAGCGCACCTTGGCCCCAGGTGCCACGGTCAAGTAGCCACGGTCAAAAGGCCGTGGCGTTCATCGCCCGATGTGCCTAATCTCGCCGGTCACGTACGCGCAACCCGATGGCCCGCTATGCCCGAGAACGACCGCCCGCTTGCCGGGCGCCTGCACCACGGCGCCGGCGCAAAGTCCACCGACCCGGCGGTCATCGAGGTCACCCGTGGCGCCATGGTCGAAAGCCGGCACCTGGCGACCATCGCCGTGGTCGATGCCAGGGGCAAGGTGGTGATCGCCGCCGGCGACATCGACTCACCCATCTATCCGCGCTCGGCGGTCAAGCCGATCCAGGCGCTGGCCCTCATCGAGACCGGCGCGGCGGCGGCGTTCGGTCTCGGCGACCGGGAGATCGCCCTGGCCTGCGCCAGCCACGGCGGCGAGCCGGCGCAGGTCGGGGCGGTGCTGGACTGGCTGTCGGCGATCGGCCGCGGCGAGGACGATCTCGAATGCGGCCCCCATCCGCCCCTGGCCGAGGCGGCGAACCGGGCGCTCACGCGCCAAGGCCGGGCGCCAAGCGCCGTTCACAACAACTGTTCGGGCAACCACGCCGGGTTCCTGACGGTGGCCCGGCATCTCGGCGACGACACCAGGGGCTATATCGCTCCCGCCCACCCGGTCCAGCAGCGCGCGCTCGGGCTTTTGGAGCAGATGACCGGCCTCGATCTCTCAGGCGCGCCGCGGGGCATAGACGGCTGCGGCATCCCGGTGATCGGCGTCGGCCTCGGCAATCTGGCGCTGGCCATGGCGCGCTTCGCCGATCCCGCCGAATTGCCCGAAGGCCGCCGCCAAGCGGTCGCCAGGATTTGCGCCGCCATGGCGGGGGAGCCCAACATGGCCGGCGCCGCCGGCCGCTTCACCCCCCGGGTCCTCGAGGCGGCCGGCGGCAAGGTAGTGGTCAAGGGCGGCGCCGAGGGGGTCTATGTGGCGGCGTTGTTGGAGCTCGGCCTCGGCATCGCGATCAAGGTCGATGACGGCGCCATGCGGGCGTCTGAGACCGCCATGGCCCATCTTCTCCGCCGCTTCGGGGCGCTCGACGATGAAACCATGGAAAGCCTCGGCGACCTCCAGGAGCCACCGATCACGAACTTCGCCGGCGAGGTGGTCGGCCACATAAAATTAAGCGCCAAGCCGCCGATCTAGAGGAACGAAGGGGCGCGCCGACGCCAAGGGTTTTGAACCACAGAGACACAGAGGCACAGAGGAAAAGTGAAAAGATATATTTATTCTTAAAGACAAAAAAACTTCTTCTTCTCTGTGTCTCTGTGCCTCTGTGGTTTCAAACCTTTGGCTTCATTTGTCCCAGCGCCTCGGCGAGGGCGGCGAGGCCGGACGCGGTGTCGGTTCCGAGATCGATCCGGAGTACCCGGCGGCGGCGCTGCTCGAGCGCCGCGAGGTCGCCGAGCGCCTGGGCGGAGATCAGGGCGGCGAAGCCGTAACCGGTCTCCGGTATGGCGATATCGTCATCGGGCCGGTCCACCAGTTGCAGGAAAAGACCGTTATCGGGCCCACCCTTGTGCAACTGGCCGGTGGAGTGCAGGAAGCGGGGGCCGAAGCCAAGGGTCACCGCGAGGGTGAGGCGGTCACGCAGGGCGAGGCGGATGTCCGTCAGCGCCTTGGTGGTCCCCTCCGTCGGCGCGAGATAGGCCTGCAGCGCGACGTAATCGCCGGGCCGGGCGCCGCCGATCCAGGCCGAAAGTGCTTGCATCAAAGCCTCCGGATCGCCGGTACCGATACCGGTACCGGTACTGGCCGCGGGATCGACTTCCGGCATTTTGGCGCCTTTCGCCGCCGGCGCCATCGCCTGGCGCGCCAGTTCCTTGGCGATCTCGACGTCCGGCTGATCGAAAGGATGAACGCCGAGCGCCGCCGCCGCCGCCGCCACCGCCACCTGCCAACGGAACATCTCCTGGGCAAGGCCGGTGACATCGGAAAGTTCGATCCGCGCCAGCGGATGGCCGGCGGCGATGAGCGCGGAAAGCATCGGCCCAGAAGCTTCGCCCGGCCCATCGCCGGCCAAGGTGAAGGAGACGAAGAACCGGTCATCGCCGTAGACATCCACGTCGCCGGGCGCCTCGCCGGCCACCGGAACGATGCCGATGCCGTCCTTGCCGATGCTCTCGGCGATGAGCTGCTCGATCCATGCCGGCAAGGCGCCGAGCGCCGGCGAGGTCAGGAAGGTGACCTTGTCACGGCCCGAGCGGGCGAGCTCGGCCAACGCCGCGCCGAGGACCAGCGCCGGGTTCTCGGTCTCCGCCACTCCCGGCCCGCAAGCCTCCGCCATCGCCTGGGCGCCGGCGACCAACCGGCGGATATTCATACCGGCGAGGGCGGCCGGCACCATCCCGAACACCGAGAGCGCCGAGTACCGCCCGCCGACGTCCGGCGGCGCCAGGAAGGTGTTCCTGAAGCCCCGTTCGGCGGCGAGATCGGCAAGCGGAGAACCGGCATCGGTGATGGCGACGAAACGCCGCCCCGGGCCCGAGCCCGATCGGCCGGCGCGCCGCCAGAAGGTCCTGAACAGCGACAGGGTCTCGAGCGTGGTTCCCGACTTGCTCGACACCAGGAACAGGGTGCGGGCGATGTCGATGCGCCGCTCGACGTCCGCCACCGCCGCCGGGTGGGTGCTGTCGAGGACGATCAATTCCGGGTAATGGGCCCCGGCGCCCAAGGCGGCGGCGAAGACCTCGGGCGCCAGGCTGGAGCCGCCCATGCCGAGCAGCACCACGTGGCGCGTCCCCTCGCCGCAGACCTGATCGGCGAAGCGCTCGATGCCCTCGATCCGCGCCGCCATGACGCCTGGCAGGTCGAGCCAACCCAGCCGGTCGACGATCTCCGCCACCGGTTCCTCGAACCACACCGTTGGGTCCTTGGCCCAGAGCCGGCGGCCGAGCCCGGCGGCGCGCCACTCCACAAGCCGCGCATCGACCGACGCGCGATATGCGCCCAGATCCAGGACCTGGCGGTTTAGCTCCACATCAAGAGGCCCACCTTAAGAGGCAAGAGCCAGGCGCTTCGAATCGAGACCGGCGATCAGCTTGTCGAAAGAATCGGCGAAGGCGGCGACGCCGTCGATCTGGAGTTGCGCCGTGATCTCGTCGAGGTCGATGCCGAGCGCCTTAAACTTCGCCAGGTCGTCGGCGGCCTCCTCAACACCTTGATCGATGGTCCGCCTCGGGCGCCCGTGATCGCGGAAGGCATCGAGAGTGGCGATCGGCAGGGTGTTCACCGTGTCCGGTCCGATCAATTCGTCGACATAGAGCACGTCGGAGAACGCCGGATCCTTGGTGCCGGTGCTCGCCCACAACACCCGCTGGACCCGCGCGCCCTTCGCCTTTAGCGGGGCGAAGCTATCGCCACCGAAGATTTCGCCGAAGCGGGCGTAAGCCATCTTGGCGTTGGCGATGGCGATCTTGCCCTTGAGCGCGCCCGCCTCCGCGGTGCCGATGCCGTCGAGCGCCCGGCCCGCCGCGGTGTCGATGCGGCTGACGAAGAAGGAGGCGACGGAGGCGACGGCAGCGGGATCGGCGGCGCGCCCCAGCCCCTCGATATAGGCCCCGGCCACGGCCTCGTAATGGCCGAGCGAGAACATCAAGGTGGCGTTGACGTTGATGCCCTCGCCGATCAGCGTCGCGATCGCCCCGATGCCCTGGCGCGTCGCCGGCACCTTGATCATCACATTGGGGCGATCGACCGCCCGCCACAGACGCCTGGCCTCGTCCACGGTGCCGTCCGTATCCGCCGCCAGATGCGGCGAGACCTCGAGGCTGACGAAGCCGTCGGCGCCCGCCGTGCGTTCATGAACCGGCGCCAGGATGTCCGCCGCCATGCGGATGTCCTCGACCGCCAGCGCCTCGTAAATCGCCTTGGTGGGGGCGCCCGGGTCGTTGCCGATCAAGGCGCCGAGAGCCTGGTCGTAATCGGCGCCGCCGGCCAGCGCCTGGTCGAAGATCGTCGGGTTGGAGGTGACCCCGCTCAAGCCGTCCTCAATGATGAAGCGTCCGAGCCCGCCGCCGGTCAGAAGGGCGCGTTCGATATAGTCGAGCCAGACCGCCTGGCCATGATCGTTCAAGCGTCCAAGGGGGTTCATGTGGTCTCCTCTCAAGCCGTATCCTTGGGGCCCGCCTCCCGAAGTTGTACGGAGGGCAGGCCGCCATAGCGGGCCTCGAGCGCCGCGACCTTGTCGAGCCGGCGGCGGTGGCGCGTCTCGCCGCTGAACCGGGCGTCAAGATAACGGGCTACGAGCGCCAGCGCCAGTTCGCGGTCGATGACATCGGCGCCCAGCACCAAGACGTTGATATCGTCGTGTTCCACCCCCTGGCGGGCGGAATAGGCGTCGTGACAGAGCCCGGCGCGCACGCCCGGCAATTTGTTGGCCGCGACCACGGCGCCGACGCCGCTGCCGCACACCAGAACGCCGCGCTCGGCCCGGCCTTCGCGAATGGCGATGCCGACGGCCTCGGCGAAATCGGGATAATCCACCGGCTCGGGCGTCGTCGTGCCGACGTCCTCGACCTCATGGCCAAGCGCTTCGAGATGCGCCGCCAACTGGCCCTTGAGCTCATAACCCCGGTGATCGGCGCCGATGACGATCCGCACTTTTCTCTCCCCGCCGGCCCTTCCCCGCCGATGTTCGAACGGCCACCCTTGAATGTCACCGCCGCGGTCCATGCCTCCACGACCGCCGGGCTTGGTGTCCCTTGCCGCGCGCTGTCACAAATTCGTGTGTGGATTATCGAGCATTTTGCGTTAGATTGGTATATCCGATCGGCGCACGGTATGCCCCGTCTCGATGAAAAGCCGATCTCGGGTTGTTAAATACCGGGGCTGCCCAAAAAAGAAACGGGAAATCAGGGAGCGCACAAAAATTCATCACCGTCTAAACGCTCCTTGAGTCGCCCCGCGTTTCCCGGGGCGGTGACACCCTTGCGGAAACAAAGTCTTAGGCGATGCCTTGGGCGGCGGCCGCGCTTGGTACGGACCTTGCTGGGTGTAACCGTCCGTGAATTCAAAAACGAGATAGATGGAGGCAAACGATGAAGCGACGTACATTCCTCAAAAAGTCCGCTGTTGCCGGCGTTGCCGTCGGCGCAGGCGCCATCGCCGCGCCGGCGGTCGTCCGCGCGGCGAAACATTTCCGTTGGAAGATGACGACCTCCTTTCCGCCCGGCTTGCCGTTCTACCAAAGCGGACCGGGCAGCGCCGAGTGGATCGTCAAGGCCATCGACGAGTTGTCCGGCGGCCGGCTGAAGATCAAGCTTTATGCTGCCGGCGAACTGATCCCGTGGAACGGCGGCTTCGACGCCGTCACCGGCGGCACCGTCGAGATGAATTCGGCGGTGGCCTATTACTGGTCGGGTAAGGTGGCGGCGCTGCAGTATTTCGGCACCGTGCCCTTCGGCATGAGTTTCCAGGGACAGAACGCCTGGTATTACCATGGCGGCGGCCTGGAACTGTGGAACGAGATCTACAACGATTTCGGGGTGATCGGCATGCCCGCCGGCAACTCCGGCGTTCAGATGACCGGTTGGTTCAAGAAACCCGTCCGCTCGGCGGCCGATTTCAAGGGCCTGAAGATGCGCATCCCCGGATTGGGCGGCAAGATCTACAAGGAGATCGGCGTCAACGTGAAGCTCTTGGGCGGTGGCGAGATTTTCCCGGCGCTCGAGCGCGGCGTCATCGACGCGGCCGAATGGGTGGGGCCCTTGCAGGACCGGCGTTTGGGCCTGCACAAGGCGGCCAAGTACTATTACACCACCGGCTGGCACGAGCCGTCGACGACGACGGAGCTCCTCATCAGCAAGGCCGCCTTCAACAAGCTGCCGAAGGATATCCAGGGGATCATTCGCCACGTCGCCCGTTCGGCCAATATCACCGCCCACACCTCGGCGGAAGCGCTGAACGGCCCCGCGATGGACGATCTCGTGAAGAATTTCGGTGTCATTACCAACCCCTTGCCGAAAGACGTGATCTCGCTGCTGCGCAAGAAGACCAAGGAGGTCCTCGAGGCCGGCGCGGCGGCCGATCCGGTGACCCGCAAGGTCCACGACTCCTTCATGTCGTTCAAGAAGCTGCACGACCGCTGGGCCAATCTCGGCGAACGCGAATTCGCTAATCAGGTCCGTGGCGGATAATTTACCGGCGGCCCCGTTGTTTCCGGCGGGGCCGCTTTCCCTCTTGAGACCGCACCGCTACACCGGGCCGGGCCTTGTTGCGCCAGCCAGGGGGAAGCGCCGCTTGATTGGAAATCCAACGTGATCGGTAACGGCGACTCACCACAAGAGCCGCCCCGCCGGGGCGCGCTTTGGCTCTGTGACCGGCTTGAGCGGGCGATCGACCTGATCGGCCGGGGAACCGCCTGGCTCTGCCTGTTCATGGTGCTTTTGGTCGCCTTCAACGTGATCCTGCGTTACGCCTTCAGGATCGGTCCGGTGTCGCTCCAGGAGTTGGAGTGGCACCTGATGTCGCCGGTCGCGCTGATCGGCATGTCCTACGCCATGCGTCACGGCGACCATGTGCGCGTCGACATCTTCTACGACGGTTTCAGCGACAAGGTGCGAGAGATCATCGACCTCCTCGCCGCCCTGACGGCGGTGGTCATCTCCCTCGTCCTCATCAAGCTGTCGTTCAATTTCGTCTATCAGGCCTATTGGGTGGGCGAGGGATCGCCCGACCCGGGCGGCCTGCCCTATCGCTTCTTGCTGCGTTCGTTCATTCCGCTTGGGTTTGCCCTGCTGAGCCTGCAGGCGATGGCGCAAGGGATTCGCAGCGTCGTTCTGCTGGTCGGGAAGCGCTGACATGGAAGGCGAGATGCTCGCCATCTTGATGGCGTTGGGTTTTTTCGTGCTGCTGTTCGTCGGCTTCCCGGTCGCCATCGCGCTGGCCGCGTCGGGGTTGTTGTTCGGCTATCTGGGCTTCGGCATGGGCCTGTTCAATCTGCTGCCGCTGCGCATCTTCGGGTTGATGGAGAATTACACGCTTCTGGCGATCCCCCTTTTCGTCTTCATGGGGGTGATGCTGGAGCGTTCGCGCATCGCCGAGGAGCTTCTCGACGTCATCGGCCACGCCGCCGGGGGCTTGCGCGGCGGCATGGGGCTGTCGATCATCCTCGTCGGCGTCCTCATGGGGGCCTCGACCGGCATCGTCGGGGCGACGGTGGTGACGCTGGGTCTGCTGACCCTGCCGGTGTTCCTGCGGCGCGGCTACTCCAAGTCACTCGCCTGCGGCACCATCTGCGCCTCGGGCACGCTCGGCCAGATCATCCCGCCCAGTCTGGTGCTGATCCTGCTGGCCGACATCATGGGCGTGGGGCTGGGCACGCTGTTCGCGGCGGCGATGTTGCCCGGCCTGTTGCTCGCCGGGCTCTATGCCAGCTACATGCTGCTTCTCGGCTGGCTGCGCCCCGACATGGTGCCGGCGATCCCAGCGGAGGAACGCGCGCTGATGTCGCGCGGCGAGCTCCTGGGCAAGATCTTCAAGGTGGTGCTGCCACCGATCTCGCTGATCTTCGCGGTGCTGGGCTCGATCATCGGCGGCGTCGCCGCGCCGACCGAGGCGGCTTCCATGGGCGCGCTCGGTTCCATCCTGATCGCCGCCATTGCCGGGCGGCTCGACCGGCGGGTGCTGAGGGAAACGGTCCAGAACACGCTTCGCATCAGCGCCATGGTGTTCTTCATCCTGATCTGCGCCCAGGCCTTTTCCCTCGCCTTCCGCGGCCTCAACGGCGAGGTACTGATCGAGGACTTGTTCAAGCTGGTTCCGGGCGGGGTGACGGCGGACATCATCTTCATGCTGGTTCTCTTGTTCATCCTCGGGTTTTTCATGGAGTGGATCGAGATCTGTTACATCGTCCTGCCGCTGTTTCTGCCGATCTTCGCCGGCACCGATGTCGACATGGTTTGGCTCGCCATGTTGGTGTGCGTGGTCCTGCAGACCTCGTTTTTGACCCCGCCGGTCGGCTGGGCGCTGTTTTTCCTCAAGGGCGTGGCGCCGCCGGAGATCACCAGCGGCGACATCTATTTAGGCGTCATGCCGTTCGTCGGCCTGCAAGTTATCGGCCTGCTGCTGCTGTTCAATTACCCGGAAATCGCCACCTGGCTGCCCAAGGCCATCGGCTGGTAGCTTAGAGCGGGACTCGGTAGATAGGAACCATTTGACCGGGATTATTTTGCGCCGTGGCTAGGCGCGGAATGCGCAGTGATGCTGGCGCATCACAAGCGTTTCGCAACGACGCCAGGGCGCAAAATAACCCGGCCATAGGTCGAGGCAATCGGCCCCTCGGCGGCGTTGCGACGCTTGCCCGATACGGTTGCATCGCGCCCCGCGCCGCGCCTTGCCGAAGGAGCCGATTTGCCCCATCAAATTGATTCCTATCTACCGAGTACCGCTCTAGGTTCGATCAGAACCCGGCGGCGGCGCCATCGCCGCGCGGATCGGCGGCCCCTTCGATGAGGCCGGAGGGATGGCGCACCAGCGCGCCGGCGTGACCCATGACCTCGTCGAATTCCGCCGTCAGCTCGACATCGTGCCCGGCCGCGATCAGGGCGTCGATGACGGCGCGATCGAAACGGTTCTCGATCCTGAGGTTGGTCCTGTCATCGCCCCAGGTGCGCCCCAGTAGCCAGCGCGGCGCGGTGACGGCCGCCTGCAGGTCCTGGGCGAAGTTGACATGGCGGGTGTAAATCGCCGCCTGGGTCTGCGGCTGGCCCTCGCCGCCCATGGCGCCGTAGACCATGAGGCGGCCGTCATCGAGCCCAGCCATCGCCGGCTGGATGGTGTGGAACGGCTTGCGGCCGGGCGCCAGGGGGTTGAGCGCGCCCTCATCGAGGGAGAGATAAGTGCCGCGGTTCTGCCAGACGATGCCGGTGTCCTCCAACACCACGCCCGAGCCGAACTCCCAATAGATGCTCTGGATGAAGCTGACGGCCCGTCCCTCGCCATCGATGGCGCCCAGCCAAACCGTGTCGCCCGCGCCCGGGTCGGTTCCCCACGGCATGGCCCTGGCGGCGTCGATGGTCGCCGCCATGTCGTCGAGCCGGCCGCCGTCGAGGAAGTGTTCGGCGGGGATTTTCATATGGGCCGGGTCGGTGACATGGCTGTCGCGCACCCGAAAGGCCCGTTTGGTGGCCTCCACCAGGCCGTGGACGTGATCGAAACCGTCGGCCTCGCGGCAGCCGAGGCGGTCGAAGAGCGCCAGGACGATCAGCGAGGCAAGCCCCTGGGTCGGCGGCGGCATGTTATAGACCGTTCCGGTTTCGAGCCTGACCTTTAGCGGCGTCACCTCTATCGCCCGGTGACGGGCGAGGTCGTCCGCCGCCACCGGGCTGCCGGCGCGCCGCAACGCCGCCGCCAATACCCGCGCCAGATCTCCACGGTAGAAATCGTCGGTCCCGGCCTTGGCGATCCGCGTCAGTGTGTCGGCGAGCGCCGGGTTGGAAAAGACGGCGCCAACGGCGGGGGCCTCCCCGTCCTCGAGGAAGGTCGCGGCGAAGCCGGGAACGTCGGCGAGTTCGGGGAGCTTGGCCACGGTGTTGGCATGCTGGCTGGCGGTCACCGGAAAACCGTTTAGCGCATAGTGGACGGCGTCCTCGAACAACCTTGCAAGGCCGAGCCCGCCCCCCCAGCGGGCGCTTATTCCGAGCGCCGCGCCGATGCCGGAAACCGCCCCGGCCACCGTATTGGCGGCGAGCGGGCCGCGTGACGGTATGGTCTCGTATCCTTGTCCCCGGTAAAGCGCGATATCCGCCGCGCCGGCGACGGCGCCGCAGGCGTCGATGCCGATGGGCGCGTTGGCGCCGTCGGAGACGAGCCAGAAATTATCGCCGCCGAGGGAATTCATGTGCGGGTAGACGACGGCGATGGTGGCCGCCGCCGCGACCATCGCCTCGATCGCGTTGCCGCCCTCGCGGAGCACGCGAAGCCCGGCCTCGGCCGCCAGATGGTGGGGGGCGACGACCATCCCCCGCATGGCCCTGGGCGTCTGCAGCATAAAGTGGACCTCGGCGACCCGGCGCCGGATCATCGCCGCTTGGCGCCGGATTTCGCCCGAGCCTCATAGCAGAAAAACCGCGCCCGTGCCACGGCGGCGATGGCGCGGGGATTCCTCGCAAGCCCTCCTCTTAGGAGAGCGGACCACCGGGGATCAGTCGCTGAACCAGGTGTCGATAACCCACTGGGTGATGAAGCCCTCGAACAGGATCTGTCCCAGAACCACCACGAGAAGGAGATACATCGCCATCCACACGGACGCCGTCACCACCACCGAGAGCCTCAGCGACTCCCTGGCATAGAAGCGCAGGAAAGCGAACAGGAAGATCGCGATGCCGATCCAGAAGCCGAACAAAAGGGTCATGGCCAGCAGGAAGAAGAAGTAGGAGAACAACAGTGACTCCCGCCGGAAGCGGCTTTTCGCCAAAACGCTGTGGTCTTCGACCAGGACCTCCAGCTTCTCCTTGACGATGTCCGCCTCGATCTCCACCTTCGCGTGCTTGGAGATCTCGTCCATGTATCTTTCGAAGTCGGTCCTGGGATCGATCGCGCCGCCGGCCTTCTTGTAGTCCTCGATGTCGGTGAAGATGAGGAGCCCGGTGATCGCCATCCCCGGGATGCCGATGACATAAGGCAGGAAGTAGGCGGGCCAGGAATAGCCGGTGGCGACGTACACCATGCCGACGAAGATGGAGAACAACAGGACGGTGAACAGGGTCTTGCCGTGAAAGAGCGCCTGTAAGGTGGTGATCTCGATCACCGTTGGCGCCTCTTGATCGACGCCGGAGGCCGGCGCCTTCTTCCGGCCGCGATAGACGGCGAAGCCGATGGTGATGACGATCATGGCCATGAGAACGACGGACAGCGGACGGGTGAAGAAATCCCACCGCCACAGGGACCAGGCCTTGTGCAGCGATGTTTCGGCGATGCCGCCCAGTATGATGCCGATGGCGAAAGGCGGCCGCGGCCAGTCGTATTTCAACAATCCGTAGCCGATGGTGCTGAGGATGCCGAGCATGACGACGTTTTCCCACTGGCCCTTGGCGAGCAAGGTGCCGAGTACGGTTATGATCAGCACGATGGGGATCAGGATGCCGCCCCTGATGAAGATGAGCAGCGCCACCCAGCGGGTGATGAAGAGCAGGATCACCACCGCCAGCAGGTTGGAGACCACCAGCGCCCAGATCAGGATCCACACCAGGTCGAGTTGCTCGACCAGCATCATCGGCCCCGGCTGGATGCCGAGGATCAGGAAGGCGCCGAGCAGGATCGCCATGCCCGAGCTTCCGGGAACGCCGAAGAACAGGGTGGGGAGCAGCGAGCCGCCTTCCTTGGAGTTGGTGGCGGTCTCCGGCGCGATCACGCCGCGCACGTCGCCCTTGCCGAACATCTCCGGGTCCTTGGCGCTCTGGACCGCGTGTCCGTAGCAAATCCAGGCCGCGGCCGAGCCGCCCAGCCCCGGCAAGATGCCGATGAAGGCGCCGATGATCGAGGTCCTGAGCACCAGCCCCCAATGTTCGAATACGGTGAGACAGCCCTTGAGCTGGGCGCGCACGCCGGTATCCGCGAACTCCTTGGACACCGAGGAAATCGCCCCGCCCTTGACGCCGAGATGGATCATCTCGGGCACCGCGAACAGCGCCAGCACGGCGGTAATCAGGTCGAGCCCATCCCACAGGAACAGGAAGTCTTCGGAAAAGCGCGGAATTCCCGAATGGGGGTCCATGCCGATGAAGGACAGCATCATGCCGTAAAAGCCGACGACGATGCCCTTGAAGATGGTGGTGCCGGAAACGAAGGCGACGAAGGTGATGCCGAGCAAGGCCAGGAAGAAGAACTCCGCCGGGCTGAACTTCAGGACGATCGGCTCGATCACCGGAATCAGGATCGCCAGCACGCCGGCGCCGATGACGCCGCCGATGCCGGACGCCATCAGGCTGGCGCCGAGCGCGATTCCCGCCTGGCCCTTCTTCGCCATCGGATAGCCGTCGACGACGGTGGCGGCGTCGTCGCCGGTGCCCGGCACCCCGAACAAGATCGAGGAAATCTGGCCGCTGGTGCCGGTGACCGCATGCATGGAAAGAAGGAACACGGCGCCCGGGATCATCTCCTTGCCGAACACGAACGGGATCATGACGGCAATCGCCAGGCGTCCGCCGAGCCCAGGCACGGCGCCGAAGAAGATGCCGATCCCGGTCCCCAGCAGCAGCATCCACATGGTGTAAGGAGACGTCAGCAACTGCACCAGCGTGCCGACCATCAGCTCCACGGACATGAAAAACCCCTATATCGACTTGGCGGATCCGGAAAGAATGAGCGCTCCCAACCCCTTGTTGGCCCTGTTTTATGCACCGGACGTTTTTATGCACCGGACGTTTCCCCGGCAGGGTCACGATAATCGCTATAGCCGTGCAGAGTAAACCTTGTTCTCGGACGGTCCAGGCTCGGCCGCATCGAGCGATGGATCGAAAGCTTCGATTTCGAAGCGTCGGAATATCCGCCGTGAAGCCAATTGGCGGCGCCTGGCGAAGCGCTCCCAGACGGCGGATCGAAAGGCGAAAAACCATTCCATGGCAAGGCGTTAGCCGGAACCGGCCGGCGCACCGTGGTGCGGTTGCCATCAGCCGCCCAATATGTTCTACTGAATTAAAATAATACTAAATCCAGGATTCAGGGAGTTAAAGACGATGAAACATTCCCATTCGGTACTGGCTTTTGGCGCGCTCGTCGCCGGCGCGGTGGCGTTCTCCGGACCCGCCGATGCCGCGACCGGCGCCGATTATTACAAGGGCAAGACGGTGACCTGGATCGTCACCACCGGGTCCGGCGGCGGCCATGACTACTTCGCCCGCCTGATGTCCCGCCACATGGAAAAAGCGTTGCCGGGCTCGACCTTCGTGGTCAAGAACCGGCCCGGCGCCGGCCATATCCTCGGCGCCAACCTGATCTGGAACGCCAAGCCCAATGGGTTGACCATCGGCAGCTTCACCACCGGCCTGATCTATGCCCAGATCCAGAACAAGAAGGGGATCCGGTTCGATCTCTCCAAGATGTCGTGGATCGGCAAGGCGTCATCGGATATCCGCGTCATGTCGGTCGCCCATAATTCCGAATACCAGAGCTTCAAGGACGTGCTGAACTCCAAGCGCAAGGTGAAGTTCTCGGCCTCGGGCGTCGGCGCGGGCTCCTACGCCGATGCTTTCATGATGGGCGAATCCTTCAACATCCCCTACCGGATCATCGTCGGCTATCAGGGTCCCGAGGCGGCGCTCGGATTGCTGCGCAAGGAGACCGACATATTGATGGGTAGCCTGAGCTCGGGCATGAACTACGTCCGCGCCGGCCAGACCAAGATCATCCTGCAGTTCGGCGATGGCCTGAAGGGCGTGCCCAACGCCATCGAACTGGCGAACACGCCGATCCAGAAGGCGCTCGCCAAGATGATGGTGATCTATGGCAACCTGTCCCGCGTCGCGGCCGGACCGGCGAACATCGTTCCCGACCGCCTGGCGGCGCTCAGGGCGGCTTACATGACGGCGGCGAAAAGCACGGCGCTGATCGAGGAAGCGAAGAAGTCCCACCGCGAGATCGACGCCGCCGATGGCGAGGAGACACGCAAGCGCGTCGTCGCCATCCTCAACCAGCCGCCCGAGATCCTGAAGATGCTGGACGCGCTCAGCAAGGCCCGGTCCAGTGTCGCCATGGTCAAGCACACCGGCAAGGTGACCAAGACCAAGCGCGGCGGCCGGCGTATCTTGATCGACTTCAAGGGCAAGGAGGTCACGGCCAAGGTCTCGGGCTCGCGCACCAAGGTGACGCTCGACGGCAAGGAGACCAAGCGCAAGATGATCAAGGTCGGCATGACCTGCACCTTCACCTATCCCGGCGCCGGCCAGGAGGCGAAGAGCATCGATTGCAAGAAGTAACCTGAACGCAACCCGGTAAACGGCGGGCCCGGCGATGGGCCCGCCGTTTTTTTATTCCTCAAGGAGAGGGCCGTTTGATGAGACACATCAAGTTTGGGCCGACGGATCTCATGGTCTCGCCCATCGGCCTCGGCTGCATGAGCATGTCGGGATATTATGGCCGCCAGGACGATGACGAATGTATCGCGACGATCCACCGCGCGCTGGACCTCGGCATCAATTTCCTCGATACCTCCACCAACTACGGCGGCGGACACAACCAGACCCTGATCGGCAAGGCCATCAAGGGACGCCGGGATCAGTTCGTCATCCATTCGAAACTGGGCAGCATCCGGCCCGACGGGGTCAATGTCGTCAGCGGCACGCCGGAGCACGTGCGCGCGTCGTGCGAGACCGGTCTCGAGCGGCTCGGCATCGATTGCGTCGATATCATCTGCATCTCGCGCGTCGATCCCGTGGTGCCGATCGAGGAAACCGTCGGGGCGATGGCGCGCCTCGTCGAGGAAGGCAAGACGCGTCACATCGCCGTTTCCAAGGACGCCTCGCCCGAAATCATTCGCCGCGCGATCAAGGTCCACCCCATCGTCAACCTACAGGACGAGTATTCGCTGTTCGTCCGCGATCCGGAGGACGGGCTCCTCGAGGAATGCCGGGAACAGGGCATGGCATTCATGGCCTTCGCGCCGCTAGGGCGGGGCATCCTGGCCGGCCTGTTCCGCTCGGCCACGGATATCCCCGAGGACGACCGCCGTCATAAGGACGGCCGCTATCAGCCCGGCAATTTCGAAAAGAACCTCGCGATCCTCGGCCAACTGGAGGAAATCGCCGCCGATAAGGGCATCCCGGTGGCGACCCTCGCCCTTGCCTGGGTCATGCATCAGGGGCAATGCGTCATCCCCATCCCGTCCAGCAAGAGCCGCGGGCATCTCGAAGAGAACGCGGCGGCGGCGGAGGTCGAACTCACCCCCGAGGACCTCTCGCGCATCGCCGCCATCTGCCCGCCCGGCGCCGCGGCGGGTGTCGGCTTCCCCCGCTAATCAGCGGCCAGCGCCGGGGCCCGAGGTTTCTTCCCAGGAACCCGTGACCAATACTCGGATAGGCTCCTAGCCCGAATATTTCATGAAGGCGCTCCCTCAGGGTGTGTTAAGTGTTTTACTTCAAGGGCTTGATTCGTTATTCGAAAAGGGACGTTTTGTACCCTCGTCCGCTGAACGGTTTTGCGCCGGCCCTGTTCGTCCAAATCGGCGCACGAAACCTCAAGCCATAGCGGTGCTATGACTTTCGGCTTCGCACACCGCCTTGGACAAACATTGCTCGCCGCAAATTCCGTTCCCTTCATGAATTATCCGGGCTAGGGCGTTTCGCCGAAGACCTTGTCGCCGTCGTAGATGATTTCGACGTCCTTGTTGGCGGTGGATTTCGGGTCCATGTACTCGCCCTCGAGGTTCACCCGGTAGTTCGGATTGTCCGAGCGTTCCCCGGTCTTGGTGCCGATCCTCAGCAGGATCAGGTTTTCCTCGCTCATCGCCTCGAAGCAATAGAACGAACCGGCGGGCAGGAAGATCGCCTCGTACTTGTTCAGCACCCGTTCCTCGCCGCGCGGCCCGTGGAACTTGGCGGCGCCCTGCAGCAGGATGAAGGTGTGGTCCTGATAGGGGTGCATGTGCAGCGCGTTCTCGCCGCCCGAGGCATAGGACTTGACCTTGATCCACATGTTCTCTTCCGCGAGCGGCGCGTCCACCGTCCGCCCCTGTTTCACCAGCGGCACCCTCAGCTTGTAGAAGATCGGCTTGGGCGCGGCGTCGAGATCGATCTCCATCTTCTCCTGGCGGCGCGCGAGGGACGCGGACGTGACGTGGATATCTTCGGCGGTCGATGACATCGGTGCCTCCTTGGATCGAGTGGTTCGTCGGCCATGATAGCCCGAATCGGGCTCAAGAGAAGGGCCGATCCGCCCCGGCATCCCCCGGCGGGCGAACCGTCAACAAAAGATTTACCACCTGCCTGCGCGAAGCCAGAGCTTCGCTACGGCGAAGGCAGGCAGAGATCACAGAGGCCACGGAGACGCCCACGGGTATTCCCGAATTCAACCCGATCCGTTCATCGCTTAACGAAATCTCTCGGTCCTTTCACAGGACCCGGGCGCCCGGTATTCCGTTCCTCTCCTCTTGAAATCCTCTGTGTTCTCTGTGTGCTCCGTGGTGAGCAATTCCTTGCCGCCGGGGCTTCGAGTTGGTCATCGGCGAAGCAAACGCCCCCGGTTTCGCCACCCTGTTCGATAACGCCGTCGCCGATGGGCGAAGGATCGACCTGATGAACAGCGACGCCCGCGCCGCTTTCGGCCGCGGCCTCCTGCTCCAGGCGATCCGCGCCGAGGGCGCCACCATGCCAACCGGCTTCGACAGGGAGGGCGTGGCGGCGCCCGGCTTCCGAAACCCCCTCGCGGCGCCAAGGGCCGAAGGGGACCCGGCACCGAGGGAGCCCCAAGCGCGAAAGGACGATCCCGCCAAATTGGCGCCCGCCACTCCGGCCAAGCCCCAAGCGGGCGAAGGCGCGAAGCCGCCCGAGCAGATCGCGATGTCGAGACGGCCCTCCAAGGCCCAGCTGGAGATCGACGAAGCCAAGCGCAATCCCGGCAAGGAGGACATCGTCTTCACCATGGAAGAGAGCCGCCAGTGGGCCATCCTCAAAGACAGGCGGGTGCGGTTCAACATTGAAGACAATCCCGCAAAGAAAGGTGGAGCGCCCGGATGGTGTACACATTCACGAGGGGTTGAGGCCGTAAAAAAGCACGACGCGATCATCGAAAGGGAAGCCAAGCGCAAGGGTGTTGACCCGAACCTGGTCCGTGCCATCATGTACATGGAAAATGCCGACGGAAATCCGTTAAACCTGAATCGCCTAGCTGAAGATTTTGGGATGGCAAGTTCGACTCTACCGATGAACATCAAACCGGGCATGTGGGCCGGCCTGGACGGCGTGAAGAAGGAAGAGTTCAAGAACCCGGAGGCAAACATCCGAGCCGGGGTAACATTGATCAAGAGGATTCGGGACCGCCTCGATGACCCGACCCCGGCGAAAATCGGCTCGATCTGGAATTTCACAGGCGCCGAAAAAGTGAATGAGAAGGGCGCGCGCATTCAAAAAATCTACGATAAAATAGAAAAGGATGGCTTCAGGGCGTTCGAGAAGGCGGGAAAGTGCTGATACTGGATCGGCTGCTCAAGCTCTATCTGATCCTGTCGCTCGCGGTGATCGTTGGCGGAGCCAGGTTCGTGATTCATGTCTCGCTTGAGCAGAACTCGAACGCAACCTATTGCGAATACAAATTGCCCGATTCGGAAACCAATTATGTGCAAAGTAGTGGTGAGCGCTGCCGTATCCGCTTCGACGCATTTGCCGGTGAGTTTGGCGTTCTTTTCATCATCTTCATCGTGGTTCTTCACGGCCCCGTCTATCTCTTCTACCTGATCCGCCATGGCGTTAGAAGACAATCGCGCGTGGGGACCTAGATGGCGCCCGGATGAGCTGGATTAGAGTCTACTTCGCCATGGTCACCCTCTCCGTCCTAACCTGGTACGGCGTCGGGGGATATATGTATTTGCAGGAAAACCATGCCGGCATTTATTGCGATTTCACGGTC
>JADFJG010000152.1 GCA_022566265.1 Pseudomonadota bacterium | reverse complement strand
CCCTGCGAAGCTCGGACCTTATGAGCTCGCGAACCGCGTCGTCATGGCGCCCTTGACGCGCAACCGCGCCGGGCCCGGCGGCGTGCCCCAGGAGATGAACGTCGAATACTACGCCCAGCGGTCCTCCGCCGGGCTGATCATCACCGAGGGATCGCAAATCTCGCCCCAGGGCAGCGGTTATCCCGGCACGCCGGGTATCTACAGCCAGGCGCAGATCGCCGGCTGGCGGCGGGTCACCGACGCCATTCATCGAAGGGGCGGGCGCGTCTTCCTGCAGCTCTGGCATGTCGGGCGCATATCCCATCCGTCCCTGCAGCCGAAGGGCGCTTTGCCCGTGGCGCCCTCGGCGATCAAGCCCGATGGCGAGACCTTCACCGAAACCGGCCTTCAGGCCTTCGTCACCCCCCGCGCCCTGCAAACCGACGAAATTCCGGGCATCGTCGCCCAGTTCCGCCAAGCCGCCGAGAACGCCCTCGAAGCGGGTTTCGACGGCGTCGAGGTCCACGCCGCCAACGGCTATCTGCTGGATCAGTTCCTGCGCGACGGCACCAATCGGCGCGACGACGATTACGGCGGCTCGCTCGAGAACCGGGCGCGGCTTTTGTTGCAGGTGACCCACGCGGTCGCCGGTGTTTTCGGCGCCGATCGGGTCGGCGTCAGGCTTTCGCCGGTCAACAGCTTCAACTCCATGTCTGACACAGCGCCCGACGTCACCTTCCCCTATATCGCCGAGCGGCTCAACCGCTTCGGCCTCGCCTATTTGCATGTGGTCGAGCAGGACGAAGCCGGCTCGGACGCCATGCGGGGTTTCGATCCACGCAAGCTGCGCGGCGCCTTTAAAGGCACCTACATCGCCAATGGCGGTTACGACCAGGTCCGCGCCGAGGTGGCGCTGGCCACCGGCGCCGCCGATCTCATCGCCTTCGGCAAGCCCTTCATCGCCAACCCCGATCTCGCGGCGCGTTTCGCCATCGGCGCGCCGCTCAATCGGGCGGAGGAGGCAAGCTTCTACGGCGGCGATGAGAAGGGCTACACCGATTACCCGTTCCTGGCGCCGCAACAGGCCCAAGCGGCCTGAGGTCGGCGCCAAGACAACCAACCCCAACAACCAACCCCAACAAAAGGAGTCAATGAGATGAGCATCTTTTCCATACACAATGAACAAACCGCGCCCGAGGCGTCGCGTCCGATCCTCGAAGGCGCCAAGGCCAAATACGGCTTCCTGCCCAACCTCCTGGGTGGGCTGGCCTCCTCACCGGCGGCGCTCGAGGCCTATGTGACGCTTTCGGATATTTTCGACAAAACCTCCCTCACGCCGGCCGAGCGCCAGGTCGTCATCCTCGCCACCAGCGCCGAGAACGGCTGCGAATACTGTGTCGCCGCCCATTCGACGGTCGCCGCCATGCTCGAGGTACCGGACGATGTGATCGAAGCGCTGCGCGACGGCCGGCCGATCGATGATGAGAGGTTGGAGGCCCTGCGCAAATTCACCGAGACCGTGGTCAAGACGCGCGGCTGGGCCGATGAAGACGATGTCCAGGCCTTCCTCGCCGCCGGTTTCGACCGCGCCCAGCTGCTCGAAATCGTCCTCGGCGTCGCCTTCAAGACGCTGTCGAACTACGCCAACCACCTCATCGCGACGCCGGTGGACGCCGCTTTCGCGCCCCGCGCCTGGACGGCGAGGGAGGCGGGTTGAACCGGGGCCAAAATTGTCCCGGCTAAATTGACATCGCCCGGCGGTCCTTGGCGGCCGCCGGGTGCAAGCCAAGGAGATTTGACGATGATCGATCTTTATTTTTGGACCACGCCCAACGGCTACAAGATCCCGCTGTTCCTCGAGGAAGCCGGGGTCGCCTACAACATCGTCCCGGTCGATATCAGCAAGGGTGAGCAGTTCACGCCCGGGTTCCTGAAAATCTCGCCCAACAACCGCATCCCGGCGATCGTCGATCACGCGCCGGCCGGTGGCGGCTCGCCGATCTCGCTGTTCGAATCGGGTGCCATCCTCCTGTACCTCGCGGAGAAGACCGGGAAGTTCGTGCCCACGGACCCGGCCGGGCGCGCCGAGGTGTTGCAGTGGCTGTTCTGGCAGATGGGCGGGCTCGGGCCGATGGCGGGCCAGAACCTCCATTTCTCGGCTTACGCGCCCGAGAGGATCCCCTACGCGATCGAGCGCTACGAGAACGAGACCGCCCGCCTTTACGGCGTCCTCGATCGGCGCCTTGCCGGGCGCGAATTCGTCGCCGGCGAGGACTATTCCATCGCCGACATGGCGATCTATCCCTGGATCGCGACCCTTGAGCGCAACCAAAAGCGGCTCGATGACTTCCCCAACCTCAAGCGCTGGTTCGACGCCATAGCCGCCCGCCCGGCGACGATCCGCGCCTATGAAAAGGGCAAGGCGATCAACCAGGCGCCGACGATTACGGAGGAGTCGAAGAAGCTCCTGTTCGGCCAGGGCGCGGCCAGGCGCGTGGCCTGAGCGCCGGCGATGATCCCTTCTCTAATCGGGTTCGTGTCAATAATCCGGGTAGATGACGCGAACGGGCGGTGAAGCCCGCTGTCAGTTGTCGCTTTTCCCGCGCGGCTTGCGAGACCACGCTTTGGCAAGATCGGCGATGGCGCTTGTCAAGTCTTGAAGGGGAACATCGTTCGGATCGAAGTTTTCAGGCGCCCATTCGCGTAATTCGTCGTGACGTTCGTGGGCAGGATCGCCGAGCGCTTCGAGGAATTCCTCATACCCCCAGGGCCCGCCAACGTCCTCCGGCGGGCAGCGGCCAGAGGCCTCGATCAGCGCCGGATATGAGGCTTTCGGATCGGCGTCTTCAATGTCGGTGATCCTGATCGTGTGCTCCCAGCCATCGCCGAAGTCGTAGAGATATTGAAACGTCTTCGCCTCGATCTCCTCGATCACGTCACCTAGCGTCGCCTTTCGCGCATCGAGGGGGCCATCCGGCCAGTCGGGGTCGGGAATGCCCCACTCCACCTCGCGCACGTGGAACTCCCACAAATGACCATCCATCCACCCGAAGGCCGATTGCAGAGTCAGATGGAGACGGTCAAGCCGGATATCGAGGGGCACATCCAGACACCTCACGACGGCAGGCTCGACATCGTCGAGGGTGACTTCAAGACGGGCGATGGATGAGGCGGCAGTCATACCACCAGCTTCCTTTGTTTTTCGTAATGCCCAACGAATCTGGACCAGGATTGGCCTGATGTCGTCATAGGGGGGTTTCCCTATCCGCGTGGCCGGGAACCAGCGGCGCCATTCCGCCACGGGCCGCCGCACGGCCAGGGAGGTGTTTCAGGCGATGATGTCGGGCAGGATCTCGTCTTCGAGCACGGCGATCTGGTCCTTCAGCAGGAGCTTGCGTTTCTTCAGCCGCTGCAGGTCGACCTGGTTGCTGGCGGCCTCTCGGCCGAGGCGCGCGATGACCTCATCGAGCTCGCGGTGTTGGCCCCGCAATCCCTCGAGCTGCTTGATCAGGGCTATTTTCTCGTTCATGGCTCCATAGGCTCGAAGTCTCCTCGCTCCGACGCGCCCGGCGCCTCCCGCCCAAAACCCTCTGAGGCGCCGAACTATATTAACAAAGAATCATCGCCAAAACGAGTGTCGATGACGATGCCGCGATTTAGTGACGCTCGGCCGTCAACACCGGTTGCTAGCGCCGGACAATTGGGCGATGCTAGGGCCCGCTATTAGGCAACGACGACGGCGTCCACCCGGGGCGCATCCGACAGCAAACGGTAAGGCACCATATTGGCAGGGTCGAAGCGCATCGGCGTGCTGACGAGCGGCGGGGACTGCGCCGGGCTCAACGCCGTGATCCGCGCCGTCGTGCTGAGGGCCATAAACACCTATGGCTGGCGGGTGATCGGCGTCAAGCAGGGCACCCTCGGGCTGCTCTCGCGCCCGCCGGACCATGTCGAATTGTCGCTGACGGATTTCACCGGTCATGTCCTGCGCATGGGGGGCACGATCCTCGAGACCACCACCCGCGGCGACCCCTTCGCCTTCCCCATGCCCGACGGCTCCGTCGCCGACCGTTCGGAAGAGGTCATCGGCGGATACCGCGAGTTGGACCTCGACGCCCTCGTGGTGATCGGCGGCGACGGCTCCTTCAGGATCATGCGCCGCCTGGCCGAGGAGGGCGGCATCAAACTCGTCGGTATCCCCAAGACCATCGACAATGACATCAACAAGACGGAGAACGCCATCGGCTTCATCACCGCGGTCAACGTGGCGACGGAGGCGCTCGACCGGCTGCAGCCGACGGCGGCCAGTCACAGCCGCCTGATGATCATGGAGGTGATGGGCCGGGACGCCGGCCATATCGCGCTGGCCTCGGGGCTCGCCGGCGGCGCCGATGTCATCCTGATACCGGAAATCCCCTACAGGCTCGAGACCATCGGCGCCAAGATCGAGGCCCTGAGGAACAAGGAGGGCCGGAATTTCGCCCTGATGGTGGTCGCCGAGGGGGTCAAGACGGAGACCGGCGATCCGGTCACCGTCACCGACGCCGACGACAAGGGCAAGCCGCGCTACGGCGGCATCGGAACTTACCTCGGCGGGCGGTTGCAGGCGCTTACCGGTGCCGACACCAGGGTCACCACCCTTGGCCATGTCCAGCGCGGCGGCGTCCCGTCGGCCACCGACAGGATCCTCGGCTCCGCCTTCGGCGTGCGCGCGGTCGATTTGGTCGCCGAGGGACGGTTCGGCCGCATGGTGGTATGGCAGAACCGCCGGGTCGTCGACGTGGCGATCGAGGACGCCATCGCCACCCACCGCCTGGTCGACATCGACGGCGATCTGGTCAAGACCGCCCGCGGGCTCGGCGTCTGCTTCGGCGACGAGTAGCCGGGAACACGGGCGATGAAATTCTCCGACAACCCATGCTGGGACTTCGCCCTCCTCGTCTACCGCCGCGACGGCGTCGCCGACGCCTGCCTCGCCCTGCAAGACGCCCACGGCATCGACGTCAATGTGCTGTTGTTCTGCTGCTGGTTCGGCGAAAGCGGCCGCGGCGGCTTGAGCGCCAAGGAGATGGCCGACGCCCTGGCGCTGGTCGATCCATGGCACCAGGGCGTGGTGCGGCGCCTGCGCGCCGTGCGCGCGCGCCTCAAGGGCGGCCTCGGC
>JADFJG010000057.1 GCA_022566265.1 Pseudomonadota bacterium | reverse complement strand
AACTGATGTGCTCGTCGGCCGGTGAATAGAAGACCTGCTTGCCGTGGCGCTCCGCCTTCAAGATCCGGGCGGCGCGCAAAAGACGCAGATGGTGGCTGATCAAGGACTGGGACGACCCGAGACGCGCGGCCAGCTCATTCACGAAGACCGGCTTTTCCTGGCACGCCAGGATGATCCTGAGGCGCGTCGCATCGCCCATGAGGCGGAACATCTCGGCCATCTCGTTGGTCTGGTCTTCGCTCGGCATCGCTATCGGCTGGTGAACATCTCAGACATATGAACATATGTTCATATTTGAATTGCGATCATCCTGTCAAGAATGAACCGCGATCGGCGAGGTGCATCGCGGCCCTCATCGCCCAAAGTCCGACAGACTGCTAGCCCGCGCCGGCGTGGCCGATGCCTTGCAGCGCCGCGTCTATCTCATCGAGGACGGCGGCATCGTCGATGGTGGCCGGCACCCGGTATTCCTCGCCGTCGGCGATCTTGCACATGGTGCCGCGAAGGATCTTGCCGGAGCGGGTCTTGGGCAGGCGCTTCACCACCACCGCCGAGGTGAAGGACGCCACCGGGCCGATCTGCTCGCGCACCATGGCGACGAGTTCCTTGACGATATCGTCGTCGGCGCGCTCGACCCCGGCCTTGAGCACCACGAAACCGAGCGGCACCTGCCCCTTCACCTTTTCGGCGACACCGATCACCGCGCATTCGGCGACATCGGGATGGCCCGCCAGGACCTCTTCCATGCCGCCGGTGGACAGTCTGTGTCCGGCCACGTTGATGATGTCGTCGGTGCGGGACATGATGAAAAGATAGCCGTCCTCGTCGATGTAGCCGGCGTCGGCGGTGAGGTAGTAGCCGGGAAAATCGGCGAGATAGGATTGCTTGAAGCCCTCGTCGTTGTTCCACAGCGAGGGCAGGCAGCCCGGCGGCAACGGCAGCTTGATGACGAGGGTGCCGATGGTGCCCGGCTTGACCGGCCGGCGGTTCTTGTCCAGCACGTGGATATCGTAGCCGGGGACCGCCTTGGTCGCGCTGCCGTATTTCACCGGCTGCATGCCGAGCCCAAGGCAATTGGCGCCGATGGCCCAGCCGGTTTCGGTCTGCCACCAGTGATCGATGACCGGGACCCGGAGATGGTGCTCCGCCCACTTGACGGTAGGGGGGTCGGCCCGCTCGCCGGCGAGGAACAGGGTGCGGAAGCCGCCGAGGGCGTATTTCTTGATGTGTTCGCCGTCGGGGTCCTGCTGCTTGATGGCGCGAAAGGCGGTCGGCGCCGTGAACAGCGCCGTCACCCGGTGCTGAGAGATGACTCGCCAGAAGACACCGGCATCGGGGGTGCCGACCGGCTTGCCCTCGAAGAGGATGGTGGTGCAGCCGTGAAACAGCGGCGCATAGACGATGTAGGAATGACCCACCACCCAGCCGATGTCCGACGCCGCCCAGAAGACCTCGCCCGGGTCGATACCGTAGACGTTCTTCATCGACCATTTAAGCGCCACCGCGTGGCCGCCGTTGTCGCGGACCACCCCCTTGGGCAGGCCGGTGGTGCCCGAGGTATAGAGAATGTAAAGCGGATCGGTCGCCGCGACCGGCACGCAATCGGCGGGCTCGGCGGATGTCATGACATCGTCCCAGTCGACGTCGCGGCCCTCGATCATCGGCGCCTCGGCCATCGCGCGCTGCACCATGACCGTGACCCGGGGCTTGTGATCCGCGAGATCGATGGCGGCGTCGAGCAGCGGCTTATATTCGACGATCCGGCCCGGCTCTATGCCGCAAGAGGCGGTGATGACGCAGACCGGACGGGCGTCGTCGATACGGGTGGCAAGCTCGGGGGCGGCGAAGCCGCCGAAAACCACCGAGTGCACCGCGCCGATGCGGGCGCAGGCGAGCATGGCGATGACCGCTTCCGGTATCATCGGCATGTAGATCAGCACCAGATCGCCCTTTTCGACGCCGAGCGTCCTGAGACCGCCGGCGCACCGGGCGACGCGCCCGCGAAGTTCGGTGTAGGTGAAGCTCTCGATCCGACCGGTGACCGGGCTGTCGTAGATCAGCGCCTTCTGGTCGCCGCGTCCGCCGTCGGCGTGGCGGTCGAGCGCGTTGTAACAAGTGTTGAGTTCGGCTCCCTTGAACCAGCGGGTGAATGGCGGATTGGAGGAATCGAGAACCTGGTCCCACTTCCGGTGCCAGTCGATCGCCGCCGCCGCCTCGGACCAAAAGCCCGACGGGTCCTGAATCGACCGGCGGTAGGCTTCCTCGTATCTTCCGGGCATCGCGCCGTCTCCTGATCCTTTGCCTCGGCCTGCCCTCCGTACGACTTCGGGAGGCGGGTTGCGCGGGCGGGTAAGTAAATTATGCCCTGGCGATCAAAAAAGCCAGGATCGCTCGAACTTATCCGCCAGGGAGGCGGCGGCTTCACCTATGGGCGCGCCTTGGAAGCTGCCTGGTCAGGATTGAATGGCCGCCAAAGGATGTTCGTGCCTTGTAAAGGAGACCACCGGCTGTTAGAGCACTATCCGGCCCGACGAGGCACCGCATTCTTCACGAAACCGCGACTCCCGATGGCAAGACACCATGACCAAAAGCACCGCCCAGCCCGTCCAGGCCCATAGAAGCAAGGCCTTCATGGAAGGCCCGGACGCCCGGCCACTCCGAATTCTCGCCGAGTATCTGGAGCCGAAGAAACGGTTCGCCGAACTCGAGGTCAAGGACACCATCGTCTTCTTCGGCTCGGCGCGCACGCTTTCGCGCGAGACCGCCGAGGCCGAGCTCGCCGCCGCCGAGAAGGGAAAGAGCGATGTCGAGGAAGCCCGATCCCGGTTGGAGATGTCGCGCTATTACGAGGATACGCGCGAGTTCGCCAAGCGGCTGACGCTGTGGTCCAAGGGCCTGACCGACACCGGGCGGCGTTTCGTCGTCTGCTCCGGCGGCGGGCCGGGCATCATGGAAGCCGCCAACCGCGGCGCCTCGGAGGCCAAGGGGGTCAATATCGGGCTGAAGATCTACATTCCCTTCGAGCAAACCCCCAACCCCTACATCACCCGCCGCCTGACGTTCGAGTTCCATTACTTCTTCATGCGCAAATTCTGGTTCGCCTATTTCGCCAAGGCGATGATCGTCATGCCGGGCGGCTTCGGGACGATCGACGAGCTGATGGAGATCCTGACCCTGATGCAGACGCTGAAGATCAAGAAACATCTGCCCATCGTGCTTTTCGGCACCGAATTCTGGGACGCGGTCCTCGACCTCGATGCCATGGTCAAATACGGCACCATCGACCGGGACGATCTGGCGCTCGTCTTCCGCACCGATTCGGTCGACGAAGCCTTCGAATTCATCACCAGGGAGCTTACCGAACACGCGCTGGGGGAGCCGGGCGGCGCGCTGGGCCCGGTCACGGAGCCGGAAGAGGCATCGCGGTGACCCCGGAACCCTGGAGTTCCGGGGGCTCCCGCCGGCCCCGACCGGGTCGGGTAATGGCCTGACGGTAATGAAATCTCGCGGATATTTGACGGCGCCCAGGCATCATTCACCGACGCCCGTGCTGGACCGCCCGGTTATCCACTGTATACTGCCGTCTTGGAAGAATTCGCGGCGGTCTTGCCGAAGGCACGGATCGAGGCGAGGGATTCCGGCGAGTCGCGGCGGGCTTTAAATTAGTATCCTAATAAACTATAATTATGCCCGCATCATTCTTGCGCAAACAGAAAGGGATGTAAGTGATGAAAAAAGTGAAAATATCAGGGAGAGTGGGCCTACTTGGGCTCGCTATCGGGCTGCTTACGGGCCTGAGCGTGGCGACCGTCCCCGGCGACGCCGGCGCTTGGGAGCCCAAGAAGCCGGTCGAGTTCATCATCATGGCCGGCAAGGGCGGTGGCGCCGACAAGGCGGTGCGCTACATGCAGAACATCATCGCCAAGCATAAATTGTCATCGAAGCCGTTCACGCCGATCAACAAGCCGGGCGGCACCGGCGCCGAAGCGCTGATCTACGTCAAGGGCGCCAAGGACCCGGACCACACCATCATGTTCACCTTGAACAGCTTCTACACCACGCCGCTTCGCCAACCGAAGATCAAGGTCGATATCTCGAAGTTCACGCCGATCGGACGGATGGCCGAAGACACGTTCCTGCTGTGGGTGCACAAGGACTCCGGCATCACCAACGTCAAGCAGTTCGTCAAGGCGGCCAAGGCCAAGGGCAATGCCTGGATCATGGCCGGCACCGGCAAGAACTCCGAAGACAATCTTCTGACCGACTTCCTCAACAAGGCCTATGGCCTCAACATGAAGTACGTGCCCTACAAGGGCGGCGGACGCGTGGCCAAGGAACTGGCCGGCAAGAACGCCAACTCGACGGTCAACAACCCGTCCGAGCAGCTTGGCTTCTACCAAGCCGGCAAGACCGTGCCAATCGCGGCGTTCACGCCGGCACGGCTGCCCTTGTTCGCCGATGCGCCTACGTTCAAGGAGTTGGGCAAGGACTTCGTCTACTTCATGCAGCGCACGGTCGTTGGCGCGCCGGGCATGAGCAAGGAGGCGGCGACCTATTACCGCCAGCTTTTCGCTCAGATCTACGGCTCCGACGAGTGGCAGGGTTACATGACCAAAAAGAGCCTTCAAGGCGGTTTCATCACCGGCGATATCCTGATGCGTTATTGGCTCAGGGAAAAGGCCGTCCACAAGGTCATGCTGCAAAAGATGGGCGCCCTCAAATAGCCCGGATTTTGAACCAAGAAGAAACTTAAGGTTTTAGGGAGGAGATCACCAACATGCGCATGGCAGAGCTCGCCATGGGCGTCGTTATGGGGGTCTTCTCTCTTTACCTGATGTGGAAAAGCACCGAGCTCCCGATCGGCTGGATTCCCGGCGAAGGGCCCGGCGGCGGCGCATGGTCGTTCTGGCTGTCGACGGGAATGTTGTTATGTTGCATCGCCATCGTTATCCGGTGGGCGAAACGCATGACGCCCCAATCCCGTTCCACAGAAGTTTACATGGACAGCCGCGGGCTCAAGCTGTTCCTCCTCAACGCCGGCGCGCTCACCGCGATGATCGGCTTGTTCCATATCATCGGCGCCTACGGCGCCATCCCGGCTTTCCTGATCTTTTACCTTCGGTTCATGGGCGGCCATTCCTGGCGGTTGACCGGAACTTTCGCCGCCGTGACACCGGTCGTCACCTTCCTGTTTTTCGAGATCGCGCTTCAGAAGACCCTGCCCAAGGGGTTCACCGATCCGTGGTTCGAACCCATATTCGCTTTTTTCTATTGATCCCCCGACCCCAATCAGAGCAACCCTCTCTGTAACCCGAGTCCCGCGCGCCGATGGACATTCTGCCGCTTCTCCTCAATGGCTTCGCCATCGCCTTCGAGCCGCTCAACCTGGCGCTGATCATCGGCGGCTGCGCCATCGGCCTGTTTATCGGCGCCATGCCCGGCCTGGGCTCGGTCAACGGCGTCGCCATTCTATTGCCGATGACCTTCCTGGTGCCGCCGACGGGCGCCATCATCTTTCTCGGCGCGATCTATTACGGCGCCATGTACGGCGGCGCCATCTCCTCGATCATGCTCGGCATCCCCGGCGCGTCCACGGCGGTGGCGACGACCTTCGACGGCCGCCCCATGGCGATCAAGGGCGAGGCCGACAAGGCGCTGATCGCCGCCGCGACGGCGTCCTTCGTCGGCGGCAGCGTCGGCGTCGTGTTGTTCACGCTCTTCGCGCCGCCGCTGGCCGATGTCGCGCTGACCTTCGGCGCGCCGGAGATATTCGCCTTGATGCTGATGGCGTTCGCCACTTTCATCGGGCTTGGCACCGACGACATCCCGAAGACCATTTTTTCGATCTTCATCGGGCTGGTGTTCGGCGCCGTCGGGCTGGATATCATCTCGGGCGAGCCGCGGCTTATCTTCGGCGACATCCCCGGTTTCTACCACGGCATCAATTTCCTGGTGCTGGCCATCGGCATTTACGGCATCGGCGAGATGCTGTGGACGATCGAGATCTCGAAGGGCAACGCGATGATGTCGAAGGCGACCATCTCCGTGCCGCGCATCCTCAATACCTTGGTGGAACTGACGCGGACCTGGAGGACGATGTTGATGGGCTCGTTCCTCGGCTATTTCGTCGGCATCCTGCCGGCCGCCGGGGCGACGCCGGGCTCGCTGATGGCCTACGGTGTCGCCAAGACCTTCGCCAAGGACCCGGAGACCTACGGCAAAGGCAACATCAAGGGCGTCGTCGCCCCGGAAGCGGCCAACAACGCCGCCTCGACCGGCGCCATGCTGCCGATGCTGACGCTCGGCATCCCCGGGTCGCCGACGACGGCGATCCTTTTGGGCGGCATGGTGATCTGGGGCCTCGAGCCGGGACCCATGGTGTTCACCGACCACCCCGATTTCGTCTGGGGCTTTATCGCCAGCCTGTACGTCGCCAACCTGTTTGCGCTGTTGATCAACATCGCCTTCATCCCGGCCTTCATCGCGGTGCTGAAGATGCCCTTCACCATCCTCGCGCCCATCATCTTCGTGCTCTGCATCGTCGGCGGTTTCGTGCCGACGCTGGACATGCACGACGTCTGGCTGATGCTGATCTTCGGCATCGTCGGCTATTTCATGCGCAAGCTGGACTACCCGATGGCGCCGGCGGTCCTCGCCATCGTGCTCGGCCCGCTGGCGGAACCGGCGCTGCGCCAGTCGCTGCTGATCTCCGGCGGCTCGTTCGCGATCTTCTTCACCCGCCCCTACGCCGGCGTCATCATGGCCATCGCCATCGCGCTCTTCGTCCTGCCGCTGATCAAGATCGCGCTGGACAAATACCGCCGCCCGAAGGACGGGTGACGGACGGCGGGGGCGCGCGACAGGCCGCTTGCGCCGCGTCCACTAACAGGTCAGCCCCAAGCACCTGAAACGCTACACTGGCGAGTTTGATTTCCGCTACAATACACGCGATCAGTGTGACCTAGAACACACGGCAAAAGCCGTCGCCGGTGCTTGGGGCAAACGCCTCACCTATCGGCGGACTAACGAAGCCACGAACGCCTAGACAGAAGGCCAAAGCCTTCTTGCGCTGGCGAAGGCTAAAGGAACAAGATAATGGCTGAAAGCGACAACGCCCGCAGTGGCTGGACGGTTGGCATCAACGGCACGACCAACGAGCCTAACGGCGACCAAATTGTTGTGGTGCGCCATGATCGACCACATATCCGCTTAGAAATTTCTGCACCAGGGATTCGATCTGCGGGAGAAGATCAGTTGCGGCAGGGCCGTCAGGCGATCCAAGACGCGGTGACTGCCCTTCAAGAAGCCTTAGATTCTCCGTCAGCGTTAGCCGGATTTCATCCTTAGCAAAACAGAGATCGAACTTCATTCTTGGTGACTCATTATGGACGATCTTTCCCTTTATCAATGGTTGGTGCTGGGGCTGCTGTCTATAATCGCCCTGTGCGCCATATCGGTCGCTTACGGGCTCGACCATAGCTTGGAGCCCATGACCCGACGACTTGAGGCTGCCTTGGGCAAGGTACGCCAGGAAATTGAGAATTTGGCATTAGATATGCGCCAAGAGATCGAGCGGCGTGACGACCCTTAAAGGCGGCTGCGTGACTTGCCCCTGCGGCTAAGTTTTTTCTTCGTTCTGTGCTTCGGCCCGCTCTTGACCGCAGCATCAACCGCATGTTCAAACCGGCCCCATGCGCCGGGCTTGATTTCGATTTCCTCAGGCTTCGGCTTTTTGGGAGGCTTTGCCATGCCAACGAAATTGCCACACATTACGGACGAACACCATTTCGCCATCGCCAATGTCGCTGGTCGCGCGGCTCAAATGGACGTTCAAATCGAAAAAACCATCGCCGCCGGGCTAAGACAACAACCGAAGACAGCGGAATATTTGCTCAAAAACTTTGGGGCCGATCGCTTTGTAGGCTTGCTGGAAGCGATTCTGTTAGACACGTTCCCAAAAAAGAACGACCAGATCGACGCTTTAATTAAAACAATCCGTGAATTGAAAACAGATCGGAATGAGATACTCCATTGGACCTGGATCCCAGGACAGAAACCAGAAACATCCATCTCCGCTACGGCGCGACCGTTCCGGGAGTTTCGCTACAACGAGCTGAGCGCGGACCAAATCCAAGTGATCGCCGACGATATGCTCGCGGTAACTCGGGCGCTTTTAGAATGGCAAGACGCCCTTCACGAACGACTCGAGTAAGTCGGAAGGGATCAAGTTTGTGAAAGCCTACTTGCTATAGGCTTTGGAGAGCCTACCGCTGGGCGTGTATATCCCCAGCTTCACCAGCGTATTACGCGCCTTCTTCTTTGAAGTTGTAGCGGTCGCAACGTAGGCGGCGGACTTTTTCCGGAATTCCGCGGCGGCTTTTTTGGTGTTCATGGGTGTGGGGGTAACTTCTAAGCGTGCCATAATGGGGCCTCCTTGGCTGGACACTCTTTTGCCCACTAAGCGTTAAGATTTCAAGGGAACAAATACCCTCTATATTACAATTACTTAGGAAGCCCCCTTCCCCCTTTTATTAGGTTCCCTTGGTGACTTGCGCGGCCGGCCGGGCCCCCAGAAAACCGCGCTCTCGCCTAAAATTCGCCCAAAAAAGGGCGCTTGAGGTCAAGCGAAGCCTTGCTTTTTTGGCCGTTTATGGTATATTGTATACCGTATACCGGAGCCCCCGGATTGACGATCCCGATCCGAGGGGCGGGCGGACTTGCAACAGGGCGAAGCCAAGGGTGATCGTGACATGGCGACGGCGCGGCCCGTGATCCAGCCGATCGACGCGAATTTCAGCCTCAAGGCCAAGGTCTACGACGCCCTGAAGAGCGCCATCACGTCGATGAACATCTATGACGCCGAGGAGCTCCGCCTCGATGAGCGCCGGTTATCGGATGAGCTCGGCGTCTCGAGGACGCCGATCCGCGAGGCCATCGCCCGGCTCGAGCAGGAAGGGCTGGTGCGCACGGTGCCCAGGCGCGGCGCCTTCGTGGTGCGCAAGACCAAGGACGAGATCATCGAGATGATCACCGTCTGGGCGGCGCTCGAGAGCATGGCGGCGCGCCTCATCACGCTCAATGCCGCCACCGACGAGATCGCCAGCCTGCGCAAGGTGTTCGCCACCTTCGAGAACAACCAGGTGCAGGCCAACATCGATGAATATTCCGAGGCCAACATCCGCTTCCACCAGGCGCTGCTCAACCTCGGTCGGTGCGATCTGATGAAGAAGCTCACCGAGAACACCTTCATCCATATCCGCTCGATCCGCATGCGCACCATCGCCGAGGACGACCGCGCCAGCCGCTCGATCATCGATCACATGAACATCATCGAGGCGCTGGAGGCGCGGGACACCGAACTGGCCGAGCGCCTGGCGCGCGAACACACCCTCGATCTCGCGGCCCATGTCGCCAACAACGTCCACTATCTGGATTGAGGCCCTTATGGCCAATACCTACGACCTGATTGGAGAATGAACATGGCGGAAGCGGCCCAGGAAGCGGCCCAAAAAGCGGCCAAGGATGCAGACGCGACGGCGCCCGAAACCATCTCGGGCGGCCACCTGGTCGCCAAGGCGCTGAAGAACGAAGGCGTCGAGGTCATCTTCACCCTTTGCGGCGGCCATATCATCGACATCTATGACGGCTGCCTGGACGAGGGCATCAAGATCATCGACGTGCGCCACGAACAGGTGGCGGCCCACGCCGCCGACGGCTACTCGCGCCAGAGCGGCAAGACCGGCTGCGCCGTCGTCACCGCCGGTCCCGGCACCACCGGCGCCATCACCGGCATCGCCAACGCCTTTCGCGCCGAGAGCCCGATGCTGTTGATCGGCGGCCAGGGCGCGCTCGGCCAGCACAAGATGGGCTCGCTCCAGGACCTGCCCCATGTCGACATCCTCCAGCCGATCACCAAGTTCGCCGCCACCGTGCCGTCGACGGCGCGCATCGCCGACATGGTGTCGATGGCCTTCCGCGAATGTCATAACGGCGCGCCGGGCCCCTCCTTCCTCGAGATCCCCCGCGACGTGCTCGACGCCAAGATCGAACTTTCCGCCGCCCGCATCCCCGCGGCCGGGCATTACCGCGCCTCGACCAAATTGGCGGCCGATCCCGCCGATGTCGAGAAGCTGGCCGACATCCTGGTGGCGTCCGAGCGCCCCTGCGTGCTGTTCGGCACCCAGGTCTGGACCTCGCGCGCCACCGAGGCCGCCAAGGAGTTCGCCCGCGCCTTCAACATCCCGGCCTATCTCAACGGCTCGGGCCGCGGCACCTTCCCGCCCGGCGATCCCCATCACTTCCACCGCACCCGGCGCCTCGCCTTCGACAAGGCCGACGTCATCGTCATCGTCGGCACGCCGTTCGATTTCCGCATGGGTTATGGCTCAAGGCTCCGCGCCGAGGCCACGGTGGTGCAGATCGACCTCGATTACCGCACCGTCGGCAAGAACCGCGACATCTCGCTCGGCCTGGTCGGCGATATCGGCACCGTGCTCTCGGCGGTGACGGCGGCGGCGACGGGCCGGGTCGACAACGGCGCCGGCAAACGCCGGACCTGGATGAAGGAGCTCCGGGCGGCGGAGGAAGTGGCTTATGAGAAGCTGCTGCCCGAATTCAAGTCCGAATCCGTGCCGATCAATCCCTTCCGCGTCGCCTATGAGATCAACGAGTTCCTGACCGAGGACACGATCTATATCGGCGACGGCGGCGACGTCGTCACCATCTCGGCCCAGGCGGTCCAGCCGCGCTCGCCCGGCCATTGGATGGACCCGGGGCCGCTCGGCACCCTCGGCGTCGGCGTTCCCTTCGCCATGGCGTCGAAGTTCGTCCATCCCGAGAAGGAGGTGCTGTGCTATTTCGGCGACGGCGCCTTCTCGCTGACCGGCTGGGATTTCGAGACCTGCGTGCGCTTCGACCTGCCGTTCCTCGGCATCATCGGCAACAACTCGTCGATGAACCAGATCCGCTGCGGCCAGATCATGAAATACGGCAAGCAGCGGGGCAATGTCGGCAACATGCTGGGCGACGTCCCCTACGACAAGTTCGCCGAGATGCTCGGCGGGCACGGCGAGGAGGTGCGCGAGCCCGGCCAGATCCGCCCGGCGCTCGAGCGCGCGCGCGAAGCCGTGGCCTCGGGCAAGCCGGCGCTGGTCAACATCTGGGTCGATATCGACGTCTGGGCGCCCGGGACCAAGCGGCAGACGATGTACAAGTAGCCCGGGTACAAGTAGCCCGGGTACAAGCGACCCGGACCGGGGCGCCGATAGCGCGCCCGCGATCGACGGGCCCGCGATCGATAGGACAGTCTTAGTTTTGCTTAGTAGTAGTCAGGAAGAAAAATGAAAAAAGCACTCGACGGTATCCGCGTTCTCGACATGACCCACGTTCAGTCGGGACCCTCCTGCACCCAGATCATGGCGTGGTTCGGCGCCGACGTCATCAAGGTCGAACTGCCGGGCCGCGGCGACATCACCCGCCAGCAGCTTCGCGATCTGCCCGAGGTGGACAGTCTTTATTTCACCATGCTCAATTGCAACAAGCGCTCGATCACGGTCAACATCAAGACCGACAAGGGCAAGGAGATCTTCTCCAGGCTGATAGCGGCGTGCGACGTGCTGGTCGAGAACTTCGCGCCCGGGGCGCTCGACCGCCAGGGGTTCACCTGGGAGGCCATCCAGGAGATCAACCCCCGCATCGTCTACGCCTCGATCAAGGGATTCGGCGCCGGTCCATTCGTCGACTGCAAGGCCTATGAGACCGTCGCCCAGGCGATGGGCGGCGCCATGAGCACCACCGGCTGGGCGGACGGCCCGCCGACCACCTCGGGCGCCCAGGTCGGCGACACCGGCACCGGCATGCATCTGCTGGCCGGCATCCTGGCGGCGCTCTATCACCGCGAAAAGAGCGGCCAGGGCCAGCGGGTCGAGGTCGCCATGCAGGACGCCGTGCTCAATCTGTGCCGGGTCAAGATGCGCGATCAGCAGCGCCTCGCCAACGGCCCCCTGGACGAGTATCCCAACCGGGAAGTCGGCGACGTGGTGCCCCGTTCGGGCAACTCATCGGGCGGCGGCCAGCCGGGAACGGCGCTCAGATGCAAGCCCGGCGGGCCCAACGATTACATCTATACGATCATCCAGCCCCAGGGCTGGGCGCCGCTGATGAAACTCATCGGCCGCCAGGAGCTCATCGAGCACCCCGACTATGCGACGCCGGAAGCCAGGGTGAACCGCCTCGACGAAGTGTTCGCCATCGTCGAGGAATGGACGCAAACCCACGACAAGTTCGAGGTCACCAGGCTGCTCAACGAGATCAACGTGCCCTGCGGCCCGATCCTCGACATGAAGGATTTGATCGAGGACGATTCGATGGCCAAGAGGGGCGCCGTGGTCGAGGTCGACCATCCCGAACGGGGAACCTTCAAGACCGTCGGCTGCCCGATCCGGCTGTCGGATTCGCCGGTCGAGGTGACGACGTCGCCGCTGCTCGGCGAACATACCGAGGAAATCCTCAAGCAGATCGTCGGTTTCGCCGATAGCGAGATAGAAGAAGCGCGGGAGACCGGCGCGATCTGAGGGGGTCTACCCAGACGGCGGACGCGGCCGGGTGACTGGCCGCGTCGGGCCGTAACGCAAACGTGAATGCAGCCCGGATAAAGCCCGGCGGTTTTATTGTAGGATACGAAGAACATCTGTAACACGGCGGCGAATGACGTCGAAACCGGAGTCGATAATGGATACCGATAAAAAAACAGTCAGGGCGGTATTGGACCAGGTCAAGGCCGACGGGCGCACGGCGCTCAGCGCGCCCGAGGCCAAGAAAGTCTGCGACGCCTACGCCATCCCGGTGCCCAAGGAGGGGCTTGCCACCTCCGCCGATGAGGCGGTGAAGCTCGCCGGGGAGATCGGCTATCCGGCGGTCCTGAAGATCGTGTCGGAGGACATCCTGCACAAGACCGAGGCCGGCGGGGTGCTGACCGGACTCGGGGACGCCGAGGCCGTGGCCAAGGGTTACGACACCATCATCGCCAACGCCAAGGACCATAAAGCGGGCGCCGACATCGCCGGGGTCCAGGTGCAGCAGATGCTGCCCCCAGCCCAGGAAGTCATCGTCGGCGCCGTCACCGATCCGAGCTTCGGCAAGGTCGTCGCCTTCGGGCTCGGCGGCGTGCTGGTGGAGGTGCTCAAGGACGTCACCTTCCGCCTGGCGCCGACCGACCGCACCAATGCGATTTCGATGATCGAAGGCATCCGCGCGGCGGAAATCCTGCGCGGCGTCAGGGGCGCCAAGCCGGTCGACCGCGAGGCGTTGGTGTCGATCATCATCAGCGTTTCCCAACTGGTCGACGACTTCCCCGAAATCAGCGAGATCGACCTCAACCCGGTGTTCGCCCGCGCGGATGGGGCAACCGCGGTCGACGTCCGCATGGTGGTCGATTTCTCACCCCCCGAGGCGCCCTTCCGCCCCTCCCAGGAGGAAATCCTCACCGCCATGAAGCGCATCATGGAGCCCGATGCGGTGGCCGTGATCGGCGCCTCGGCGGAGGAAGGCAAGATCGGCAATTCGGTGATGAAGAACCTGATCGACGGCGGCTATCAGGGCGAGATCTATCCCATAAACCCGCGCGCCGACGAGATCCTCGGGCGCAAATGCTACAAGAGCGTCAAGGACATCGAGGGCGCGATCGACATCGCCGTCTTCGCCATCCCCGCCAAGTTCGTCCTTGCGGCGCTCGAGGAGGTCGGCGAGAAGAACATCGCCGGCGCCATCATGATCCCGTCGGGCTTCGCCGAGATCGGCGAGGTCGAGCTGCAGCGGGAGATGGTGGCGGTCGCGCGCAAGCATAATGTCCGGGTGATGGGGCCGAACATCTACGGCTTCTACTACACGCCGAAGAACCTCTGCGCCACCTTCTGTACGCCTTACGACGTCGTCGGCAAGGTGGCGCTGTCGTCGCAAAGCGGCGGCGTCGGCATGTCGATCATCGGCTTTTCGCGCTCGACCAAGATGGGGGTCTCGGCGATCGTCGGCCTGGGCAACAAGTCGGATCTCGACGAGGACGACCTCCTCACCTTCTTCGAGCAGGACGACAACACCGACGTTATCGTCATGCATGTCGAGGACCTCAAGGACGGGCGCAGCTTCGCCGAGGTGGCGGAGCGCGTTTCGAAGAAGAAGCCGGTGGTCGTGCTCAAGGCCGGGCGCACCGCCAAGGGCGCCCGCGCGGCCGCCTCCCATACCGCGGCGCTCGCCGGCAACGATCAGATCTACGACGACATCCTGCGCCAATCGGGCGTCATCCGCGCCATGTCGCTGAACGACATGCTGCAGTTCGCCCGCGGCCTGCCGAAACTGCCCACCCCTCGGGGCGAGAACGTGCTGATCATCACCGGCGCCGGCGGCTCCGGCGTGCTGCTCTCCGATGCCTGCGTCGATAACGGCCTCGAATTGATGGAAATGCCCGACGATCTCGATAAGGCGTTCAGGGAATTCATCCCGCCCTTCGGGGCGGCGGGCAACCCGGTCGACATCACCGGCGGGGAGCCGCCGCTGACCTATCGCAACACCATCAAGCTGGGGCTCGAGGACGACCGCATCGACGCCCTGGTGCTGGGCTACTGGCACACCATCGTCACGCCGCCCATGGTGTTCGCCGAACTGCTGGCCGAGGTGGTGGAGGAGTGCCGGGCAAAGGGTATCCGCAAGCCCGTGGTGGCGTCACTCGTCGGCGATGTCGCCGTCGAGGAGGCGTCCGAATACCTCTATGAGCGGGGCATCGTCGCCTATCCCTATACCACCGAGCTTCCCGTCGTGGTGCTCGGCGCCAAGTACCGCTGGGCGCGCGGCGCCGGCCTGCTGTAGCGGCGCTACCATCGGCGAGGATGATCCGGTAAAATGGCGCCCGTGCCCGAAACCCGTATAGATAAATAATATAAGTTATCGGAAATGGGTCTGCCGGGCCGCCAGGAGAGAACGAGGCGATGTCAGAGGTCACGCAAGCGGAGGAGAGACGCCGCCACCCCGGCGCCGGGCGCAAGCGCGCAAGGCCCGAGCCCAAGGGCCGTCAGGTCGACGCCCAGGCGTTGGCCGAGGTCAGGGCGCTGCTTGGCGATCGTCCGCGCCGGCGCGATTTGCTGATCGAGCATCTCCATCTCATCCAGGACGCCTATCGCCACCTCTCGGCCGCCCATCTCGCCGCCCTTGCCGAGGAGATGCGCCTCGCCATGACCGAGGTCTACGAGGTCGCGACCTTTTACGCCCATTTCGATGTCGTCAAGGAAGGGGAAGAGCCGCCGCCGGCCGTCACCGTCCGGGTCTGCGACAGCCTGAGTTGCGAATTGATGGGTGGGGGTGAACTGATGGCCGCGCTGGCGGAAAATTGCGGTCCCGGCGTGCGCGTCATAAGGGCGCCCTGCATGGGGCGCTGTGACGCCGCCCCGGTGGCCGAGGCCGGTCATTACCACGTCGGGAACGCCACGGTTGATGCCGTGCGCCAGGCCATCGACGAGAACAAGCTGGCGCCCGAGATACCGGCCTACGTGGATTTCGACGCCTACCAAACCGAAGGCGGCTATTCCCTGTTGCGCGACTGCTTAGATGACCGCCGGGAAGTGGAAAGCGTGATCGCGGCGCTCGACGATTCGGGCCTGCGCGGGCTTGGCGGCGCCGGCTTCCCCACCGGGCGCAAGATGACGTTGGTGCGCGCCGAGCCCAAGCCCCGGATGGTGGCGATCAACGCCGATGAGGGTGAGCCCGGCACCTTCAAGGACCGCCATTACATGGAGACAGATCCGCATCGCTTCCTGGAGGGCGCGCTCATCGCCGCCTGGGTGGTGGAATCGACATCGGTCTACATCTATCTCCGCGACGAATACCCCGGCGTGCGCGAGGTTCTGCTGAAAGAGATCGCCAAGATCGAACAGGCGGGACTGGCGCCCGAGGACGGCATCCATTTACGCCGTGGCGCCGGCGCCTATATCTGCGGCGAGGAATCGGCGATGCTCGAGAGCCTCGAGGGCAAACGCGGCCTGCCGCGCCACCGCCCGCCCTACGCCGCCCAGGTCGGGCTGTTCGGCCGTCCGACCCTGATCAACAACGTCGAGACCGTTTACTGGCTTCGCGACATCGTCGAGAAGGGGGCCGACTGGTTCGCCCGCCAGGGCCGCGACGGCCACAAGGGGGTGCGGAGCTACTCGGTCTCGGGCCGGGTCAAGGAGCCGGGCGTCAAACTCGCCCCGGCGGGGATCACGGCGCGTGAGTTGATCGAGGAATATTGTTCCGGCATGGCGGAGGGCCATATCTTCAAGGGGTATCTCCCGGGCGGCGCGTCGGGGGGCATATTGCCCGCCTCGATGGCCGATATCCCGCTCGATTTCGGATCGCTCGAGAGCCACGACTGTTTCATCGGCTCCCATGCCGTCATCATCCTGTCGGACCGGGACGACATGAAGCGGGTGGCGCTCAACCTGATGCGCTTCTTCGAGGACGAAAGCTGCGGCCAGTGCACGCCGTGCCGGGTCGGTACCGAAAAGGCGGTGAAGCTGATGGCGGAGCGGACCTGGGACGAGGCGCTGCTCAAGGAACTCGGCCGGGCGATGGCCGACGCCTCGATCTGCGGCCTCGGCCAGGCGGCGGCCAATCCGCTCAACTCGGTGCTCACCCATTTCCGCGAGGACCTGACATGAAGAGCTGCGGCAAGCGGCCCCCCCAGACTATCCAACGCCAACACTGTCGGACAAACGGGCGGGCTCCTTCTACGTCACTAAAACAACTAGTGGAAAACTTTATCTCCGATCAGCGCAAGTCGAGTCGCCAGAGCATCCGGCAATGGCAAAGTGTGCCATTAGCCCAGGTTCTCGATGTCGCCGGCCTTGGCAACGATTTCGATGGAAAGCGGCATGATCATCTTAAACGTTTAAAGGCTGCTGCCCTGAGATCCGGCCAAGCTGAGCTAAGAAAGAAAAAGACTGATTTGAAGAGCGTGGAATCATTCGATCAGGTCTATCAATTAACGAAAGAAATTGCCGACGAAGTTAAATGGCTCGGCCCAATGTGGACTTACGACACTGCTGTTGCGATCGGATCTCACTTGCGAAGGATGCCGAGGAGAGTCTACTTGCATCGCGGCGCGCGCGATGGCGCCAAGCGACTTTTAGGTCGGAAAGTAACCCAGTCGTCCTTGTTACCGTCTGCCTTTCCAAGAGAGCTTTCGAAGCTAAAGGCGTACGAAATCGAGGATTTCTTATGCATTTGCAAGGACGATTTTTGATGAACGTCATCAGGCGAGCATTGCTGTAATGACTGACAAGATTACGTTCACCCTCGACGGCCGGAAGGTCGAGGCCTTGGCGGGCGAGACCATCTGGCAGGTCGCGGCGCGCCAGGGGATCGAGATACCCCATCTCTGCCATGCGCCCGAGCCGGGCTATCGCGCCGACGGCAACTGCCGCGCCTGCATGGTCGAGATCGAGGGCGAGCGCGTGCTCGCCGCGTCCTGCATCCGCGCCCCGACGGCGGACATGAAGGTACTGATCGAATCGGAGCGGGCCAGCGCCGCGAGGCGCATGGTGATGGAGCTGTTGCTCGCCGATCAGCCGAAGCGCGATCGCGCGCACGATCCGGATTCGAAGCTTTGGCGCTGGGCCGGACGCATGGAGATGACGGAGAGCCGCTTTGCGCCCCGCAACTCGCCGCCGGCCGATCTCAGCCATACCGCCATGGCGGTGCACTTGGATGCCTGCATCCACTGTAATCTCTGCGTCCGCGCCTGCCGCGAGGTCCAGGTCAACGACGTCATCGGCATGGCCGGGCGCGGCGCCGCATCGAAGATCGTCTTCGATTTCGACGACCCCATGGGGATGAGCACCTGTGTCGCCTGCGGCGAATGCGTCCAGGCCTGTCCCACCGGCGCCCTGATGCCGGCATCGGTGATGGACGAAGCGGGCGTCGGAAACACCAAGGCCGACAGGCAGGTCGACAGCGTCTGCCCCTATTGCGGCGTCGGCTGTCAGATCACCTACAACATCCGCGACGACAAGATCCTCTATGTCGAGGGGCGCGACGGACCGTCCAACCAGAACCGCCTTTGCGTCAAGGGCCGCTTCGGCTTCGACTACATCACCCATCCCGACCGCCTGACCAAGCCGCTCATCCGCCTCGACGGCGTGCCCAAGACCGTCGATCCGGACATCGACCCCGCCAACCCCCTCACCCATTTCCGCGAGGCCAGCTGGGAGGAAGCCTTGAAGCGCGCCGCCGGGGGCCTCAAGACCATCCGCGACCGCGATGGCGCCAAGGCGCTTGCCGGTTTCGGCTCGGCCAAGGGCTCGAACGAGGAGGCCTATCTCTTCCAGAAGCTGGTGCGCACGGGCTTCGGCAACAACAACGTCGATCACTGCACCCGGCTCTGTCATGCCTCTTCGGTGGCGGCGTTGTTGGAGACCATCGGCTCGAGCGCGGTCACGGCGCCGTTCACCGAGGCGGCGAATGCCGAGGTCATCGTCGTCATCGGCGCCAATCCCACCGAGAACCATCCGGTGGCGGCGACCTATCTCAAGGACGCCGCCAAGCGCGGCGCCGCGCTGATCGTCATGGACCCCCGCGGCCAGGCGTTGAAGCGCCACGCCACCCACATGGTGCAGTTCAAGCCGGGCGCCGATGTCGCGCTGCTGAACGCGATGATGCACGTGATCGTCGAAGAGAAGCTCTACAGCCAGAACTACGTCGCCGCCCATACCGAAGGCTTCGATCGTCTGAGCCGACATCTCAAGGACTACGCGCCTGAGATCATGGCGGAGCGTTGCGGCATCGAGGCGGATCTGATCCGCACCGTCGCCCGGCTCTACGCCACCGCCAAATCGGCGATCATCTTCTGGGGCATGGGCATTTCCCAGCACGTCCACGGCACCGATAACGCAAGGTGCCTGATATCCCTCGCCCTGATGTGCGGCCAGGTCGGCCGTCCCGGCACCGGACTGCATCCGTTGCGCGGCCAGAACAACGTCCAAGGGGCGTCCGATGTCGGCCTCATCCCGATGATGTTCCCGGACTACAAACCCGTCGGCGACGACGAGATCAGGGCCCGCTTCGAGGACCTCTGGGGAACCGAGCTCGATCCCGAGCCCGGCCTGACGGTGGTCGAGATCATGGACGCGGTGCATGACGGAGAGATCAAGGGCATGTACATCATGGGCGAAAACCCGGCGATGTCCGACCCCGACGCCCATCACGCCCGCCAAGCGCTGGCCAAGCTCTCTCATCTCGTGGTCCAGGACATCTTCCTGACCGAGACGGCGTGCTATGCCGATGTCGTCCTGCCGGCCTCGGCGTGGCCCGAGAAGGACGGCACGGTGACCAACACCAACCGCCAGGTGCAGATGGGACGAAAGGCCCTCGATCCGCCCGGTGAGGCCCGCCAGGACTGGTGGATCATCCAGGAGATGGCGCGCGGCATCGGCCTCGATTGGAACTACACCCACCCCCGCGAGGTCTATGGCGAGATGGAAAAGGCGATGGCGTCGTTCGACAATATCTCCTGGGACCGGCTCTCGCGCGAGGGCGCCGTCACCTACCCGTGCGACGCGCCAGATCGGCCCGGCCAGGACGTTGTCTTCGGCGACGGCTTCCCGACGGCGAACGGGCGCGGCAAGTTCGTCCCCGCCGCCATCGTCCCCCCCGACGAGAGGCCCGACGCGGAGTACCCGATGATCCTGACGACGGGCCGGCAGCTCGAGCACTGGCACACCGGCGCCATCAGCCGCAGGGCTTCGGTGCTGGACGATCTCGAGCCCGAGGCGGTCGCCAGCCTGTCGCCGGCGGACCTCGGGCGCATCGGCGCCGGCGGGGGCGACACCATCCGCGTCGCCACCCGGCGCGGAGCCATCGAGATCACCGCGCGGATGGATGCGACCCTACCCGACGGCGTGATCTTCATTCCCTTCTGCTTCGTCGAGGCGGCGGCGAACCTGCTGACCAACCCGGCGCTCGACCCCGTCGGCAAGATCCCGGAGTTCAAGTTCTGCGCCGCCCGCGTCGAGAAGGTCGCAACGGTCGAGGCCGCCGAGTAAGGTTGGGAAGATGGCTAAAGGGACGTTGGTGCGACTGCGCGCTCGGGCGGCGACTCCAGGATGAGGCGGGAGGAACTCGAAGAACTGCAATACATCACTCCGATCGTCAACGTACCGTCAATCTTGACGCAGGGTATCCTGTCTCATAAACGAGTGAAGAGTATGCCGCACCAGTCCGTCGCAAAGCCGGAGGTTCAAGCACTAAGAGCCAAAGTCCACATTCCTGGTGGACGACCGCTGCACGAATACGCAAACCTTTATGTGTGCGCACGGAACCCAATGCTGTACAAACGTCAAGCAGATCACCAGAGCCTTTGCGTTCTAAGAATTGCTACGTCGGTGCTCGATCTTCCCGACGTTGTGATCACCGATCAGAATGCGGCAAGCGATTATCGGCGCTTCGCCGCGGCCCCTGGAGGACTGGCGATTGTCGATAAAGAAAAGACTTTCGCCGAGCACTGGACCCATCCAGATGACCCGATTGCGTATTGGCGCCATTCATCGATGAAGTGCGCCGAGGTCCTAGTTCCGGACGTCGTCGATCCCGACTTCATCATGGGTGCTTACGTTTCGTGTAAATCCAGTCACGATCGAATGGCTGCTGACACACCGGGCTTGCCCGCCGAAATCAACCGGCATTTCTTTTTTTGTTGAAGGGGGCATCATGATCACGGTTCGAGTAGGAAACCTCTTCGACTCATCGGCGCAGACCCTTGTCAACACGGTCAACTGCGTCGGCGTCATGGGCAAGGGGATCGCGTTGGAGTTCAAGAAGCGGTTTCCCGAGATGTATCGAGACTACGAGGAACGATGCGACGCCGGGAAGGTCAAGCTTGGGCGGCCTTACCTGTTCACGGACCTGGTTGGCCCCTGGGTCCTGAATTTCCCCACCAAGGATCACTGGCGATCCGTCTCCAAGCTGCAGGATATCGTTGAGGGACTCGAACATCTCAAGCAGCATTATCGGGAATGGGGAATCAGGTCACTCGCCATGCCGCCTCTCGGGTGCGGCCAAGGGCAGCTTGAATGGCGCGTCGTCGGGCCCACGCTTTATCGGCACCTGAACGAGTTGGATATTCCCGTCGGGTTGTTCGCTCCTCACGGAACCCCGGCGCGGGAGTTGTCTCTGGAGTTCCTAGTCCAGTCTCCGACCGATTCACTGGTTGGCGCGACTTCCCTTGGCGGATCGCGGGTCAAGCCAGCTTGGGTTGCGCTGATAGAAATCCTTGATCGAATTTCCCGGGAGCCGCATCACTGGCCGGTGGGTCGGACGACCTTCCAGAAGATCGCCTATTTCGCAACGTCATCCGGCCTCCCGACAGGTTTCACCTATGAGCGTGGGAGTTACGGCCCATTTGCGCCTGGCTTGAAGGCTGTCATCACCGATTTGGTTAACCAGGGCCTGATCCAAGAAGAGAAACTGGGCCGGATGTTCAGGGTCAAACCTGGCCTCACCTTCGCGGACACCCGCCGGTTATGTGAGAATGAATTGGCGCAATGGGCGGCGGTGATCGACCACGTAGTGGATCTCTTCTTGCGCATGCAAACCCGCGATGCCGAGATTGCGGCCACGGTCCACTTCGCGGCGAAGTCGCTCGCGGAGCGGACCCACACCAAGCCCAGCGAGGTCGCGGTGGTCGATGAAGTTATGCAATGGAAACAAAAGCGTAGGCCGCCGCTGAATAGGAACGAGGTCGCCGACGCCACCCGTTACCTGAACGTGCTGGGTTGGCTCGATCTGGTTCCGAGCCAGGAGCTCGATCCGGAGGACGAGGAACTTGCGTTTGCCTAGCCCGGATATTTCATCAAGGGACCTGAAGATGGGAGATTATCTGCTCAAGCCCAATCCCGACGATCCTCGTCTCTCCAAGGCGGTCAAGGGCATCGACCATGACGGCAAGCCGATCGAGACCTCGGTGGTGGTCGAGCGCTCGCTCACGCTTTTCCTCAACAGCCAGGAAATCGTCACCATGATGACCATCGGCGATTATCCCGACTACCTGGCGCTGGGCTATCTGTTGAACCAGAACATGGTGCGCGCCGACGACGAGATCACCGGCATCGATTACGACGAGGAGCTCGAGATCGTCGTCGTGCGCACCAAGCGCGAGACCGACTACGAGGAAAAGCTGAAGAAGAAGGTCAGGACCTCGGGCTGCGCCCAGGGCACGGCGTTCGGCGATTTGATGGAGAATTTCGAGGACATCGAGCTGTCGAGGGACGCCAGGCTCAAGACCTCGTGGCTCTATGGCTTGACCCGGAAGATCAACACCTCGCCCAGCCTCTATCTCAAGGCCGGGGCGATTCACGGCTCGGTGCTGTGCCGGGAGGATAAGCCGCTGATCTACATGGAGGACGTCGGCCGGCACAACGCCGTCGATAAGATCGCCGGTTACATGTTCCTCGAGGGGATCACGCCCGAGGACAAGATCTTCTACACCACCGGGCGGCTGACCAGCGAGATGATCATCAAGACGGTGCAGATGCGCATTCCAATCCTGATTTCGCGTTCCGGCTTTACCTCCTGGGGGGTCGATCTGGCCCGCGAGGCCAATCTGACGCTGATCGGCCGGGCCAGGGGCAAGCGCTTCGTCGCCCTGGCGGGGG
>JADFJG010000056.1 GCA_022566265.1 Pseudomonadota bacterium | reverse complement strand
AAGCGGCGCCGACGCCCTCCGGCGGCCGCGAAAAGCGACCCTTCGGGCGGCCTTGCGGGCCCTTCGGACGTCGTCGCGCGGCCCTTGTGATGCGCCAGCATCACGGCGGACCACGCTCCTAGCCGAAGAACCCGCAAGGCCGTCAGATGTGTCACCCTCCTATGAAAGTAAGTACTAGCTATGGCTTGAGGTTTGGTGCGCCGATTTGGACAAACAGGGCCGCCGCAAAACCGTTCAGCGGACGAGGGTACAAAGCGTCGCTTTTCGCAAAACGAATCAAGCCCTTGGAATAAAACACTTAACACCCCCTGAGGGAGCGCCTTCGTGAAATATTCGGGTTAATCCATACCAATTTCCCTTTCTCATCACTGTGCGGTAGAAAAGGCGGCATTCAACACGCCTCGCGATGCGCGCGCGGCACCGGTAAGGGTGTGCGTCCACGCCTATGCAAATTCAGAGAGACGTATCGTGATGGATCTTCCAGAAGTTCTGGGTTCGTCGTACCGGATCAGCAGGCGGAGACTGCTTGGGGGCGCCGGAGCCTGCGCCGCCCTGGCCATGACCACGCCACTTGCAAGCCGTGGCGTTCTCGCCAACCCGGGTTTCGCAAAATATCCCTTCAGCCTCGGCGTGGCGTCCGGGGACCCGTTGCCGGATGGCGTCCTCTTATGGACCCGGCTGGCGCCGGAACCGCTCGATGGCGGCGGAATGCCGATGCAGCCCGTATCGGTGGCGTGGGAGGTGGCGGCGGACGACAAGATGAAGACGGTTAAACGGAAGGGGACGACACTCGCCCGCCCCGAGCTGGGCCACGCCGTGCATGTGGAAGTGCAAGGGTTGGAACCGGGCCGCTGGTACTGGTATCGCTTTAGCTCCGGCGCCGTCGCGAGCCCCATCGGCAGGACCCGCACGGCTCCCGCCGCCAACGCGCCCGTCGACCGTTTGCGCTTTGCCTTTGCCTCCTGCCAGCACTACGAGAGTGGCTATTACACCGCGCATCGGCATATGGCGGGGGAGGATCTCGACCTCGTCCTGTTCCTCGGTGACTACATTTACGAGAGCAAGGCGCATGACGGACGCCCTCGGAGGCACGACGGACCGGAAATCGTGACCCTTGGTGAGTATCGCAACCGCTATGCGCTCTATAAATCGGATCCCGACCTGCAGGCCGCCCATGCCGCCTTTCCCTGGGTCGTGACCTCGGACGATCACGAGGTCGTCAATGATTATGCCGCAGATATCGACAGGAAGCACGAAACGCCCAGGGACGAATTCCTGCGCCGGCGAGCCGCCGCCTACCAGGCCTATTATGAGCACATGCCGCTCAGACGTTCGGCAACGCCGAACGGGCCGAACATGGCGCTCTACCGTCGGCTTGCATTCGGCGGCCTCGCCGAGTTCAACCTGTTGGATACGCGCCAGTACCGCACCGCGCAGCCTTGCGGCGCCTATAAGGATTACAAGAACGCGGCCCGCTGCTCGCAAGCCCTCGACCCTTCGGCGACGATGCTGGGCGCCGTCCAGGAACGGTGGCTCTTGGCCGGACTGGGGCGCTCGCGGGCGCGGTGGAACGTCATCGCCCAGCAGGTGCCGATGATGCAAAGGATCAAGCCCCGGGACGGCGAGCCACTGTTCAACATGGACAAGTGGGACGGATATCCTCTCGCCCGCAAACGCGTCCTGGACTTCCTGGCAAACCGGCGGCCGTCGAACCCCATTGTCGTCACCGGCGACGTACACGCCAACTGGGTCGGCGATCTCTTGGCCGACTTCGATAATCCCAACTCGGCGATCGTGGGAGCCGAGTTCGTGGGCACTTCCATCAGCTCGGAAGGCGACGGTAAAGACACCACCGGCAAAGGTCGGCGGATGGTGGAAGCCAACGCACACATCAAGTTCTTTAACAAGCAGCGGGGCTATGTACGTTGCACCGTCACTCAGGATAGGTGGCAGGCGGATTGGCGTGTCGTTCCCTTCGTGACCAGGCGGGGAGCCCCGATTTCCACGAGGGCCTCGTTCGTGGTTGAAAATGGTGTGCCAGGAGTCAAATCGGCATGATGTCGCGGCCCACCGGCGCCATACGATAGTATGCACTGACGGAGCGGAAAAGAACGCCTACTCGCCGGCGGACAGGGGGCCGGTCGCCCCCAGGTCGGGCTCGCGCGCCGGCGCGCTCCGTCTCTTTGACCACGGCGATTTCACATCGTTCACGCCCCGCCCAGTCCGGGCGCGGCGGGCGCGTTGGTGATGGGCGGGCCGAAACCGGCCGCGAGGGTCGAGACGCCCGAATACCTATCGCACCAGGCGCTCCGGCCCCCTGCCCCGGTAGGCGTCGATGAAGGCGGCGGCGGCGGCGGCGTCGAAACGCTTGAGCCTCAGCATCTTTTTCCAGGCGGTGAGGACGATGGTCTCGCCCATTCCGGATATCGGCGTGATGACGATTCCCGACCATTGGACGTCATAGAGCCCGGCCCACCGCTCGAGGGTATCGAGGACGCCGGGTGCCGGGGTGTCATAATAGATGACGATGTTGCCGTGCTCGGCCGCGTGGACGAGACGCGTCGGCGGCTGGGGAACCTCGTAGAATCCGGGGGCCGTCCAAACCCGATCGTGCGGCCCCGAGGTCGGGAACCTTTCCGCATAGCTGTAGGCCTGCCCGGGTGTTAGGTGTCCTCCACCGGCGCCGGTTCCGGTTTTGACCCGGGAAAGGGCGCCCTTGCCCCGCTCCGCCAACGCCAGGAAGTCCTGCTCGGCGCCGAACGAGCGCCACCACATGAAACCGCCGCCGCCAATGAGGACCACGAGCACGGCTATGGTGATGACGCGCCCGCGCGAACCGCCCGTCCGGGGTTGGGCGCCACCCCAGGGGATGTCGTGGGGTTTGGCGCGCTTCGATCGCTTTCGTTTCCTTGATTTCGGCACCTTTGGTCCTCTATGACTGTGTTCCGAACCGTCCACCAAGGAGGCGGCATCCCATCTTAACGGCGTCAGACTTCAACGCGAATACCAAAAAATCGCCTACACTGATTCCGGTACCCAGTGTCGTCCTCTCGTGACGGCGGGTAATGTTCCCGAAAGGGAGAAATCGTAAGGGAAAAATAGAGGTGGAAAAATTCCAGCAGGCCATCGCATATCTCGACCGGTTCGCGCGGGACATGGACTGGTCCGTCACCTTCGCCATACTCGCCGGGACGATTGTCATCATCCTTGCCGCTTACGGCATCGTCCTACTGACGAGGATCAACCGCCATCTGGATGGAGTCAACCTCGGTCTCAGCGAGGTCATTGGCGAACTCGGCGGCGTCCGCATGGGCATCAGCGGCATCAAAAACGAACTAGGCGACGAAAGGTTACTTGCCCTTCTGCGTGAACTTCAGGCGCTCAGGGCCGATCTGGCCTCGGCCCGGCGGGGAAGTCCGGATCGACCCGGCGCCGGATCAACCCGGCCCGGATCAACCCGGCAATGACGAGCGCAGCGGATAACCGGCACCGCCACTGGAGGCAACGATGCGGGATTTGGGGAAACGAATGGTGACTTCGGTGCCGACATCGACGACGCTGGACAGTTCGATTCCGCCGCCATGGAGTTCGACCAGGGCCTTGGTCAGCGACAATCCCAGTCCCGTGCCCTGATATTTGCGGCTAAGACTGCTATCGACCTGGCCGAACGGCGCCATGGCCGTCGCCAGGTCCTCGCTGGCGATACCGATGCCGGTGTCGCGGACCAAGAAGACAAAACCGCCGTCTTTCTCGACGCAGGCTTCCAGCGTGACCGTGCCGCCCGCCGGGGTGAACTTGATGGCGTTGGACAGGATGTTGAGCAATATCTGCTTGAGCTTCCCGGCGTCGGCCATGAGCGACGGCACATCCTCGGGCAGCAACGTCTGGATCTCGATCCGGCCGGCTTCCGCCCGCGACCGCAGGATCATCATGCAGGCGCCGACCACCTTCACGACATCGACCTTTTCCTCGTAAAGCTTGAGCTTGCCGACCTCTATCCTGGACAGATCGAGGATATCCTCGATGAGCTCCAATAGATGACGGCCGGATTCGGTGATGTCTTTCGCGTACTCGGTGTATTTGGGATGGCCGAGGGGACCGAACAAGGCCTCGTTCATCAGTTCGGAAAGCCCGATGACGGCGTTGAGCGGCGTGCGCAGCTCATGGGTGACGTTGGCGAGGAATTCGGTCTTGGCGCGGTTGGCGACTTCCGCTTCTTCCTTGGCGGCGCGCAGCGCCTCTTCCGCCCGCTTGCGCTCGGTGATGTCCGAATAAGTGGTCACACACCCGCCGTCCGGCATCGGTTCGCGGTTCACCGAGATGACCCCTCCGTCGGGCAAGATGCATTCTTGCCTGAGGGCCTCGCCGCTCCGTTTTGCCATCACCCGTTCCCTGACGTGGCGCTCGACGTCGCCGGGACCGTAATCGCCCCGCCCGGCCCTGAAACGGGCGACTTCCTCGAAAGACATGCCGATGTGAAGGAAGCCGGGCGGATAGCCGCGGAGATCGACATATTTTTGGTTGAAGGCGACGAGTTTGAGGTCGGCGTCATAGACGCTGATGCCCTGGGACATGTTCTCCAGCGTCGTCTCCAGGACCACCGTCTTCTCCGCCAGCTCGTTCTCGGTGCGCCTGCGTTCGGCGATGTTCTTGAAGACGACGACGGCGCCGGTGACTTCGCCGCCCTGGTCGCGGATCGGCGTGCTGACATATTCGACCGGGAAGGAAGTGCCGTCCTTGCGCCAGAACACCTCGTCGTCGACTTGGTGGACGGCGCCGTCGCTCAGCGCCGCGTGGATCGGGCATTCCTCATGGGGATAGGGCGTGCCGTCGGCGCGGGTGTGGTGGAGGATGGCGTGCTGGGGCTTGCCGATCAGCTCCTCCACCGGCCAGCCGATCAATCGGGCGCCGGCCGGGTTGATGAAGGTCGTGCGTCCCTCGAGATCCAGCCCGTAGATGCCGTCGCCGGCCGCATTCAGGATCAGGTCGTTTTGCTGTTTGACCCGGTCGAGCAGGACCTCGACTTTTTGTTGCGCCTGTATTCCGTCGGTCAGCTGCCGGTAGGCTTTGTGCAGCTCCGCGGTCCTCTTCTTCAGGCGTTGAGAGAGCTCGTCGCCGACCATCCGCCGCCCATCCCCATTGTCCTTGTTTTGTGCCGTGTTCATCAAGTTCGTATCGCGCTTCCCAGGAGATCGTCCGGTGCCGGCCCCGGCGGTGGTTCAGGCGGCCCGGGCCCGGCCTGCCCTCCGTACGACTTCGGGAGGCGGGCCGCCGCCGACTTCGATAAATTTGAATTTATGCCTGTACAAACAATAAATTAACGCGGCTCCGTTAAATTGAGGTTAACCCGCCCAAGACGGCTTCAAGGCGATAAGAGGAAGGCGGCAAAAATACAGCCAATGGCCATGCCTTTCCCCCGGCGGTCCGTCTCGTGGTGACAACGGCGCGCCTGGCGTAACGGCAGGAATCGGTCTTGGGAAAAGGCCCGATAAACGGGCTCCGCCACCCGGCAATGGGCGCTTACCGGCGCAATCAACGGGGCCCGCCCCGGCCTGATCAACCGGGCTCGTCGGCCCCATTTCGGCGTCGCCGGCCGAGGGGCAAGGTGCTTTCGATCCTGGCCGGCGGACCTGCCCCCGGGAGATGGACGCCGATCGATTAGATCGCCGAAAGTCTTTGTACCGACTGATAAAACATAAACGAAATCTCACGTTTTCCATCTCAATTAACTCGATATTAAGTAATAAACGGTACTCCTACTCCTAGAGGCCATTTTGGCGTCGGTTATCACTCTCGTTATGCTCACGGGCTAGGAGGAAACTATGTTGCGGTATGTTCAGAACTATGTCGTGTCCCTGCTACGGGATAAGGGCGGCGCCAACGCGGTCGAGTATGCGTTGATCATGGCGCTCGTCGCCGTCTTCATTATCGCTGGCGTGCTGGCGATGAGCGGAGCCATCGGCACCCTCTTCAATTCCATGGCGAGCTGCCTGGGCGACGCCCCGGCTTGCAATACGGGGACGTTCTAAAGTTTCAGTTCAGGCCGAGCCAAACCGGTCAAGCAGGATACTTTGCTTGACCGGTTGATAACTCCACCGACGTAAATCGTCCGAGTGGCCGGAAAAGCCTGTCATCCTTCCCTCAGCGCAAATCCGGTATCCATCCTATGGGTCGGACGTGGGCAGCCGAGGAGCAATCGATGCGTGACGCCCGGCGGATCATGACCGGACGCGGATGGCCGAGGTCGCTGGCGCAAGACACAAGCGGCGCGGTCGCGATCTACATCGCCCTCGTCGCACCGATCCTGCTTGGCATCGGGGCGCTCACCCTGGATATCGGGCGCCTGATTACCTTGAATACGGAACTGCAAGCCGCCGGCGATGCGGCGGCACTGGCGGGGGCGCGAGAACTCGACCGCTTCCCGGGCTCCATGGACAGGGCCGGCGCGGCAGCGGTGGGCGCCGTTTCGAATCTTCAGACCTTCGCCACCGATGGCGACGGCAAAAAAATCGTCGTCGATTCGACCACATGCGCGGACCCGCCGGTGGCGCCGTGCATCCGCTTCCTTAAAAGCCTGCCGGCCGGGGACGGCGATCCGATAACCGCGGCCAACGTCACCACGGTGGATGACGAGGCGCGCTTTATCGACGTTCATATCGGCGCCAGGACGATCACCAATATCCTGATCAGGATCGTCGGCGGGCCCGGCACCGCCGCCACCTCGTCGACGGCGGTGGCCGGCAACGACCGCGTGATCTGCAACATCCCGCCGATGTTCATGTGCAACCCGACGGAGCCCGCGACCAACACCGACCTCGGTTTAACCATGGACATGAACGCGTTATCGGGCCGCCAGGTGGAGCTGTTCCGACAGGGCGGCGGCGGGTCGCTGACGCCGGGCAATTTCGGCCTGCTGTGCCCCTCGGGCACCGAGGGCCAGACCAACTGCGGCGCCAGTACGGTCAAGGAGGCTCTCGCCTCGACAACCGGTACCTGCATCGGCATGGAGCTGGCGACGACGCAAACCGGCGTGGACCTGGGAATGGTCCGCACCGGCATCAACGTCCGCTTCGACTACTGGACCCCCCAGGCCAAGGATACCGGCAACAACCGCTGGCGCAACCAGGACAAATACATGCCGGCGGCCAACGTCACCCAGGGCGGCGAGCCGCCCAACAATACGACCGGCGGCAACGCCACGTGCCAATACTCCGACCTTCCGGCCACCGAGGCGACGAAATTACCGAGGGACCAGTGTCACATCGCCGGCAACTGCGGCAGCGTACCCGGCAACATTAATGGCAATGATCGCATCGGCGACGGCACTTGGGATTACCTCGAATACTTCCGGATCAATCACGGCTGCAACCAGAACACCAGTCCGACCTGCAAGCCGGCGGGCTGGGACGCCGTCACCGCCGCCGCCCCCTGGCCGCCATCGCGCTATGAGACCTACCGTTACGAGATCGAACAAAGCCCGGATGAGATCGTCGCAACGGGCCAGGACATCTATAACGCCGACGGCACCGATTCGGGTTTCGATACTACGGAGAACGGCCAGGTCGAGTGTTTCCAGGGTACGCCGCCGACGATCCCGGGCTACAACTATTTCCCGGCGATGGCCAAGGATCTGACGCTGCTGGGCGACCGGCGGATCATGCCGATCATCATCACCAACTGCAACGCGCTCAATGCCAACGGGATCAGCACCAACGGCAAGTTCTCCTTCGCGGTCACGGAAGTCGGCTTCGTCTTCCTGACCGAACCGATGGAACAGGCGCCGGCGGCGGAGATTTACGCCGAGATAGTGGGGACACTGGACGATGGCGCCCAGGATCTGATCGTGCGCGACATCATCCAGCTTTACCGCCGCTAGGGCACTATCCGGCCGCCTTTTGGGTGCCGCTAGGTCCCGGTCTCGGCGACCTTCGGACGAGCCCCCGCTTCGCCGATCACCGCGCGCACCGCTTCGGCCGCTTCCTCGACATCCGGGAGGGTGACGTCGAGATGGGTCACGGCGCGCAGGCGCGTGCGGGAACTGGCGCCGATGCGGATGCCAAGACCGGCAAGCCGTTCGCTCAACTCCGCCGCCGTCAGGCCGGTGGCGGCGACATCGAAGAACACTATGTTGGTCTCCACCCTCTCCGGGTCGACGGCGACGCCGGGGACGGTGGCGATGCACTCGGCGAAGCGGCGGGCGTTGGCGTGATCTTCGCCTATCCGCCCGACATGGTGCTCCAGCGCGTAGATCCCGGCGGCGGCGATGACGCCGGCCTGGCGCATGGCCCCGCCGAGGCGCTGCTTCCATTGCCAGGCCTCCTCGATCGCCTCCGAGGTGCCGGCGAGCACCGCGCCCACCGGACAACCGAGACCCTTGCTGAGATCGACCCAAACCGTGTCGAACGGTTGGGCGAACTCGGCCGCGGTGACGCCCGAGGCGGCGGTGGCGTTAAGAAGCCTGGCCCCGTCCATGTGCAGCGCCAGCCCATGGCGCCGGGCAACCCCGGCGACCTCGCCCAGGGTGGCCAGCGGCCATATCGTGCCGCCGCCCTGATTCGAGGTTTGCTCGACCGCCACCAGGCGTGAGCGCGGCGCGTGGCGCCTTTTGGCGCGCACCCCAACTTCCAGCTGTTCGGCGCTGAACACGCCGTCTACGCCGTCAAGGGTGCGCACCATGGCCCCGGCAAGCGCCGCCGCGCCGCCGGCCTCGGCATTGACGATGTGCGACGTCCTGTCGGTCAGGATCTCGTCGCCCGGCCGGCAATGCAGCAAGACGGCGATCTGGTTGCACATGGTGCCGGACGGCAGGAACACCGCCGCCTCCTTGCCGAGGAGCTCCGCCGTCATGGCGTTCAGGCGGTTGACGCTCGGATCCTCGCCGCGCTGCTCATCGCCGACCTCGGCCGCCGCCATGGCGGCGCGCATTTCCGCTGTCGGCTTGGTCTGGGTGTCGCTGTAGAGGTTGATCCGGACCTCGGTCATGAAATGCGTCCTCCCCTGTCAGCCCTTCGGCCGCATAACATTAACCCAGTTCCGCCTCGCGCGCCATGGGCGCCGGGGCCGGCTCACCGTCCGGAGAGGTCCCGGCGCAGCCGGTCCCCGGCCACCTTCAACCAATGGAGGCTCAACATGGAGGTGATGATGGCGCCCGAGAACAGATAGAGCCCCGGATTGGCGTGGGCGTCGCCGACGACGCTCATCTTGATCGACGCCACCACGATCGCCAGCAACAGGACGTCCAACATCGACCACTTGCCGAGGGTGTCGATGATGCCGAGCGTCCGGGCGAACCGGGGATCGTCGACGTCGATCACGGCCCATAACCTGGCGGCATAAATGAGTTTCGTCACCGGCAAAACGACGGTGAAGGCGAAGATCACGGTGAACAGGAAATACTCCTCGGAGCGGACGAGCGCGATCAGGGAATCGATGATCGAGAAGCGGTCCGAGAATATGAAGAACTTATCGACGCGCAAGACCGGAAGGCTGAGCCCCGCCGCCAACAAAACCCCCGCCGCCGCCAGCGCCCAGGGGATGAGCCTGTCCCTGCCCCGGGACAAGGCGCCGATCGATTTGGCGGACATCCGGGTTCCCAACAATGGCGCTCCTAGGCCCAGGCTCGGGCTCGGGCTCGGGCCCGATCTCGATGGGCGCCCGCCGGCGGTGGCCCCGCGGTCATTCCGCCGTGAAAGCCTGAATGCCGGTCTGGCCGCGGCCGAGGATAAGGGCGTGGATGTCGTGGGTCCCCTCGTAGGTGTTGACCGCCTCCAGATTCATCACGTGGCGGATGACGTGGAACTCGCCGGAGACGCCGTTGGCGCCGAGCATGTCGCGCGCCATCCGGGCGATGTCCAACGCCTTGCCGGCGGAATTGCGCTTCAGCAGCGAGATCAACTCCGGCGAACAGCGGTCCTCCTCCTTCAGCCTGCTGGCGCGCAGGCAGGCCTGAAGGCCGATGGTGATCTCGGTCTGCATGTCGGCGAGCTTCTTCTGGATCAGTTGATTGGCGGCGAGTGGCCGGCCGAACTGCTTGCGGTCCATGGTGTATTGCCGCGCCGTGTGCCAGCAGAACTCGGCGGCGCCCAGCGCCCCCCAGGCGATGCCGAGCCGGGCGTTGTTGAGGCAACCGAACGGCGCCTTGAGGCCCTTCTCGTTGGCCAAAAGGTTGTCATTCGTCACCGCGACCTCGTCCATCACCACCTCGCCGGTGTCCGATGCCCGGAGCGCGAACTTGCCCTCGATCTTCGATGTCGTCAGGCCCTCCATCCCCTTATCGAGGACGAAGCCCAGGATCACGCCGTCATCGTCCTTGGCGAATATGACGAAAACGTCGGCGATCGAGGCGTTGGTGATCCACGTCTTGGCGCCGGTCAGCCGCCAGCCGTTGCCGTCCTTGCGCGCCCGGGTCGTCATCGAACCGGGATCGGAGCCGTGGTCCGGCTCGGTCAGCCCGAAACAGCCGATCCATTCGCCGGCCGCCAGCTTGGGCAGGTATTTTTGCCGCTGTTCCTCGCTGCCATAGGCGTAGATCGGGAACATGACCAGGGACGACTGCACGCTCATGGCCGAGCGGTAGCCGCTGTCCACCCGTTCCACCTCGCGCGCGATCAAGCCGTTGGCGACGGCACCGATATTGGCGCAGCCATATTTCTCCGGCAGGGTGGCGCCGAGGAAGCCGAGCGCCGCCATCTCCGTCATCACCGCCCGATCGAACACCTCGTCGCGGTTGGCTTTGATAATGCGGGGCATCAGCTTGTCGTCGGCGAACTGACGGGCGGTGTCGCGGATCAGCCGTTCCTCCTCCGTCAGTTGTTCGTCGAACAGGAACGGGTCTTGCCACGAAGAGGATGGTTCACTGGCCATGTTGGTCTCCCGAATGCCGGCGGTGCTTAGGCCTGAATGCGCTCGATGACCGCGGCGATGCCCTGGCCGACGCCGATACACATGCTGACCAGGGCATAACGCCCGCCGGTCCGCTCGAGCTGGCGCAGCGCGGTCAAGGTAAGCCGGGCCCCCGAAGCGCCGAGGGGATGACCGAGCGCGATCGCCCCGCCATTGGGATTGAGGCGATCGTCATCGGCCGAGAGCTGCATCTGCTTCAGGCAGCCTAGCACCTGGGTGGCGAACGCCTCGTTGATCTCGATCACATCCATGTCGGAAAGCGCCAGCCCGGCGCGGGACAGCGCCTTGGCCGAGGCCGGCACCGGGCCGAGGCCCATGACGCGCGGCGCAACCCCGGCGACGGCGCCGGAAACGATCCTGGCGCGCGGCGCCACGCCCGCCTTCTCGCCGATCGAACGGGCGCCGATCAGCAGCGCCGCGGCGCCGTCGTTGATGCCCGATGCATTCCCCGCCGTGACAATGCCGCCGGCGAGCAGGGGTTTCAGGGCCTGTAGCTTGTCGAAGCTGGTCCCCGGGCGGGGATGCTCGTCCTCGGCGACGCGCGCCGGCGGCGCCTTGCGCCCCATCGGCACCTCCACCGGCAGGATCTCGTCGTCGAAGAACCCGTCCTCCCTGGCCTTTTGGTACTTGCCTTGGGAGGCCTCGGCGAAGCGGTCGCTTTCGTCGCGCCCGATATCGAGGTCGCGGCCGATGTTCTCCGCCGTCTCCGCCATGGTGTCGGCGCCGAACTGTTTCTCGATCTCGGGGTTGGGGAAGCGCGCGCCGAGGGTGGAGTCGAACATCTTGGGGTTCCTGGCGAACGGGCCCTCGGCCTTGCCGATGACGAACGGCGCGCGGGACATGCTCTCGACCCCGCCGGCGACGAACAGCGCGCCTTGCCCGCTACTGACGGCGCGGGCGGCGTCGAGCACCGCCGCCAGGCCGCTGCCGCACAGCCGGTTGACGGTGATCGCCCCGGCCTCGACCGGCAGCCCGGCAAGGAGGCCGGCATGACGGGCGACGTTGCGCGAATCCTCGCCCGCCTGATTGGCGCAGCCAATGATGACGTCCTCCACATCCTCGGGCGCGAAGGGGTTGCGCTCAACGATGGCGCGGATGGTGGTCCCGAGCAGCTCGTCGGGGCGCAGCCGGGCGATGGCGCCGGCATGGCGGCCGAACGGGGTGCGCGCGCCGTCGTAGATGTAGGCGTCAAGCATCTTTTCCTTCTCTTCCCTCAGCCTTCGGCTCTCAGCCCTCCGGCACCGTCAAGGAGATGCCCAGCGTCGCCCGGCGCCGGAGCCAGGGGCTGGGACGGTAGCGCGGATCGCCGGAGAGCCTTTGCATCGCCTCGAGGATGGCGAGGATGCGGGCCGGCCCCAGCCTGTCGCCCATGGCCAGCGGCCCATCGGGATAGCCGAGGCCGAGTTTCACCGCGGTGTCGATGTCGCCGGGGCTGGCGATGCGTTGCTGGGCGATGTCGCAGCCGATATTCACGATCGTGGCGACGATACGCTGGGCGATGAAGCCGGCGCTATCGTCGATCGCCGTCACCGGCTTCCCGCCGGCGGCAAGCAGCGCAATCGCGCTGGCCCGATAGGCGGGATCGGCGGCCGGCGGCGCCATCAGGGTGCGCCGGCGGTCGAGGCCGAACAGCGTATCCACCGCCACCGTGCGCCGGGGATCGAGGCCCTGGTCGAGCGCGCTTTGCGTCGCGTCCTCGCCAAGCGGGGTGACGAAACAAAGGGCGTCGTCCGCCGGGCGATCCCCATCGCCGATCTCGGCGCCGGCGGCGCCAAGCACACTTGCCAGCTTCTCGCGCCCGTCCGCCACCGCCGCGCTGATCCACACCGGGCGCTTCCCGGCTTCCGGCGGCGGCGGCTCTTCCGCTGCGACGATCTTGCCGTCAAGGTAGTCGTAGAACCCCCGCCCGGTCTTGCGGCCGAGAAGCTTCGCCGTTACCCGCCGACCGGGGAGGGGCGAGGGCCGGTAGCGCGGCTCCTGATAATACTGGTGGTAGATCGATTCCATGACCGCGTGGCCGACATCGAGACCGACGAGGTCCATGAGCTCGAACGGCCCCATGCGAAAGCCCGCCGCCTCGCGCATCACCCGGTCGATATCGTGGAACCCGGCGACGCCCTCGGATACGACCCGGAGCGCCTCGGTACCGAAGCCGCGCCCGGCATGGTTGACGACGAAGCCCGGCGTATCGCCGCAGATGACGGGATGGTGCCCCATGCGCCGGGCGATGCCGGCGAGCGCATCGGCGACCCAGCTTTCGGTGAGGACGCCGTTGACCACCTCGACGATCTTCATCAGCGGCACCGGGTTGAAGAAGTGAAAACCGGCGACGCGCCCGGGCAGGCGGCATTCGGCGGCAATCGCGGTGATCGAGAGCGAGGAGGTATTGGTCGCCAGCACGCAATCGTCACCGACGATGCCTTCCAACTCGGCGAACAGTGCGCGCTTGATCTCCAGATCCTCGAACACCGCCTCGACGACGACATGGCAGGGGGCCAAGGAGGCGTTGCCGCCGCTGACGATGCCGATCCTGTTGGTGGCGTCCTCGGCCTCTTGCGCCGTCATGCGGCCCTTCTCGGCGGCGCGGCCGAACATCTTGGAGATGAAGGCCAGCGCCTCGGCGGCGGCGGCCTCGTCGGCGTCGGCGAGCATCACCTGGATGCCGGCGGCGGCGGCGGTCTGGGCGATGCCGCGCCCCATGGTGCCGGCGCCGATGACGCCGAGTGTCAGATCGTCCCTCATCGCATCGAGAGCCACCGGCGTCACCTGCCCTCGAATTCCGCTTTGCGTTTCTCGATGAAGGCCTTCATGCCTTCCTTCTGGTCGCGGCTCGCGAAGAGGATCTGGAACGCCTTTCGCTCCAGCATCAACCCGGTCGCTAGCGACGCGTCCTGGCCGGCGATCAGCACCTCCTTGATCTGCATGATGGCCAGGGGCGGCATCGCCGCGATCTGCCCCGCCATCTCCAGCGCCCGGCTCAGGACCTCGGCGTCGGGCACCACCTCGCTGACCAGCCCCATGGCGTCGGCCTCGGCGGCGGTGATCATCGCTCCGGTCAACACCATCTTCATGGCCTTGAACTTGCCGACGGCGCGGGCGAGGCGCTGGGTACCGCCGGCGCCGGGCATGATGCCGACGCGCACCTCGGGCTGGCCGAAGATGGCGCTTACGCCTGCGATGATGATGTCGGTGTGCATGGCCAGCTCGCAACCGCCGCCGATGGCATAGCCGTTGACCGCGGTGATCACCGGCTTGGGACAGTCGGCCACCGCCTGCCACAACAGATGGGTCTTGCGCAGCATCATCTCCACCGCGCCGGCATCGGCCATCTGCTTGATGTCGGCGCCGGCGGCGAAGACCTCATCGTTGCCGGTCAGCACGATACAGCGCACATCGTCGTCGGCGCCGAGCGCGGTGAAATGCTCGGCCAACAGCTCACGGGCGCGGATATTGAGCGCGTTCTTGACCTCGGGCCGGTTGAGGCGGATCAGGGCCACATGTGCTTGCGGTTTCTCGACCAGTATTTCCGGCATCATCGGCCTCCCTTCACGCGTTCGTCCGCCGGCTATGGGCTGGCCGGCGCATCCGAACCTATCTTATCGGAAGTGGACGGCCGACAAAACCACCCCGATCAAACCGCCATCGGAAGCCTGTCAACGCCGCGCCGGGAAGGACCGCCCGCCCCGGCTTTACAGGCTCCGACCGCCCACCTATGGTCACGCCGACCTCCCAAACCACCGCCAAAACCACCGATGGATCGCAAGCCCATGTCCCAACCCGGCTGTTTCGACTTCCTGACCCCGCCCTATCGCTCCGAGAAGCCGAGGGCGCGCGGCATAACCGTCATCAGCGACCCCGGCCTGTCGATCGCCGAAATGGGATCCCTGGTCGAGGTCGCCGGCCCCTTCATCGACCACGTCAAGTTCACCGACCATGTCGGCAATCTCTGGCGCTATCCGGAGGCGTGGTTGAAGGAAAAGACCGCCTATTACAAGGATGCCGGCATCGACACGCTGGTCGGCGGCATTCCCTTCGAGATCGCCGCCGTCCAGGGCCTCGTCGGGGCCTACATGGCGCGGGTGGCGGAGCTCGGCTTCACCGGCGTCGAGGTCAGCGAGGACACGATGGAATCCTTAGGCGCCGAGGAGCGCATAGCCGCCATCAAGACCGGGCTCGACCGCGGCCTCCGCGTCTTCACCGAGCTCGGCCGCAAGCTGCCCGAGGCGCCGCTCGACGCCGACGAGGCCATCGAGATGGGCCTCGGGGACTTGGACGCCGGCGCCTATCTCGTCGTCATCGAGAAAAGCGACATCATCAAGATCATCCGCGAGAAGCGCGACGTCCTGCACCGCATCGTCGAGAAATTCCCCCGCGATAAGCTGATCTTCGAGACCGGGCCGGGCGAGGAGACCGAGATCGGCCGCTGGCTGCTCGCCGAATTCGGCAACGACGTCAATCTCGAGAACATCCGCCCCGAAAACGCGCTCATGTTCGAAGCCATGCGCTTCGGCCTCCACCGCGCCATCGATTACAACTATTTCGACGCCTTCGCCGGCAAACCCATCCCGCCGGTCGCGGGGGGTTGAAGGGAGGTCGGGGCCGTCCACACATAGCCAGAAGAGGTGTCTATGGACGTTACGTGCCTTCTGATCGGCATGATTTTCCACGAAGTTTCTGAACACCAGAACCCATTGAATTTCCACAAACTCTACCGTCGTGCAAAATTTCTGTTTTTTTGTCTCGTCCCACAGCTAGGGTGTGTCCGTACCCGGTTTGAGGTATAATAGCGGGCGACAAGAGCACGCTGCGGGACACGTTATGGCCAACATCAAACCAAGAAGAATAATCGGAGAGTGGCGCGAGGGCTTCGCTCTCGATCTTCAGACACTCAGTAGCGAGTTTATTGGTTATGACGAAATTGGTCATCCGAGATTCGACACGACACGTTCTGATATTGGGGAGTTGCTCTATCAACTGAAATACAAGTCCGACAAGGACGCCGTCCAAGAGATCGTCCAAGCGGTAGAGGAGTTCATGAAAGATTGGCACCCCGCCGTTGACATTCTCGTTCCGGTCCCGCCGTCAACGCGCCGCGCCGTGCAGCCCGTGCTTGTTCTGGCAAAAGCGATTAGCGAGCGACTCAGAATTCCGTTGGCCGATTGTGTGACGAGAACGCGCGACATCCCGGAGCTGAAGAACGTTTCTGACCTCGACGATAGATTAGAGCTTCTTGAGGGGCTGCACGCCATCGATAAGTCGGCCACGCAAGGTAAGAGCGTCTTGCTTTTCGATGACCTGTATAGATCGGGAGCCACGATGAACGCGATCACGACCGAGCTATACGAAGATGGGAAAGCAGCCGATGTGTTTGCCCTGGCGATCACGCGGACACGGAGCCACCAATGACGAAAGTCTTTATAGGCGGCTCGCGGCGTGCTTCTCGGTTGAACGCTCAGTTTCGGGAAAGGCTCGATAATATCATAGAAAAGGGGTTTCCGATCATAGTCGGCGACGCAAACGGAGCTGATAAGGCTGTTCAACAATACCTCCACAGCAAACACTATCAGAACGTAGAGGTATTTTGTTCGAATGGGATTTGCAGAAATAACATTGGTAACTGGCCAACCCGTAATATTCCGACCGAGGCTCGCAACCGAACTGCTGAATTTTATTCAGCGAAAGACCGCGTCATGGCGCAAGAGGCAACGGTCGGCTTGATGATGTGGGACGGAAGGAGTGCCGGAACCTTGCTCAACGTGTTCCGGCTTCTTAGCCTGCAAAAAAAGGCCGTGATTTACACTGTTCCCGAAAAACGTTTTCTAGAGTTTCGCAGCGGTGTTGAGTGGGAGAATTTCATAGCAAGCTGTGATGTTGGACTGAGGCACACAGTCGAGCAACGGGCTAAACTCGAAACTGCCCCGAAGAACCAGCCGCTCCAAACATCTTTCCTCGGCTAGCGACGTGCACACCAGCTCTAGTCGCCGAACAGGGCCAGACTCGCGAAAACGGCCGCCGCGACTGGCAACGCCCTTATGCCGTGTTTCTCGTCGGCGCGGGCTCCCGGGTCGAGAAGGTGCCGCGGCGTCTTGGCGTCATCGCGCCGATAGGCGAAGACCACCGCCAGGCTTCGCGGCTCGACGCCTGGCGCCACACCGCCCGCGCCATCGGCATCGACCCCGAGGCCACGCCCGCGCGCGGGACGCCCGCGGACGGCCGTAGTCCCCCTGGCGCTTACTCAGGCCGGGAAGGTTGCGACCAACTCCTCGAGCCGCGCCTTGGCGCCCTCGAGGATAGGCTCTCCATCGCCGACGAGCAGGGTATCGAAGTCAAGCTCGAGAAGTTGGCGCACGCTCTGCCTGAGGCGCCGGGGGTCGTCCATCACCTGCTCGCGCAGCAGCCCCAAGCGGCCCGCCGGGTTGCCGATCACCGCATCGCCGACGATGAGAAGGCGCCGCTCCGGCCAGTGGAGAGCGACTTCGCCGGGCGACTTTCCGGCGGCCTCCACCACCACCAGCGGACCGATGGTCTGCCCCACCGCAAGCGCATCGTCCAGCGCGGTGCCCTGCTCGCGGGCGTGGGCCGCGTCGCGCGGATGAATGGACGTTCGCGCGCCGGTGCGCTCGCGCACTTTGTTGGCGGCGCGCGAATGGTTGCGGTTGGTCAGCAAAATGCGGGTGACGCCCAAGCGGGCGATTTCATCGAGCCCCTCCTCGCCAGGCTCGACGGGGTCGATGCAGAGGTTGCCTTCGCCGTGGCGGATGAGGTGGCCGTTGAAGTTGTAACCGTGGGGCTCGGAAAACCACGGCCAGGTGAATATTTCGTTCAAGATCTCCCGCATCCCGCGGCCTCCCTCGGTGGGCTAAATTTGTCCTTCCACGAGACCTCGCGGCGGTCCCGGGCGAGTACCATAAAAACTAGTTCATATTCGCTCGAACGGCAACGAGCGGACCGGCTCAGACGCATATGGGCGGCGGTGCGCAAGGGCTTGCCCTCGGCACGGAGGCATGCGAAGTGTGGAGTCCTCCGTCGGGACTTCCTGGCGATGGACTTGCCCGAATGCCACTTTGCCCCAATGCCACTTTGATAGCATCTTCGCCAATGCCGCGCCGGTCCACGTGTCGCGCCAGAAAACCCCGAGAGTCTTGCTCCGGCTTTGATATCAAGCCCGGCCGAGCCCAATTGGGCTCGGATCCCCGGGGAAACGACAACGAGGGCCGGCGCGGCGACCGAGAAGGCTGCTTCACCCGCCCCGGCACATGGCGCCAGCGCGTCACCGCCGCTACCGGTCTGCTTCGACAGGTGAAGAAAGCGCCGGCGATCGGGGTGATGGTCGTTGAATCGTAGGGAACGGATGGGATGACGAAGCTCGATCAGTTCGAATCGGTTTTCAAGTCGGCGGACAAGGCCGTCTATACCTACGATCGCCCGGCGTTCGGCCGGGTGCTGCTGGTCACCGACCTCGATGAGGCCGACACCGCCGAAATCACGGGCCGGGTTCGCTCGTTTCTCACCGCGATCGACCAGGCGGGGACGCGGTGGGATACGCTTTTTGGCGATGCTTTCGGCACCGTCCAGGCGTTGTTGGAAAGCATCGAGGAACGAAAGCCCGACCTCATCGTCACCTACCGGCACCTTCATTCCGAGGCCTGGCAATGGCCATACAGCCTGGGTGAATATTTGGACGTGATGACCCAGGCGACCCCGGTGCCGGTGTTGGTGCTGCCCCATCCCGACGCCGACCGGGCGCTGCCCCACAGCATCAAGGACACCGACCGGGTGATGGCGATCACCGACCATCTCACGGGCGACAGCCGGTTGGTGAATATGGCCGTGGCGTTCACCGAACCCGGCGGAACCTGCTGGCTGACGCACGTCGAAAGCCAACCGGTGTTCGAACGCTACATGGACGCGGTATCCAGGATAGCGGCCATCGATACCGACGTGGCGCGAGAAACCCTGGCCGAGCAATTGTTGAAGGAACCCCGGGATTTCATTGCCGCCTGCCGGGCGGAAATCGACGCCCAGGGCTTGCCGATCAGGATCGATGAGGTCGTCGTCATGGGGCGGCGGGTCGATGAATACGGAGAACTCATCGCCCAGCGAGAGATCGACCTGCTGGTTCTGCACACCAAGGACGACGACCAGCTGGCCATGCACGGCGCCGCTTATGCCTTGGCGGTGGAACTCCGCAATATTCCGCTGCTGATGCTGTAATCATGGACCGGGTTCCAACCACCGTCACCGCGCTCTTCGTCGTTCTCCTGGTGGCGATGATCCTTTGCCTCGCCCTCGAGGAGAAAATCCACGCCAAGAAATCGGTGATCGTCGGCTGGTTCGCCGCCATCACCTTGCTCCTGGCCGCCGCATTCGGTCTGGTTCGCCCGGAAACGGTGCAAATTCTCGGCCATCCCGTGACCCTGCCGGTCTACATTCCCGGCATCGACTGGGAGGTCATCGCCATCATCCTGGGTTCGTCGCTGTTCGTCGACGTGACCAGCAAATGCGGGCTGTTCACCTGGATCGCCATCAAGTTGACCAAGGCATCGCGGGGCGATCCGCTCAAGCTACTGATATTATACGGCGTCATGACGGTGGTATTTTCGGCCGTGCTCAACAATGTCACGGCGATGATCATCGTCGGCACCCTGAGCGGCGTGTCGCTGGCGAAACTCCGTCTGACCCATAAACTCCTCGGCTTCCTGTTGATCGAGGCGCTACTGACCAACGTCGGTGGCCTGCTGACCCTGATCTCTTCGGTGCCCAACATCATCATCGGCAATACCGCCGGCATCTCCTTCGTCACGTTTTTCATCAAGGCGAGCCCTTACGTCGCCGTGGCGACGGCGGTGACCATCTTCATGGGCGCCCGCCTGTTCGGCATCGAAGCCCTGAAGGGTGACGCGGCCAAGACCGAGGCGGCGCAACTGGTCGCCGGCTTCGACGAGAATGACGGCATCGAATCGGTCGGATTCTTCCGCTTCGGCACGGCGATGACCGGCCTCTTCATCGTCGCCATGGCCAGCGTCCCGATCACCCCCTACGTCAAGGACCTCGGCATGGGATACGTCGCCCTGGCTTTCGCGGTGATCATGCTGAGCCGCTACAAGGCCACCGCCGACCGCTTCTATCAGGCCATCGACTGGGATTTGCTGGCGTTTTTCGGCTGCCTTTTCATCGTCATCAACATGATGGAACATGCCCTCGTCCTGGAACTGATCGGCGAGGGCCTGAAGCCCATCATCGGCTTGGGCGAAACCGTCGGTGTCGGCGTGCTGCTCGTCGCTTCGGCCATCGCGAGCTCGGTCACCGACAACATCCCGCTCGCCGCGATGTTGGCGAAAATTCTCGGCGGACTCGACCTGCCAAGCGACTCGCCGTTTTGGTGGGCGGTGATCTTCGGCGCCAATCTCGGCGGCAACCTCACGCCGATCGGCTCGGCCTCGACCCTGGTCGCCGTCACCATCATCCACAAGAACAAGTTGCCGCTCTCCTTCGCCGCCTTCGTCAAGGCGGCGGCGCCGTTTGCCGCGTTGCAACTGGCCCTGGCGGTGGTCTATGTGCTGCTATTCCTAGGGTAGTATCAGGCCCTGGCCACGACCTTCCCCTGGGAAAGGGCGAGGATGGTGTTCTCGGGCAGGGGTTGCCAGTCCTCGTCGGTGAGCGGCACCGAGGCCAGGAGCGTGATGGCCTGGATATCGCCGGTCACCGAGACGCCGCCGCCCGAGACGGTCTCTTGGGGCGCCCGGCATCGCCGATCGAGGATGTGGAGGCCGGGAGGGCGAATGCAGCCGTCTTCGTGATGGCGTTGGTTGGCGTGGACGAAAAGGGTGTCACCATCGGCGTAAATAAAATTGGCCGCGCCCAGGGCGCGGGCCTGGGCGGCGAAAGCGGTGAAGACGGCCAGGCGTCGGTCCAACGGCGGCACGCCGCCCTCCGACAGCCACAGGCCCTCCAGGCGCGCCAGCAGGTTACAAAAGGCGTGCTCGGAATCGGTTTCGCCGATCGGCCGGAAGCGGCCCAAGGCGAAGTCGGGGTGATCAAAGACCCCCTCGAGCGTGCCGTTGTGCGCCAGGACGTGCATCCGGCCGCCCAGTTCACGGGCGAAGGGATGGGTGTTTTGCAGCCGGACGCCGCCCCGGGTGGCCCCGCGGATGTGCGAGATGATGGTGGTGCTGGAAAGACCGCGCGACTGGACGAAGCGGGCCCAGTCGCTGTCGTGGGCGGCGCTGGTGTCCTTGATCACGCGGGCGTCGCCGTCGCGGTAATAGGCGATGCCCCAACCATCGGCGTGAGGCGCGCTGCCGCCGCCGTGCTCGGCCAGGGTCTTGAGCGATAACGATACCGTCGCCGGCAGGCGGCTCGAGATGGCAAAAAGTTCGCACATGAAGGCGCTTCCTCGGAAGTCTCGGGCGATCGGACGTCGCCCGCGAAGATTATCTGGCTTTCGACCTTCAAGGCCAGCCTCTCATCGTGGTGCGCGATGGCGGGCTCGGCGGGGATCGCGGTATTTTTCCTCCTCGGCTGGGCCTTCGCGCCAGCGGGAAACCTGTTGGTGGGGTATGCCCGCTTAGCCGGTGTCCAATCCTCCAAAACGTCGGCTATGGGTCGATTACAGGCTTAGAGAAGTCTGGTTCAAAGTGTCCGCTTTACGGCTGAATGCGGACCTACACGAGCAGTCCTCCGAATTTCTGGTTTTGGTCACAAGGGGACGTACACGTTAAAATGAATCCCACATGAAAGAGATGGTTGGTCCTTATAATGTTCATTCTCTCCCGTGATGTCCGGGTCGAACATCATCAATATGAGTCACCTTAATGGATCCCCGATCGATCAATTCTCTAATCGTAATCTTTTCGTGAATCTTGCCATCATCGGTCTGGACAAGTGGCAGGGTTAGCCCGCCGATACTTTGCACGTGCGAAATATATGCGAGGTCGGTTCCGTCAAATCCCGTGCTGTTGATCGCGAAAACGCACCCCTCATCATCAAAGACGGGACCACCACTGGCGCCCCGCTCGATCCCAAGGTTTGTCTGGTAACAGCGCCCGGGGACCTTTCCCCATCCGCGCCCCTTTCGGTGTTCGTCTTCAATCTCACCCTCGTAAATTTTAGGCACTACCGACAACGATCCTTCCTTCTCATTGTATTCAGCGACTGAATTTGGATATGCCCACGTGGCGATTCTCTCACCAACCCCCGGCACCCGAGCTGTCAAATGCAGAATCTTATTTCTCAGAGGTTCACCGGTCTTTTGATTTACCATCGTCCTCAGGGTGCCTACCGCCACATCATCATCGCCGTGAAAGGAAATCTTGATAATTTCACGGATCACTATCGAATTTGGTGGGATGAAGTGAAATGTCATCAGGCGAAACCGAACATCCCCCTTTTCATCGAGAATTTGCTCTCCATCTTCATTGAGAACTTCCCTTACTACATGTTTAGCAGTAACAAAAATTCCATGGACGCCAATGAAAAAACCTGTGCCGATGCACTCAAGTCGCCCCCGTTTGTCGACCGTACAGATTGGGATGACTGCTTCTTGGCCTTGCACGGGCTGGCCGGTATCGCTAACGAATTTTCCGTAAGTCAAACTAGAATCTCCGCCGCTTCAACTTGCGCTGACACCTGATAGCTGAAAGTCATTTCCCTTCCTTTTTCGGCTTCCACCCGCGCCGCCTACTCCGCCGCCTCGGCCGCCGGTTGGCCGGCGCGGTAGGCCGCCATCAGCGCCGCCTCGCGCGCCTTGACGAGATCGGCGTTCCTGCGCTTGACGTGGCCGAAGCCGCGTATTTTCTCTGGCAGTCCGGCGATCTCGACCGCCGCCAGGTGGTTATCGGGGTTGAGTGTCGCCAATAGCCCGCGCACCGTATCGCGGTATTCGCCGATCAGGCGCCGCTCCATCTTGCGCTCCGCCGTTTGCCCGAAGGGATCGAACGCCGTGCCGCGCAAGAATTTCAACTTCGCCAAGGGGCCGTAGAGCCTCATCATCCACGGGCCGAAGGCGCGCTTCTTGAGTTGCCCGGTGACTTTGTCGCGCCGGGAGATCAAGGGCGGCGCCAGGTGGAAGGTGAGGGTGTAATCGCCGGCGAACCGCGCGGCGATCTTGGCGATGAAATCGCCGTCGGCGAACAGCCGGGCGACCTCGTATTCGTCCTTATAGGCCATGAGCTTGAACAGCGATCCGGCGACCGCTTTCGCCAGTTCACCCCCCGCCTCCCGAAGTTGTACGGAGGGCAGGCCGCCGCCGGCCTTTCGCTCCTCGGC
>JADFJG010000055.1 GCA_022566265.1 Pseudomonadota bacterium | reverse complement strand
GCTAGCCCGCTGGGCGTAATATTCGACGTTCATCTCCTGGGGCACGCCGCCGGGCCCGGCGCGGTTGCGCGTTAGGGGCGCCATGACGACACGGTTGGCGAGCTCATAAGGTCCGAGCTTCGCAGGGATAAATAGATCCGAGCCTCGGTCGTTGGTCTTCCGGTCGCTCCAAGATGCTGATTTAGACATTTGCTTTTTCCTCTCATCGGTGGGCGGCGCTTGGCCGCCAGGTTTCGGACCAATTGGTCCATATCTATCAAAAAAAATCAGTCAAGCGCCGCCAGCACGATCCCGACCACCTCATCCAGCGCCGCCCTCTCGGGATTGGTCTTGGCGAGGACGATCAGGCCGTTGAGGGAAGCGGTCAAATACCGCGCCAACGCCCTGGCGTCCCGGCCGGTGGCGATGTCGCCGGCCTCCTGGCCCTGGCGCACGGCCCGATGGAACGTTTCCTCCAGCTGCGCCAGACCGGCGGCGGCCCTGGCGGCGACGGCGGCGTCGTGGGGCGCCAGTTCGACCGCCGCGTTGTTGGCGAAGCAGCCGCGTTTTTCGCCGGCGCCGAGCATGTCGTCGAGGAAGCAGTCGAACACGGCGGCGATGCCGGAACGCGAATCCTTGGCGCCGTCGATCAGGCCGGCGGCGAACCTGGCGGCGACGGTCTCGTTGTAACGATCCATCGCCGACAGGAAGAGCTCATGCTTGGAACCGAAGGTGCCATACAGGCTGCTTTTGCTGAGCCCCATGGCGGCGGTCAGATCGCTGAGCGACGTCGCCTCATAGCCCTTGGCCCAGAAAAGCTGCATCGCCTTCTCGAGCACGTCCTCGGCATTGAATTCACGTGGCCTTACCATCACCGACACCCTTGTTCCCGAGCCTTCCGCCTTCTGTCCTCCGACATCCGGCCTCTGTCTTCTGATGCCTATATAGTGGATTTGGACCGAACGGTCCAGTAACAATTTCGTGAGGCGAGCCTGGTGGACGACGGCGCCACCGATGAAGGCGCCCTTCACACCTCCCCGACCCGCACCCAGCGGCGTTCCTCGGCCGATCGGAGCACGGCGTCAACGACCCGGCAGGTCTTCCAGCCGGCGCGAAAATCAGGGTAGAGCGGCCCGTCCCCGGCGATGGCCTCGATCAGCTCATGGGCCTCGATCACCTTCTGGTCGTTATAGCCAAGGCCCATGCCGGGGATCGGGAAGTAGTTGGCGTAATGGGGATGCGCCGGCCCGGTAAGGATGGTCCTGAAGCCCTGCTGGCCCGCCGGGTCATCGGCGCGGTAGAGCTTGATCTCGTTCATCCGCTCCTGGGTGAAGAAGACCGCGCCCGCCGTGCCGGTGATCTCATAGCTCAGCCACAGCTTGCGCCCGGTGGCGATGCGGCTGGTCTCGATGGTGCCGGTGGCGCCGGACGCGAAACGCATGATGAACTGGGCCTCGTCCTCGTTCTCGACCGCGCGCATCGGGGCGTCGGGGGCGGCCTTGTCGCCATAGCCCGCCGCGCCCCCGGCGACCGGGCGTTCGGTGATCCTGGTGTTGATCTGGCCCGAGACCTCATCGATATCGCCAATGAGATATTGGGCGAGGCTGATGATGTGGGCGCCGAGATCGCCGAGCGCCCCGGCGCCGGCGACGGCGCGTTCGAAGCGCCAGGAAAAGGGGGCGCTGGGGTCGGCCAGCGCGTCCTGATCGAAGGCGCCGCGAAAATGCACGATATCGCCGAGGCCGCCGTCATCGATGATCCGCTTGATCATGCCCGCCGCCGGGTTCTTGAGGAAGTTGAAGCCGACCAGGGTCTTGACGCCGGCCGCCTCCGCCGCTTGCGTCATCTCGAGCGCATCCGTTGCGGTCAGCGCCAGGGGCTTCTCGCAATAGACGTGCTTGCCGGCGGCGATTGCCGCCAGCGCCATCTCCTTGTGCAAGGAATTGGGTGTCGTGATGTCGACCACGTCGACGGCCGGGTCCCGGACCAGCTCCCGCCAATCCCCGGTGGCGCGGCGAAAGCCGGTGGCCTCGGCGGCGGCGCGCGCCGCCTCTTCGCTCACATCCGCCACCAGCTCCGGCACCGGCCTGGCGGCGGCGGGGAAGATGAAGGGCACGGCGTGGTAGGCCATGGCGTGGCTCCTGCCCATGAAGCCGGTGCCGATCAGGCCTATGCGGACGTCTTGTTTCATCGCTTTTCCGCCAGGGTCTGGCGGCACCAGGGTCTGGCCGCCGATCGCGCCAAGGGGGGCCGGGCGCCGGCACTCCCAGTTAGAATACGCATTCTGTTGAAGCGGTAAATCGCAATCCTTTTTTTGCGGTGGTTCGCCGATTGGCACTTCGCTACAGTATCCGCTACCGGCCGGGTTTTAACAGGGCAGGCCGGCGCCGTTGGCGGGCGGGCGCCGGGCCGGGGAGGCAGGCAGGAGATACCGGGATGGGCGAATCGAACGACGGCATCGCGGGCGGTATCTTCACCGTCACCGGCGGCACCCAGGGTGTCGGCGAGACGGTGGCGTCGGCGCTCGCCGATGCCGGCGCCGCGGGCATCGTGATCTGCGGGCGCAATACCAGGAACGGCGCCCGGGTCAAGGAGGCGCTCGAGGAAAAGGGCGCCGAGGCCGAGTTCGTCGAGGCCGATCTCGAGAGGCCCGAGGACTGCCGCAAGGTCATTTCCGCCACGGATCGGCGCTTCGGGCGCATCGACGGGCTCCTCAACGCCGCCGGCCTGACCGAGCGGGGCACCATCGAGGACACCACCGTCGAGTTATGGGACCGCATGTTCGCGATCAACACCCGGGCGCCTTTCATCCTCATGCAGGACGCCATCAAGCTGATGAAGCGAGAGGGCACCGCCGGGGCCATCGTCAACATCATCACCATGTCGAGTTACGGTGGGCAGCCGAAGCTGATGCCCTATTCGGCTTCCAAGGGGGCGCTCGCGATCCTCACCAAGAACGTCGCCTATTCGGTGCGCTTCGACCGTATCCGCGTCAACGGCGTCAATCTCGGCTGGACCGACACCCCGGCCGAGCACCTGGTCCAGCGCGCGGAAGGCCAGCCCGAGGATTGGCTCGCCAGGGCCGAGGCCGACCTGCCCTTCGGCCGGTTGGTCCGGACCCGGGACGTGGCCGCGCTCTGCCTCTTCCTGCTCGGCGCCGCTTCCGGGGTGATGACCGGGGCGCTGGTCGACTTCGACCAGACCATCATGGGCGCCTTCGACTGAAGGCCCGGCGCGCGGCGCAAGGGGTGATCCGGATGACTGGGAAACATGGCGTCGATATCCGCGAGACCGGCCGGGAACGGGGGCCGGCCAACCATGTCGCCCTGACGCCGCTCAGCTTCCTCGACTGGGCCGAGTCGGTCTATCCCGACAAACCGGCGGTCATTCACGGCGCCCGATCTTTCACCTATCGGGAATTCGGCGAACGCTGTCGCCGCCTGGCCTCGGCGCTCAGCCGCCGGGGCGTCGGCCTCGGCGACACGGTATCGGTGATGGCGCCCAACATCCCGGCGCTGTTGGAGGCTCATTATGGCGTTCCCATGGCCGGCGCGGTCCTCAATGCCCTCAACATCCGGCTCGACGCCGACACCATCGCCTCGATCCTCGAGCACGGCGACGCCAAGGTGCTGATCACCGATATCGCCTTCTCCCGGGTCATCGGGCCGGCATTGGCGAAGCTCGAGACACCGCCCCTGGTGATCGACATCGACGATCCCGAGAGGGCGCCGGACGGCACCGACGACGGCGAGCCGCTGGGCGAGATCGACTACGAGGCCTTCCTCGCCAGCGGCGACGCCGACTTCGCCTGGGAGGGGCCCGAGGACGAGTGGCAGGCATTGGCGTTGAACTACACCTCGGGCACCACCGGCAGCCCCAAGGGCGTGGTCTATCACCACCGGGGCGGCTATCTGAACGCCTTGGGCAACGCCATCACCTTCGGGCTCGACCGGCATTCGGTCTATCTCTGGACCCTGCCGATGTTTCACTGCAACGGCTGGTGCTACACTTGGGCGGTGACCGCCGTCGCCGGTACCCATATATGCCTGCGCCGGGCGGACCCGGCCCAGATCTTCAACGCCATCCGCGCCCACGGCGTCAGCCACATGTGCGGCGCGCCGATCGTTATGAACCTGCTGATCCACGCGCCCGACGAGGTCAAGGTCAAGTTCGATCGCACGGTGGAGGTCGCCTGCGGCGGCGCCGCCCCGCCGAGCGCGTTGATCGCGTCGATGGAACGGATGGGCTTTCGCGTGACGCACCTTTACGGCCTGACCGAGTCCTTCGGCCCGTCGATGTTCTGCGCCTGGCAAGACGATTGGGAAGAGTTGGACCCGGCACAACGGGCGATGAAGACGGCCCGCCAGGGGGTGCGTCTGCCGACCCTGAATGCGGCGAGGGTCGCCGATCCCGAAACCATGCGGACGGTGCCGGCCGACGGCAAGACCATGGGCGAGATCATGCTGCGCGGCAACACGGTGATGCAGGGCTACCTGAAGGATCGGGACGCCACCGAGGAAGCCTTTCGCGGCGGCTGGTTCCATACCGGCGATCTGGCGGTGCGCCACCCGGACGGTTACATCGAGATCAAGGACCGGTCGAAGGATGTCATCATCTCCGGCGGCGAGAACATCTCCAGCCTGGAGGTGGAGGAGGTGCTGTACCGACACCCGGGGGTGATGGAAGCCGCCGTCGTCGCCCGGCCCGACGACAGATGGGGCGAGACCCCTTGCGCCTTCGTCACCGCCAAACCCGGTATGGACGGGATTAGCGCCGACGAGATCATCGCCTGGTGCCGGCAGCGGATGGCCCATTTCAAGTGTCCCAAGACGGTGATCTTCGGCCCGCTGCCGAAGACCTCGACCGGCAAGATCCAGAAATTCATCCTGCGCGGGCGGGCCAAGGCCCTCGAGGAACCATGAGCGGGCCCGAACCCGCCGGCGGCGGAGCCACCATCGCCAAGATGTTCTCGCTCGCCGGCCAGGTCGCCATCGTCACCGGGGCCTCGGGCGGGCTGGGGCGGCGGTTCGCCCGGACCCTGGCCAAGGCCGGCGCCAAGGTGGCGCTTGCCGCCCGGCGCGCCGGGCCCCTGTCCGAGCTGGCGGCTTCGATCGAGGCGTCCGGCGGCGAGGCCCTGGCGGTGGTCCTCGACGTCACCGACCCGGCCGCCATCGCCGACGGGATCGCGGCGGCCGAGGCCGGGCTGGGGCCGATCTCGATCCTGGTGAACAATGCCGGCATCGTCATCGACAAGCCGCTGCTGGAGACCGGGGAGGCCGACTGGGACCGGGTGCTCGACACCAATCTCAAGGGCGCCTGGCTGATGGCGCGGGAGGTGGCCGGGCGCATGGCCAAGACGGGTGGCGGACGGATCGTCAACATCGCCTCGATCCTCGGCCAGACCGCGACCGGGCGGGTGCATAGCTATGCCGCTTCCAAGGCGGCGCTGATCCATCTGACCAAGACCATGGCGGTGGAGCTCGCCCGCTACTCCATCCGGGTCAACGCCATCGCGCCAGGCTATGTCGAGACCGATCTCAACCGCGACTTCCTGGCCGGCCCCACCGGCGAAGCCCTTGTCAAACGGGTGCCGTTGCGCCGCTTCGCGCGGCCCGAGGACCTCGATGCGGTGTTGCTGCTCCTCGCCTCCGAAGCCAGCGGTTACATGACCGGCAGCATCGTCACCGTCGATGGCGGGCTTAGCCTCAGCGCGCTATAACCGACGTTCGCGACGCCTCCAGCCGAAGGATCGCCCGCCATGGACTTCTCCCTGCCGCCCGAGATCGAGAGCTATCGCCGCCGCGTCCGCGCCTTCGTCGCCGAGAACATCCGGCCGCTGGAAAGCGACGCCGCCAACTTCGACGACCATGAGAATATCGACCAAGAGGTGCTCGGGCGGGTTCGCCAAGAGGTCAAGGCGGCGGGTCTATGGGCGCCGCAGATGCCCAGGGAACGCGGCGGGCAGGGCTTGGCGATGGTCGGCCTCGCCGCCTGTTACGAGGAGATGGGGCGGTCGATCTTCGGGCCCGTCTGTTTCAACGCCGCCGCGCCCGACGACGGCAACATGCTCCTTCTCGACAAGGTGGCGACCGAGGCGCAGAAGGAACGCTGGCTGCAGCCCATCATCGACGGCGAGGCGCGGTCCGCCTTCGTCATGACCGAGCCCATGCCAGGCGCCGGTTCCGACCCCTCGGCGATGCGGACCACCGCGACCCGGCGCGGCGGCGGCTGGGTGATCGACGGCCACAAATGGTTCATCACCGGGGCCGGCGTCGCCCGGCACTTCATCCTCATCGCCCGCACCTCGGACGACCCCCGCAAGGGCCTGACGGCATTCCTGTTCGACGCCGGCCAACCGGGCTGGGAGATCACGCGGCGCATTCCGATCATGGGCCCGGAAGAGCATGGCGGGCACTGCGAACTGAAATTCGACGGCCTCGAGATCGGCGACGAGAACCGGCTGATGGCCGTCGGAGAAGGGCTGAAGGTGACCCAGATCCGCCTCGGCCGCGCCCGGCTTACCCATTGCATGCGTTGGCTGGGGATGGCGAAACGGGCGCTCGAGGAGTGTTTTTCCTACGTCAAGGAGCGCCAGAGCTTCGGCGCCACCCTGGCCGAGCATGAAGGGGTGCAGTGGTTGCTCGGCGATGCGGCGATGCAAATCGAGATCGGCCGCCTCCTCACCATGCGGGCGGCGGCGAAGCTCGACAGTGGCGATTTCGCCCGCAAGGAGGTGTCGATGGCGAAGATCGCCGTCGCCGAGGTGCTGCACCAGGCGGTCGACACGGCGATCCAGCTCATCGGCGCCCGTGGCTACTCCAAGGACACGCCGCTCGAATGGATGTACCGCTACGCCCGCCAGGCGCGGCTGGTCGACGGCGCTTCGGAGATCCACAAGATGGTGCTGTCGCGCGCGCTGTTGAACGACGGCATCGACTTCTGGGGTTGGGATTGACCCCGCGCGAGACCGACCCGGCCGGCTGGGGCGCGGCGCTCGGCGCCTTCATCGCCACCGAGGCCGGCGGCCGCCGGGCGCGGCTGGAAAATTGGCGGCGGCTCGTCGGCGGCGCCATCCGGGAGAACTGGGCCGTCACCGTCACCATCGCCGGCGGACCGCTCGACGGCACCCATGAGCTGGTGCTGCGCACCGATGCCCCGTCGACGATTGCCGAAAGCCGGCCGCTCGGCCACGAGTTCGCGCTGCTCAAGGCGGCCCACGGCGCCGGCGTCGCGGTCCCCGAGCCCTTTTGGCACGGCCCCGACGCGAGCGTCATCGGCAAGCCGTTCTATCTGATGGGCCGGCTTTCTGGCGTCGCGCTCGGCAACCGCATCGTCAGGGACGGAGCCAACGAGGCGCTGGCCGAACGGCTGGCGGCGGAGCTCGCCAAGATCCACGCCATCACCCCGCCGCGCCGGGACCTCGATTTTCTCGAACCGCCTCGGGACGGCCCGGCGCTCGACGCCGTGGCCAGATACCGCGCCCACCTCGACGGCGAGCCCGAGCCCCATCCGGCCCTGGAGTGGGGCCTGCGCTGGCTCGAGACCCAGGCGCCGGCGGCCGGGGAGATCGTCCTCGCCCACCGCGATTTTCGTACCGGCAACTACCTGGTCGACGGCGGCCGGCTTAGCGGTATCGTCGATTGGGAGTTCGCCGGCTGGAGCGATCCAATGGAGGACATCGGCTGGTTCTGCGCCCGGTGCTGGCGCTTCGGCGCGCCCGGGCGCGAGGCCGGCGGCATCGCCCGGCGCGAAACATTCTACCGCGCCTACGAGACCGCGTCCGGCCGGGCGATTGACCGTGAAACCGTGCCTTATTGGGAGGCCATGGCCCATGTCCGCTGGGCCATCATCGGCCTGCAGCAAACCGGCCGCCACCGCTCCGGCAACGAGCCGAGCCTGGAGCTCGCCCTCATCGGCCGGCGGATGGCGGAATTGGAACATGAGATCCTCGGCCTGACGGGAGTGGCGTGATGCGCGACAGACCGAGCGGGGCCGAGCTCCTCGCCATCGCCCGGGAGACGCTGCTGGGGGAGCTGCTGCCACACGCACCGGACGCACAACGCTACAACGCCCTCATGGTCGCCGCCGCCATGGCCATCGCCGCCCGCGAGGCCGAGGCCGGGGATGGGGCGCTGGTGGCGGAACGCGAATCGTTAACGGCGCTCTATGGCGAGGTCCGGAATGCGGACGAGCCGCTGGACGCGGCGCTTGGCCGGTTGAACCGCCGCTTCGCCGCCGATCTGCGCGCCGGCGCCTTCGATGCCCCGGACGCGCGCCAGGCCGCGGCCTGGCGGCTGCTCCGCCAGGCGACGATGGCGAAGCTCATGGAGTGCAACCCGAAATACCTCGAGGACGAGGGTTAGGCGCCGAGCCCGCAGATGGCGGAATTTGACTCAGACCGATAGGAACATCCATGCCGCATTCGACCTACCTTCCGGAAAAGATGGGGACCGCGATCATCGAGCCGACCGGCGCCTTCGAGGCCGGATCCTTCGCCTCCTTCACCCTGACCTACACGGCGGGGCTTTTCGGCATCGATGACACCGGCAGCATCAAGATCACGCAGCGCTTCGCCAGCGACATGGGCAGGCCCCAGTTCGACCACCCCGAAGCGCCCAACTACGTCACCGTCGAGGCCTCCAACCAGGCCGTGCTCGACGTCCGCTACGACATCAAGCACAACATCCGCCCATGGGATAAGACCCTGTATATCAAGGTGGCACAGGGGTTCCTCCGGGAAGGCGACAGGATCGTCGTGCGCTACGGCGACATGCGCCGGGGATCGCCCGGCATCCGCCTGCAGACCTTCTGCGAGGACAGCTTCGAGTTCCGGGTGCTGGTCGACGCCATCGCCACCTACAACTACGTCGAGCTGCCGGACTCGCCGGTGATCGCCATCGTGCCGGGACCGCCCGCCGTCTGGAAGGCGGTGCTGCCGACGCTCAAGCGCCTGGGCGAGCCCTTCGCACTCAGGCTCAAGGGCGAGGACAAATGGGGCAATCCGAGCGACCGGTGCGAGGGCACGTTCAGGCTCCGCGCCACCGGCCCCCTCACCGGCCTGCCTGATTCCGTCACCTTCAGCCCCGGCGAATTCTGCCGCACGATTGATGGCCTCGGCGGCTCCACGCCAGGGGACGTGCGTATCGAGATGATCGATGCCGGCGGCAAGCCGCTCTGCCGGTCCAATCCCTTGCGTATCGAAGCCTCACCCGCCCTCCTCCCCTTCTGGGGCGATCTCCACGGCCAGTCGGAGGAGACCATCGGCACCAACTCGGCGCGCGATTACTTCGCCTTCGCCCGCGACAGGGCGTTCCTCGACGCCTGCTGTCACCAGGGCAACGATTTCCAGATCACCACCGGCTTCTGGAACCACCTCAACGAGCTCAGCGAAGAGTTCAACGAGGACGGCCGGTTCATCGTCTTTCCCGGCTATGAATGGTCGGGCAACACCGGGCTCGGCGGCGACCGCAACGTCTTGTTCATGGAAGAGGGACGGCAAATCCGCCGCTCCTCCCACGCCCTGGTCGACGATCTTTCCGACATCGGCACCGACGCCAATACGGCGGCCGAGTTGTTCGCCTCCCTCGCCGATGAGGACTGCGTCGTCTTCGCCCATGTCGGCGGGCGCTACGCCGATATCGTCATGGCCCATGATGTCCGGCTCGAGCGCTCGGTCGAGGTCCATTCGGCCTGGGGCACCTTCGAATGGATCGCGCAAGACGCCTTCGAGCAGGGCTATCGCGTCGGCATCGTCGCCAACAGCGACGGCCACAAGGGACGCCCCGGCGCCAGTTACCCCGGCGCCACCCTGTTCGGCGCCTATGGCGGGCTGACCTGCATGCTGGCGAGGGAGCTGAGCCGCGAGGGGCTCATGGAGTCGTTGCGCCAACGCCACCATTACGCGACCACGGGATGCCGCATGATCCTCGATGTCCGCGCCCGCTTCGATACCGGCGCCGAGCTGTTCGATGAAGACCCCGCGCTGGGCGCGGGTAAGAGCCAAAAGGTGTCCGAAGCGATGATGGGCGACATCCTCAGTTGCGCCGATAATGAGGTCACCTTCGCCGTCGAGGCGGTGGCATCGGCGCCGATAGAGCGCCTGGAGATCCGCAACGGGATCGAGACCCTGGAAACCGTCCGCCCTTACGGCGAGGCCGATCTCGGCAAGCGCATCCGGGTGATCCTCGAGGGCTCCGAATACCGGGGCCGCGGACGCCAGACCATCTGGGACGGCGGCGCCAAACTCAGTGGCAACCGTATCGAGCGAATCCAGCCGATCAACTTCTACAATCTCGAGAAGACCGTGGAGCAACCGGACGAGGCGACGCTCAACTGGAAGGCGCTGACGACCGGCGGTTTCGTCGGCTTCGATCTATGGCTCGCCGATCGCGACGCCGGTTCGCTCGCCATCGAGACGGCCCTGGTCCAATGCCAACTGGCGATCTCCGACATCGGTCTCGAGGACAGAAAATTCGAGGCCGGCGGCATCGGCCGCCGGGTCCGCGTCTTTCGCCTGCCCGACGATAACAGGGCCATGAGGCTCGATGTGGAACGCCGGATCGCGCTCAAATCCGGCAATGATAACGCCCTTTATGTCTGCCTGACCCAGGAGGACGGCCACCAGGTCTGGTCGAGCCCGATCTACATCATCGAATAAGGCAATATCCGGCCACCCTTCGCCCTCAATATTGATAGCCCGATTGATGGCCAGGGCGAATGGGTTAAGCGTTGATTAATCATTGGCGCATAAAGTTTAACATAAGTAATTGTGAAACTATCGACGCCAGGCTATTGCAGATCGCGGCCACATTCCGGCGGATGCTTCCGTTTGCCGGCTCCTCCTCAGAAGAGGCGGGGCCGGGTATACCTATGGGCGCCCGCCTCAAGGCGTGGTGGGACGGCGAGGACCCGCAAACGCTGATCGAGACGCCCGGGGGAGACGAAGACGCCAAGGGCGAAGACCTCGACCGGGAGGACGCCGAGGGGGAAGAGACGGACGGGGAAGAGGAGGGAAAGCTCCCCTTCTCCTTCCGCCTCAAGGCCTGGTGGGACGGGCATGACGCCGAGGAACTGGCGCGAACGATCCGGGAGGCCGAAGACGCCGAAGAATCCGACGAGTCCGGTGAGACCAACATCTCCTTCCGCGTCCGCTTCCTGGCGTGGTGGCAAGGGAAAAACGCCGAGGACGTAGCGGCTGAACTCGGGATCGAGGACGAGAGCCTGCGGGAAACCCTGAAGAAAAAAACCGTCGCCGGTGTCGCCAGCCTCGAGTTCAAGGCGGAAGAAGCTCCCCCCGAATTAACCGACAAGAACTGGCCGGAGGAGCGCATCAAGATCGTGGAAACCATTTGGGGCCCCGGCTTCATCGGCCCTGGCGGTGTCGAGCACGTCCTCAAATTGGTCCAGCCGTTCGGCATGAACTCGTCGATGAACGTGCTCGATCTCGGCGCCGCCCTCGGCGGGCCTGCCCGCGCCATCGCCGAGGATTCCAAAGCCTGGATGACGGGCATGGAGAACTCCGATGCGCTCGCCGCCGCGGGCATGGAGCGTTCGATGAAGGCCGGCTTGTCGAAGAAAGCGCCGGTCACTCACGCCGACTTCGAGACCATCGAACTCCGGCCCAATTTTTTCGACCGGGTCTTCTCCAAGGAGGCTCTCTTCACCGTCGCCGACAAGGAGCGCCTGTTCAAGACGGTCTTCGCGGCGCTGAAGAACGAAGGTCAGTTCGTCTTCACCGACTACATGGTGCGCGAGCGCGGCGCCGAGTCCCAAGCGGTCAAGGATTGGATAGCGCACGAACCGGTCCAGCCCCACCCCTGGTCCGCGGATCGGACAGAAGCCTATCTCAAACACCTCAGCTTCGATATCCGCGTCGTCGAGGACATCACGAAGGGCGCGCGGCAGAGAATTTTCGACGGTTGGCAGAAGTTCATCGACACCCACGAACCCGGCAGCATCGCCGATGAGCTGGCATCGAGCCTGGTCGACGAGGCCGAGCATTGGGCGCGGCGTGTCGCCGCGCTCGACAGTGGCAATATCCGCGTGTACCGGATCTATGCCCTCAAACCCAAGAAGTGATCCGCGGGGCCTCCTTCGGCGCCCTCGGCGCGCTCGCGCCCGCCCAGGCGTTGACAGATCGCGCCCGGCCCCCTATTTTCCTGGCCTCGCCACGGCGGGCGAGCCAGAGCGCGTTTTCAAGGACCCCGTGACATGAAGGTTTTGAATTCCCTGAAATCAGCCAAACGCCGGGACAAGTCGTGCCGGATCGTGCGCCGGCGCGGCCGCGTTTACGTCATCAACAAGCGCAATCCCCGCCTCAAGGCGCGCCAAGGTTAATCCGGCCCCGGCTTCCCGGGGCCGCTTCCGTTCAGCGATCGGCTTTACTAGAGCGCTATCCGACCAGATGGAATCGTTTGACCGGGATTATTTTGCGTCGTGGCTAGGCGCGTGCCGCATGGCGATGCTTGAGCATCGGCAAAGGTGCGCAACGACGCCACGGCGCAAAAGAACCCGGCCTTCGGTGGGGCAAAACGGCCCCTCGGATGCGTCGCGACGCTTGCCCGATGTCCTACATCGCGCTGCGCGCCGCTCCTACCCGAGGGACCGTTTTGCCCCATCAAATCGCTTCCATCTGGTCGGATAGCGCTCTAGCGGTTTCGGCCGGGGTTGGGGAATACGCGTTAAGGAACCCTTCTCACCCCTCGACCTCGGCGATTCGGAGGACATTGGTCGTTCCCGAAATACCGAAGGGGACACCCGCGGTGATCACCAGACGGCTTCCGGTCTCGGCGAATTCCTCGCGAAACGCGATGTGGATGCCCTTATCCACCATATCGGAGAAGCTCTCGACGTCGGCGGTGTGGACGGAATGGACCCCCCAGCCCAGCACCAGACGCCTGGCCGTGGCCATGTCGCCGGTCAGGCCCAGGATCGGCACTCCGGGGCGTTCCCGCGAAGCGCGCATCGTCGTCGAGCCTGAAGTGGTGAAGGTCACGATGGCGACCGCCGAGACCGTCTCGGCCGCCTGACGCGCGGCGGCGGTAATGGCGTCCGACGTGGTGGCTTGGGGCTCGGGGTGGTGGGCGTCCATGATCGTGCGGTAAAGGGGGTCGACTTCCACCCGTTTGATGATCCGTTCCATCATGGCCACCGATTCGACGGGATAGTTCCCTGTCGCGGTCTCCGCCGACAGCATCACCGCGTCCGCGCCGTCATAAACGGCGGTGGCGACATCCGATGCTTCGGCCCGGGTCGGCGCCGGCGAATGGACCATGGAATCGAGCATCTGGGTGGCGACGATCACCGGCTTGCCGGCCAGGCGGCAGGCCCGGATGATCCGCTTCTGCAGGCTCGGCACCTCCTCGGGCGCCATCTCGACGCCGAGATCTCCGCGCGCCACCATGACGGCATCCGACAGCTCGATGATGTCGTCGAGACGGACCATCGCCATCGGTTTTTCCAGCTTGGCCATGATGGCAATTCTGCCGTCGACAAGGTCGCGGACGGCGGCGACATCTTCGGGCTGCTGGATGAAGGACAACCCCACCCAATCCGCCCCGTTGTCGAGGGCGAATTCGAGGTCCCCGCGGTCCTTTTCCGTCAGCGCCTCGACCGCCAGCACGACGTTGGGAACGTTCACCCCCTTGTGGTCCGAGATATCACCGCCGGTTATCACCCTGGTGTCGGCGAAATCCTCGCCGCACTCCTCGACCTCGAGCCGCACCTTGCCGTCATCGATCAGCAGCTCCTGTTTCGGCTTGATCGCGGCGAACACTTCCGGATGGGGCAACGGCGCGCGGCGCGCGTCGCCCGGCTCGGGCGACAGATCGAGGCGGTACCTTGCCCCCTTCTCGAGGCAGACCGTGCCGCCCCCGATCTCGCCGAGGCGCAATTTCGGCCCCTGAAGGTCCATCAACAGGCCGATCGGACGGTCGCATTTCTTTTCCAGCGCCCGGATGGTTCCGATGGTATCGGCGTAGGTCTTGCGATCGCCGTGGCTGAAGTTGAGGCGAAAGACATCGGCGCCGGCATGAAACAGCTCCTCGATGGCTTGCGGGTTCGAGGTCGCCGGTCCCAAGGTGACGACGATCTTGGCGTTTCTGTGGCGGCGCATAGGCGGAGACTACTCCTTGTCGATCACGCCTGCCAATAGTTGTTCGACAAGCGCGGACATTTGAAACCGACCGGCGAGGCCCGCTATAGTGAGGGCGGCGAAAGATGCCTAGATATACTCAAGGGCGTTTTGGCGCCGAAGGGAGAGTCACGCGATGAAGATGCCCAAGCCCGACGCCGGGGTCATCGCCCGGCGAAAGCAGATCGTCGGGGCGTTGCGCGATATCGTGCCGGGCGAAGGCGTGATCGAGGAAGTGGACGAGCTCAGGGCCTATGAATGCGACGGGCTCACCGCTTATCGTGAACTGCCCCTGATCGTCGTCCTGCCGAGGACCGTCGAGCAGGTCTCCAGGGTACTCGCCTATTGCCTCGCCAACGATATCAAGGTGGTGCCCCGCGGCGCCGGCACCTCGCTCTCGGGCGGCGCCCTGCCGCTCGCCGACGCGGTGACGCTTGGGCTCGGCAAGTTCAACCGCATCCTCGATATCGACTATGACAACCGCTGCGTCGTCGCCCAGACCGGGGTGACCAACCTCGCCATCACCGAAGCGGTCGAGCACAAGGGCTTCTACTACGCGCCGGACCCCTCGAGCCAGATCGCCTGCACCATCGGCGGCAACGTCGCCGAGAACTCGGGCGGCGTGCACTGCCTGAAATACGGGCTGACCGCCAACAATTTGCTGGGGCTTCAAGTGGTGCTGATGGACGGCCAGGTGATCCGGCTCGGCGGCAAGCATGTCGGCGCCGACGGCTATGACCTCATGGGCGTGCTCACCGGCTCGGAGGGGCTGCTCGGCGTCATTACCGAGGTCACCGTCAGAATCCTCACGAAGCCCGAGACCGCGCGCGCCTTTCTCCTCGGCTTCGCGACCACCGAAGCGGCGGCCCATTGCGTCGCCGACATCATCTCCGCCGGCATCATCCCGGGCGGCATGGAGATGATGGACAGACTGGCGATCCACGCCGCCGAGGACTTCGTCCATGCCGGCTATCCGCGCGACGCCGAGGCGCTGCTGATCGTCGAGCTCGACGGCCACGAGGCCGAGGTCGATTACCTGATCGGGCGGGTGCGGCGGATCGCCGAGGACAACGGCGCCGCCTCGGTGCGCATCAGCGCCGATGAGGACGAGCGGCTGTTGTTCTGGGCCGGGCGCAAGGCCGCGTTCCCGGCGATCGGGCGGATCTCCCCCGACTACTACTGCATGGACGGCACCATACCGAGGGGCCGGCTGCCCGAGGTCCTGACCGGCATCGCCGAGCTTTCGAAGCGCTTCGGCCTTCGCGTCGCCAACGTCTTCCACGCCGGCGACGGCAATCTCCACCCCCTCATCCTCTATGACGCCAACATCCCCGGCGAGCTCGAGAAGGCGGAGGAGTTCGGCGCCGAGATCCTCAAGCTCTGCGTCAAGGTCGGCGGCGTGCTGACCGGCGAGCACGGTGTCGGGGTCGAGAAGCGGGACCTCATGGGCGTGATGTTCAACGAGGACGACCTCAAGCACCAGCAGCGCCTGAAATGCGCCTTCGATCCGAAATCCCTGCTCAATCCCGGCAAGATGTTTCCGATCCTGCATCGCTGCGCCGAACTCGGCCGCGTGCATATCCATCGCGGGCGGACGCGCCACCCCGACCTGCCCCGGTTCTGACCGGCCAAACCCGATGGAAAACGTGATGACGCCCGGCACCCCGGAAGAGGTCCTCGACGCGGTGGCCGAGGCGCTCGCCGAGGGGACGCCGCTCGAGATCCTCGGCGCCGGCACCAAAAGGAACTATGGCCGGCCCGCCGAGGCCGGGCGCAGGCTGAGCCTCTCGCGCCTCGCCGGCATCACCCTGTACGAGCCCAACGAGCTGGTGATGACCGCCAGGCCGGGCACGCCACTTGCCGAAATCGAGGCGAACCTCGATAGGAACGGCCAGCAGCTGGCGTTCGAGCCCGCCGATTATGGCGCCGTGCTGAAAGGCGCGGAGGATAGAGACAAGACAGGCGGGGCCACCATCGGCGGCATCTTCGCCTGCAACCTTTCAGGGCCGAGGCGGATCGCCGCCGGCGCCGCGCGCGATCATATCCTCGGCGTCAAGGCCGTCAGTGGACGGGCGGAAGCCTTCAAGTCCGGCGGCCGGGTGGTGAAGAACGTCACCGGCTACGACATGTCCAAGCTGCTGACCGGCTCATTCGGCACCCTTGCGGTGATGACCGAGGTGACCTTCAAGGTGCTGCCGGCGCCGGACGACAGCCGCACCGTCGTCATCCCGGGCCTCGACGACCGGGCGGCGCTCGACGCCATGACCAAGGCGCTCACCGGGCCCTGGGAGGTCACCGCCGCGGCCCATCTGCCAAAGCCCCTGGCCCAGCGATCCTGGGTCGCGCGGATCGCCGGCGCCAACGCCGCCACTATCTTGAGGCTCGAGGGGCCGGCGCCCTCGGTCGCCGCCCGCGCCAAGGGCCTTGGGGAGGGCCTCGCCGGTTTCGGCACGGTGGGCGAGTTGGCGCACGCCGATACCCGCGCGCTGTGGCGGGAAATCCGCGACGTGCATCCGCTGGTTTCCCCGTCCGCCCTCGGCCCGGGCTGCGAGGTGTGGCGCATCGCGGCGCCGCCGTCGGAGGCCACCGCCATCACCGGGCGGATCGCCGGGAACCTCCGGACGCAGGCCTTCTATGATTGGGGCGGCGGCTTGATCTGGCTGGCGATCGGGGCGCTGGACGACATGGCGGCCACCAAGCGCGCCGCCATCGTGCGCGCCGCCATCGGGGAAGCCGGCGGCCATGGCACGCTCATCCGCGCCGACGCCGAGACGCGCCGGACCGTGCCGGTGTTCCAGCCCGAGCCAGAGGCCCTCGCCGGCCTGACCCGGCGGGTGAAGGAGAACTTCGATCCCAAGGGCATCCTCAATGCCGGGCGCATGTACGCGGGGGTCTGAGGGAACGCGCGCATGCAAACCAACTTCACCCTCGCCCAGCTTGCCGATGCCGACGTCAGTGAGTCCGAGAAGATCTTGCGGGCCTGCGTCCATTGCGGCTTTTGCAACGCCACCTGCCCGACCTACGTGCTGCTCGGCGATGAGCTCGACAGCCCGCGCGGGCGCATCTATCTGATCAAGGACATGCTGGAGAATGACAAGCCGGCGACGAAAGAGGTCGTCAAGCACATCGACAGATGCCTGTCCTGCCTCGCCTGCATGACCACCTGCCCGTCGGCGGTCCATTACCAGCACCTGGTCGATCACGGGCGCCGCCATATCGAGCAGACCTACCGCCGGCCGTGGCCCGACCGGGCGTTGCGCCTGGCCCTTGCCCTGGTGCTGCCGAGGCCCTGGCTGTTCCGCGCCGCCCTTCATCTGGCGCGCCTCTTCCGTCCGCTGGCGGGGCTGGTGCCGGGACCGCTCGGCGACGTTCTCGAACTGCTCCCGGCGAGGATCCCGAAGGCGTCCGGGCCGGGCGGGCCCGGTTCCTATCCCGCCGAGGGCGAACGCAAGAAACGCGTCGCCCTGCTGGCGGGCTGCGTCCAATGCACCCTGGCGCCGGCGATCAACGAAGCCACCATCCGGCTCTTGCGGCGCCATGGATGCGAGGTGCTGATCGTCAAGGGCACCGGCTGTTGCGGCGCCATCGGCCATCACCTCGGCCGGGAGAAGGACGCGCATCGCGCCATCAAGGCCAACATCGAGGCGTGGACGCGGGAAGCCGAGGGCGAGGGTCTCGACGCCATCATCATCAACGCCTCGGGCTGCGGCACCATGGTCAAGGATTACGGCTTCATCCTGCGCCAGGACGAACGATGGGCCGCCAGGGCCGAGGCGGTGTCGGCGCTGGCCCGGGACATCGGCGAGTTCGTCGCCGAGATCGGTCTCGCCCCGCCGATGCACCTGCCGGGCCTCAAGGTGGCGTATCAGTCCGCCTGTTCGCTGCGCCACGGCCAGGGGGTGGAGACGGCGCCGATCGCCCTGCTCGAAGCGGCCGGCTTCGAGGTCGCCACGGTGCCCGAGGGGCATCTTTGTTGCGGCTCGGCCGGCACCTACAATCTGTTGCAGCCCGACATCGCCAGACAGCTTCTGGCGCGCAAGGTGCACAACATCGAGACGGTGTCGCCCGAGGTCATCGCCACCGGCAACGTCGGCTGCCAGGTCCAGATCAGTGGCGGCACCGCCATCCCGGTGGTGCACACGGTGGAGCTCCTCGACTGGGCGACCGGCGGCCCCAAGCCCGAGGCCCTCATCGACGCCGCCGCCGGGGGCAAGGGATAGGCGATCTGACTCACCCGCTGCCGCGCCTGGCGATGGCGATGCCGGCGAGGACGATGGCGCCGCCTAAACCTTGCACGACGCCCAGCGCCTCGCTCAGGATCAGCCACGCCAACAGCGCCGCGGCGACGGGTTGGAGCAGCAGGCTGACGGAGGAGAAGGCGGCGGGCAGATGGGCCAGCGCGTAGGCGATCAGGCCCTGGCCGCCGACATGGGAGATCAGCGCCAGCGCCAGCAGCACGCCCCAGCCCCAGGCCGTCGTCGCGACGATGCTCTCGCCGGAGATCAGCGCCAAGGGCAGCAGGACGATGGCGCCGGCGGCGGCGCTCCAGGCCATGACGGTGGCGGTCGAGAAATCGGCCCGCAGCTTTTTGACCGCCAGCATGTAGGCGGCGTAGAACACCGCCGTCGCCAGGCCCAGGCCGTCGCCCAGCACATGATCGAGGCCAAGGGTGACGCTCGATCCCATCAGCAGCACCGCGCCCAGGAGCGCCACCGCCAGCCCGGCGAGGAACACGGGCGTGAAGCGTTGGCCCAGGGCGAGCCAGCCGGCGAGGGTCACGAAGATCGGCGCGGCGTTGGCCAGCAGCGTCGCGTTGGCGACGGAGGTCAGCCGGATCGACCAGTGCCAGAGGCCGAGATCGGCGGCGAACAGCAGGCCGACGAGGGCGAGCCAGCCGTAATCCCGGGCCGTGGCGGGCTTGCGCCCCGTCGCCGCGCCGCGCCGGTTCTCGAGGCCCATCCACAGCCACAGGAACGGCGCCGCGAGAAGGAGGCGGTGAAAGGCGGTGGCGCCCGGGCCGAGCTCGCTCAGGCGCACGAAGATGGGGGCGAAGGCGATGCCGATGGCGCCCGAAAGCAGGGCGATGAAGGCGATCCTTGCCGTTTGCCCATCCGCCGGGCCCCCGCCCGCGTCGGAATTGCTCATAGGGGCGTTATATAGGGGAAGGCGGGATCGAGGGGAACGGCGGGCTGTCGGCCGGGCCTCCCGCGCCGTCGGCGATCCCGGAAATCGAGGGTTTTCCCGGCCCTGGCCGATGACCCGACGGCGCCTCGTTTGGAAACGGTAAACACTTTTCCAATACTGATACCAAACCTTTGGTATGAGAAACCTGGAACCCTTAAAAGCTTTGAAAACTAGGCTATAGTGCCGCCATGTTCGAAAGCTCCCAGGCGAGCGAGCCGGTCCAGGCCCCGGATGCGCTGATCGGCGCGGCCGACCCGCCGCCGGTCGAAATCGTCAATGAAGGCGGCGCGGCCAAGGTCATCCTGACCTGCGATCATGCCAGCGCCGCCATGCCGGCGGCGCTTGGCACGCTTGGCCTCGATCCGGCCGAGCTTGGCCGGCACATCTGCTACGACATCGGCATCGCCGGGGTCGGCCGCGCGCTGAGTGAAATGCTCGACGCGCCGCTGGTGCTGGCGGGCTATTCCAGGCTGGTGATCGACGTCAACCGCCATCTCGACGACCCCACCCTGATCTCGGTCATCAGCGACGGCGCCATCGTTTCCGGCAACCGGAACATCTCGGCCGAGGACAAGGCGCGGCGGATCGAGAAGATCCACCGTCCCTATCACCAGACCATCGACCGGCTCAGCGGCGAATTGATGGAGCGGGGCATCGCCCCGGCGATCATCTCGCTCCATAGCTTCACCACGTCGCTCAACCGCCATGACCGGCCCTGGCACTTCGGCATATTGTGGCGCCGCGATCCGCGCATCGCCGTGCCCCTGATGAGGCGGCTCGGCGCCAACGCCGGAATCTGCGTCGGCGACAACCAGCCCTATTCGGGCGGGAACGACCACGGCATTTCCATCGAAACCCATGCCGAGAGCCAAGGCCTGCCCCATGCGCTGATCGAGATCAGGCAGGACCTGGTGGAGACCGACGCCGGCGCCGAACGCAATGCCGCCCTCCTCGCCGACGCGCTTGGCGGCATCCTCGACGATCCCGGCCTCTACCGGGTGGAGCATTACTGAGGGAACAGGCGAATGGCAGCGACCGAGCCGAAATTCACCGTCGGCATCGAGGAAGAGTATCTGCTGGTCGAGCGCGATACCCGGGACCTCGCCACCGAGCCTCCCGAATCGATGATGACCGACTGCCAGGCCCTGCTTCGCGGCCAGGTCTGCGCCGAGTTCCTGCGATCGCAGATCGAGGTGGGGACGCGGGTCTGCGAGACCGTGGCCGAGGCCCGCGCCGATCTGTCGTACCTGCGCGGCACCGTGGCCGAGATCGCCGAGAAGTACGGCTATGCGCCGATCGCCGCCTCGACCCACCCTTTTGCCCACTGGGGCGAACAGCGCCACACCGACAAGGTCCGCTACAATATCCTCGCCGACGACCTCCAGGGCGTGGCCCGGCGGCTGTTGATCGGCGGCATGCACGTCCATGTCGGCATCGAGGACGACGAGCTTCGCATCGACCTGATGAACCAGGTGAGCTACTTCCTCCCCCACCTGCTGGCGCTCAGCACCTCATCGCCGTTCTGGCGCGGCGACAATACCGGGCTGAAGTCGTACCGCATCTGCGTGTTCGACGAGTTGCCCCGTACCGGGCTGCCCGAGCGATTCGCCAGCTACAAGGAATATTTGCGCCTCGTCGCCATCATGGTGGAAGCCGGGCTGATCGAGGACGCCACCAAGCTGTGGTGGGACGTTCGCCCATCCGCCCGTTTCCCGACCCTGGAGATGCGCCTGACCGACGTCTGTACGCGCCTCGACGACGCCGCGTGCGTCGCCGCGATCTATCAATGCATATTGCGCATGCTTTACCGGCTCAGGCTCACCAACCAGCGCTGGCGCACCTACCCGCGCATGCTGATCAACGAGAACCGCTGGCGGGCCCAGCGCTACGGCGTCGACGAAGGGCTGGTCGATTTCGGCAAGGGAGAAATCGTCCCCTACGCGGAACTGATGGAGGAGCTGTTGGAGCTGGTGGCCGAGGACGCCGAGGCGCTCAAATGCGAGAGCGAAATCGCCCGCGCGCGGACCATCGTCGCCGAAGGCACCAGCGCGCATCGCCAGGTCAAGGTCTATGACGACGTGCTGGCGGCCGGGGGCAACCAGGAGAAGGCGCTCAAGGCCGTCGTCGATCTGCTGGTCGAGGAAACGGTAAAGGATATATAATCTGCTCGATATCCCGGAATTCTTGGACCGTCGCTCCAAGACCGTACTTGAAGAGGAGTTATCGGACTGACAGTGTGACTTTCCCCGCAGTGATGCCGAGAGCAGTGAGTGCGGTGTTGGTTTTTGCCTGGGGCTCCCCCCATACCCGATTTCAGGCAGTAATCCGCATGGGCCAGTGTGCTAGTTGTCAGAACGAGGGGCGTTTACATAGCGTATCGGATTGGCAGCACCCTTTTTGCGTAGATCGTCGGGCATTCTCCGTCGCACATAGAGCTTCTGGATGTGATCTGGTGCCTCGTGACCAACAAATCCCCAGCGTCCTTCCCAGACATCCGGCGTTCCTGGGAAATTCTCGGGGGTCGCTCTCAACCATTTATCCGCTTTGAAAGCACCGACAATGAGACCCCGCTGAACGGCGAGAACGTAGTCCGCCTTTTCGGCTTTCTTCGGACTGATTTTCCAGGCATAGCGTACCGCTTCATAGAGCGGCCGCTCTGAGGCTGTTCGGTTAATATTGATGATCACAAGATTATGCTCAAATTCAGCGACCGCCGCTTGATATCGCTCGATGATCTCGTTCGCGTGCATTGCGCCGCGCTCGTCGGCGTCATATCCACTAGTGATGTTCGTGACGCCGGGATAGGCGTCAATTAGCGCGGCTTCGACTTCAATAGCCGTCCTGCTATCCAGACCATGACGATGAATAACATGGGCAACGTCAAAGCCCGCGAGCCGGATTTCACGAATACGTTGGAGCTTTTCTGACAACTCGTCCGCCCCCGCTTCAAGCTCACCAGCAACATGGGCGAATACGCGATTGCCCTTGCCCTTGCCAACATAAAAGGTTTCGCCATTGCGAGGGTCAATTAGACGATAAACATAGAACCCCAGCTTATCAGCAATCTCCTCTGTAAACGCCAAATCTCTCCTCCCAAACTATCGTTGTAGGGGAACACCGCGCTTCAACGGCCAGAAGATAGCAAAGAAACACATCACCGGGATTAAGCTCTTCGGTCGCCATCCGCCGCTGACGATAAGGGCGGTCAGATTACCGGTGTTCCTCAAGCTCCTCGGCATGTTCCGCCAGGGCCTCCGAGAGCATCAATAGACTTTTCTTCGTCACCATCACAAAGAGTGGTTTGTCCTTCGTGTCCAGACGAAGGATGCCAGCAGTAGGATCATCGGCGTGTTGTACGAAACCATAGCCAGTCAACATCCCCGCCCGTGCTTTCTCGTCTGCCATTGGGTTGCTTTCAGTTTGGTGTCATAGGAAAGAGAGGCCCTAAGTGAAGACCCTATACAAAACGATACGACATTTTCAAAGACCATGAGAGCGCGGACGCGGACCACAGATATCCATGCCTACCACCGCCGGGATGATCGCGCCCTTAGTTGGGATCGCGCGCCGGCCCATTTTTTCCTCCCCCCCTTCCTTCCCTCAACCAATGAAGCGTGCCCTGTGAAATTCCTGTGAAAATGTGCACAGAAACCCCGGGATCAACACAGAACCACACCGCATCCCTATTTGGCTTAGCATGCGCTTAATTTGTTGGTTTATAACGATTTTTGCTCTATTTAGATTGATGTAGAACTGGCGCGGCGTATATATATAATCCAGGCGTCGGGCCCGCCGAGGGGTGGCACGAGGCACCGACCCCGGCGCCCGGCCCCGATGGAACAAAGAAGATGGGAGGAGACAGGCATGGACGATAGCACCCGAACGGAACTGGAGGCGGCGGCCTTTCGCCGACT
>JADFJG010000151.1 GCA_022566265.1 Pseudomonadota bacterium | reverse complement strand
TTGAACCAGTGACCCCCGCCGTGTGAAGACGGTGCTCTCCCGCTGAGCTAAGCGCCCGGAACCGGGGCCTCGAAGTCTAAGGCCCTTATGCGTTCGGTCGATTCCATATAAGGTGGCGCCAAGCGTACTGTCAAGGAAGCGCGACCGCCCGCCGGAGCCCGCCGAGGGGCCCGGCGCCGGGGCGCTGGGAATTTCAGGAGGAAGGCCATGAAACGCCTGCATGTCCACGTCAACGTCGAGGACCTCGCCGAGTCCATCGGCTTCTATTCGACGCTGTTCGCCGCCGAGCCGACCGTGCTGAAGGTGGATTACGCCAAATGGATGCTCGATGACCCGAGGGTCAACTTCGCCATCTCCGACCGCCGGGACAAGACCGGGATCAACCATCTCGGCATCCAGGTCGATGACGATGAGGAGCTGTCGGAGCTGAGTGAGCGGCTTCGAGGCGCGGGCCGGGCGGTCGTCGAGCAGAAGGACGCCCAGTGCTGCTACGCCAGGGGCAACAAGGCGTGGGTCACGGACCCGCAAGGGGTGGCGTGGGAGAGCTTCGCCACCTCGGGCGAGATCGAGATCTTTGGCGCCGATACGCTGAATGAGATGCCCGAGGCGAAATCCACCGCCTGCTGCGAAACCACCGACGGGTGAAGGCGCCCGCCGCCCGGCGCGGCCGCGAGGCCGGGCCGCGACTCGAAGCCCGATCGGGACCGCTGGTCAAATGCCGTTCAAGCGAAGCCGAGTTCGGCGATGGCGCCGGGCAGCAAATCGATGCTATCGATCAAGATATCGGCGCCCAACTCTTCCACCGGCACCACCGGATAGCCATAGGCGACGGCGATGATCGGAATCCCGGCGGCCCGCGCCGTGCCGACGTCGTTGCGGCTGTCGCCGACCATCACCGTGCTCTCTACCTTGGCGCCGATCTCCGCCAGCACCCAGCGCAACGGGCCGGCATCGGGCTTGCGCCCGGCGGGACCATCGCCGCCGGCGACGGCGGCGAAGCGGTCGGCGATGCCGACGCCCTCGAGAATCTTCAGCGTCGGCTCCAGGGGCTTGTTGGTGCAGATCGCCAGCTTGAGGCCGTCGCCGTGCAGCTTCTCGAGCATTTCCAGCACCCCGGGATAGGGCGGGGAAATCTCGACGTTCCAGTAGAACTCGCGCACCCGGTCCGCCACTTCCCTGAATCCTTCGGCCCCGAGCGGCCCGCCGGTCGCCTCCAGGCCGCGCTCGACCAGCTTGTCGATGCCGTCGCCGACCATCATCTTCACTTGCTCGACATCGAGCCTCCCGCGGCCGGCCTCGGAAAGCCCGGAATTGAGCGCCAATGCCAGTTCCGGGGCGCTGTCGATGAGGGTGCCGTCGAGGTCGAAAACGATGGCTTCGAGCTTAGCGGTCACGGAGATTTCCCCAAAAGTTTACTGAAACCTTCAGTAACAATAGTTGACTTGGAATCCACTCAGGCGTTATGGCAAGTTCCCAAGCGCAGTTCGCGCGGTCCGCCGGCCGCCCTGGCGCCACTGGCGTTGTAAAGAGTTAGCTATTGATGTCAAAGCAAAAAACCGCTGTCGTCATTCTCGCCGCGGGCCGGGGCGCGCGGATGAAGTCGGAGCTGCCGAAGGTGCTCCACCGCCTGGCCGGGCGGGCGATGATCCATTACGCGCTCGATGCCGCGCGCGCCATTTCACCGGAGCGGCTGGTGTGCGTCATCGGTCCGGGCATGACGGATCTGGCGGAAGCGATCGCGCCGGTGCCGGCGGTGGTGCAGGAAACGCCCTTGGGCACCGGCGACGCCGTCAAGGCGGCGCGGGCCACCTTGGGAGGCTTCGAGGGCCGTGTCCTGGTGCTGTTCGGCGATACGCCATTCATTAGCCCCGAGACCCTCGAAGCGGTGGCCGGCGCGGTCGACGGCGACGCCGATGGCGACGTGGCCGTCGCGGTGCTGGGCTTCCGCCCCGCCGATCCCGGCGAATACGGCCGGCTGAAACTGAGTGAAGGCGGCAGGATCGAGGCCATCGTCGAATATCGCGACGCCACCGACGAGGAACGGTCGATCGGGCTCTGCAATTCGGGCGTGATGGCGATATCCGGGGCGCTTTTGTTTTCCCTTCTCGACCGCGCCACGACCGATAACGCCAGGGGCGAGATCTACCTCACCGACGTGGTCGCCCTGGCGCGGGCCGAGGGGCATTCCTGCGTCGCTATCGAGGGCGACGTGGAGGAGTTGCTCGGCATCAATTCAAGGGCCGATCTCGCCGCCGCCGAGGCGGTCTTGCAGACCCGGCTGCGCGGCGCCGCCATGGCCGGCGGCGCGACCCTGATCGATCCGGCGACGGTCTATTTCAGTTTCGACACCGAGATCGGCAGCGATGTCGTCATCGGCCCCAATGTCTTCTTCGGCCCCGGGGTCAAGGTCGCGAACGAGGTCGAAATCAGGGCGAACTGCCATATCGAGGGCGCGCGCATCGCCGAGCGCGCCATCATCGGGCCCTTCGCGCGGCTGCGCCCGGGGGCCGAGATCGGCCGGGGCGTCCATATCGGCAACTACGTCGAGATCAAGGCGGCGCGGATCGAGGAAGGGGCCAAGATCAACCATCTCGCATATGTCGGCGACGCGCGGGTGGGAGCGGACACCAACATCGGCGCCGGCACCATCACCTGCAACTATGACGGGTATGAGAAGCACTTCACCGACATCGGCGCCGATGTCTTCATTGGCTCGAACACCGCCATGGTGGCGCCGGTGGTGATCGGCGACGGCGCCATTATCGGCGCCGGCTCGGTGATCACCGGCGATGTCGCCGAGGACGCGCTGGCGCTCAGCCGCGCCGAGGAAAAACAGATCGAGGGCGGCGCCCGCAAATACCGCGCCCGCAAGCAAGCGGCGAAATCGAGGAGCGCCGAGGAGACGCCCAAGGCCGCCGCCGGCGGTGGCAAGGGGACGCCCGGCGCCAAGGGCTAACGATCCATGTGCGGCATCATCGGCATCATCGGCAAGGGCGACGCGGCGCCGCTGCTGGTCGAGGGGCTGAAGCGCCTCGAATACCGGGGCTACGATTCGGCGGGCATAGCGACCCTGGTGAACGGATCGATCGAACGGAGGCGCACCGAGGGCAAGGTCGCCAATCTAGAGAAGCTGCTGAGCGAGGCGCCGGTGGCGGGCTCCGTCGGCATCGGCCATACCCGCTGGGCGACCCACGGGGTGCCCAACGAGATCAACGCCCACCCCCATTCCAACGGCCGCGTCGCCGTCGTCCACAACGGCATCATCGAGAACTTCCAGGAGCTCAGGGACGAGCTTGAAAGCCTCGGCTGGGGCTTCGAATCCGACACCGACACCGAGGCGGTGGTGGTCCTGATCACCCGCTTCCTGGACGACGGCTTGAGCCCCGCCGAGGCGACGGCGGCGACGCTCGAGAAGCTCGAAGGGGCGTTCGCGCTTGGCATCCTGTTCGCCGGCGTCCACGACCTGCTTATCGCCGCGCGGCGGGGAAGCCCGCTGGTGATCGGTTACGGCGACGGCGAGATGTATCTCGGTTCCGATGCCCTGGCGCTGGCGCCGCTGAGCAGGCGGATCTGCTACCTCGAGGACGGCGATATGGCCGAGATCACCCGCGACGGCGCGCGGATCCGCGACGCCAGGGGCCGCATCGTCAACCGCCAGGTCCAGGAGACCGAGGCCTCGGGCGCGCTCATCGGCAAGGGCAACTTCGACCATTTCATGCTCAAGGAGATTTACGAGCAGCCGACGGTCATCGGCGATACCCTCCTCGCCTTCTTCAACCCCAAGGACCGTTCCGTCACCCTGCCGGACCTTCCCTTTTCCTTCACCGACATCCCGAGGGTGACGCTGATCGCGGCGGGGACTTCGTGGCACGCGGCGATGGTCGCCAAGTACTGGTTCGAAAGCATCGCCCGCATCCCGGCCGAGATCGACATCGCCTCGGAGTTCCGCCACCGCGACGCGATATTGCCGAAAGGGGGGCTTGCCCTTTTCATCTCCCAGTCGGGCGAAACCGCGGACACCCTGGCGGCGCTTCGTCATGCGCGGGCCAAGGGGCAGCATATCGCCGCCATCGTCAATGTCGCCGGAAGCACCATGACGCGCGAAGCCGACGCCACCTTGCCGACCCACGCCGGACCGGAGATCGGGGTGGCGTCGACCAAGGCGTTCACCACCCAGCTCACCGTGCTGGCCTGCCTGGTGATCGCCGCGGCGCGGGCCCGGGGCGCCATCGGGCAGCGGCGCGAGGCGGCGCTTTCGGCGGCCATCGCCGAGGTGCCGGCGCGGGCGGCGGAAGTGCTCAACCACGACGAGAAGATCAAGGAGCTTGCCGCCGAGGTTGCAAGCGCCAGAACCGTGCTCTATCTCGGGCGCGGCACCGGCTATGCCGTGGCGCTCGAAGGCGCGCTGAAGCTCAAGGAAATCTCCTATATCCACGCCGAGGGCTTCGCCGCCGGCGAGATGAAGCACGGCCCCATCGCGCTGATCGACGACAAGGTGCCGATCATCGTCATCGCGCCGTCCGATGATCTGTTCGACAAGACGGCGTCGAACATGCGGGAAGTCATCGCCCGCGGCGGACGCGTGATCTTCCTTTCCGATGCGAAGGGCATAGGGAAGCTCGGCGATATGGCGGCGGCGACCATCGAATTGCCCAAGGTCGATCCCTTCGTCGCGCCCATCCTCTACACCATCCCGGTGCAGCTTCTGGCCTACCACGTCGCCGTGATCAAGGGCACCGACGTCGACCAGCCGCGCAACCTCGCCAAGTCGGTGACGGTGGAATAAGGCTGCTCTCGCGGCACACACCGAACTCGACGGTTATCAGCACCCAGGGCTATATTAGGGCTACGCCATTCCACGGGAGGATCTTCATGGAACTGAAAGACAAGCGCCTGTTCCGCCAACAGTGCTACATCGACGGCGCGTGGGTTAACGCCGCTTCCGGCGAGACGATCGAGGTCAACAACCCCTCCGGTGACACCCTCGTCGGCACCATGCCCAAGATGAGCAGGGGCGAGACCGCCGGCGCCATCGAGGCGGCCAATGCGGCCTATCCGGGTTGGCGCGCCAAGACCGCGAAGGAACGCGCCGCGATATTGCGCAAATGGCACGATCTGATGCTCGAGAACTCAGACGACCTCGCCACCATCATGACCACCGAGCAGGGCAAGCCGATTACCGAATCCAGGGGCGAGGTGGTCTATGCCGCCGCCTTCATCGAGTGGTTCGCCGAGGAAGGCAAGCGCATCTACGGCGATATCATCCCCCAGCACGCGCCGGGCAAGCGCATCGTCGTGACCAAGGAGCCG
>JADFJG010000054.1:15241-23339 GCA_022566265.1 Pseudomonadota bacterium | reverse complement strand
CGTGCTGTGGACGGCGAAGTTGCGGTCGAGGGTGTCGTCGGCGCCGACCTCGCCGCCCTCGCCCACTTCCAGATCACTGTCAGGATGGTCGATCGGGCCGAGAAGCTCGATCGTGTATTGGCCCGTGATCTTGTCGACGCGGACCTCGATGATGTCGGTCCCGCCGCCGTCGATGGTGCCGGTGAGCACGAGGTCGTCGCCGTCAACCACCGCCGCGCCGAAGACCACCGTCTGGCCGCCCGAGGTCAGGGTGCTCGAGGTGCCGCCCGGCGCATCGGGGTCGAAGGTGGAGACAAAGCGGATGTCGGTGATGCCGCCCTCGTCGTCGGCGCCATAGTCGAAGTCGAGCGTGCCGCCCACGAAACCCGTCTCGCCTCCCTCGATACTGGTCTCGAACAGCATACCGGCGTTCTCGTCGGTCACCACCGGACCGTCGTCCTGGATCTCGACGGTGACGGTGCTGGAGGTGCTGCCGTCCGCGTTGGTCACCGTGTAGCCGAGATTCACGGTCTCGTCGGTGCCGGCTTCCGGATTGTCCTCGTCGAAATCGTTCGCGACGTCGTGGTTGATCTGCTGGTACTGGATGAACCAGACCTCGCCGGTGTCGCTATCGCGGAATACGATGAAGACGAGCTCTTCCCCCGAGGTGAAGCCAAAGACGGTATCGTCATCGAAACTGGATAGGAGAATGGGGCTGTCACTGCCACCGGTGGTCAGGCCGCTGTCGGTGTCATTTTGCAAGTCGAAAGCAAAACTCTCGCCGTCGCCGACGGTCAAGGTGCTCAACGCCTGACCGATGGGACTCAGCTCACCACCGAAAAGACTTTCGATGGCGCCGGCCGCGGCTAGCGCATTCTGAGACAGCTCGCCGACGTCGTCGTTGTCGGGGTTGGCGCCGGCGCCACGGTCGTCGTCCGTCGGCGTCGGCCCGTCCTGGACACCCGCCGTCTCGTCATGGATGAAGGAGAGTGGCTCGACGACCGGGGGCTCCAGCGGCACCTCCCCCACGACCACCCCCGAGACGTCGATCGGGTCGGAGACCGGATCGGGGTCGGGCGGGGTGCGGAAGAGCGCCGTCGGGTCGATCGGATCCGGCGGCGGGGTGAAATCGGGGATATCGATGTTGAAGGGCGTGAAGCCGGCGCCGCCGCCGTGCTGCGGGGCCGCGCCGGGCGCGACGCCGGCGCCGGGCGCGATCTCGCCCAAGGCCGGGGTGACATCGGCCATCGTCGAGCCGGACTGCAGGATCAGATCGGCGGTCTCGATCACCGTGCCGTCGGCCAGGCACATGGCGGCGGGCAGGATGCCCGGCGCCGAGGGGATGAAGTTCTCGAGCACGATCTCGCCACCGCCGGCGAGGGTGATCATCAGGGTGTTGCCCTCGAGCGTAACCGTGGAGCCTTCCATGCTGGCGAGGTCGAAGCAGCAGGACTGGCCGGGTTCGCCCTTGACCACCACCCGCTCGCCCGCCGCCGGCGGGTCGAGGAGGACATCCGCCTGGCACTGGGCGACCGTGACTTTGAGCCCCTGTGCCGAACCGGTGGCGGCGGCGTCTGTTGCCGCCTGTGCCAACTGGGTGCCTTGGTTCTCGCCTGAAGTCGTCTGATGATCTGCCATCGTCTCTTCCCTACAGGTAAAGTCCCATTATTGGGACAATGTTAACCATATCCGTTAATCAGTACTAAGTTATGTTAACTAATTCTATTAACTTTTATATTTAACTATACTGAAATTTTCATAAAGTTTTAACAAACTTAATCCCCTTTTACTCCTATCTTCATGATCTGTCAAGTCGAAAGCGCGGCTTCCTCAAGGAAACCGCGTTAACTATTACTAATGAGGGATTCCGCCGAACCTTAACGCCCCCCGCTATTATTAACCCTTTGTCAATAAAGATAGCAGGCATCGCCGCCGCCAACAAGCGCCCTGGCGCGCCATGGCGCGCGCTTCATCGGTCCGGCTCGCCTCGGCGAAGCCTCGCTTCGGCGGAGCCAGGCCCCGAACCGCCGATAACAAGGGACACGAGAAGCGATTTCACCACAGAGACGCAGAGACACAGAGAACAAGAAACTTTCTCATTTTTTCTCTGTGTCTCCGTGCCTCTGTGGTTGACTCTTTAGTTCCAACCCCTTGATTTCAGTGTGGTCCTTCGTGCCTTGGTGGTTTATGCATTCTTGACCCCATCGGGGTACGAAACCTTGAAATCGGACATAAGAGAGCACGCTTATTTAAGGAGATGCGGGCGTTTTATGGCGCCGGCCACGACCGGCGGGCAGAAGTCATTTATGCGTAGGGCTGAAAGCCGCTGTCGCTCTTCACAAGGCGGGGACGCCGGCCGAGGCCGAGGGGAATTATCGGGGCGTTGGGGCGCCGGCGGCGGGACCCGGGGCCCGGACGAGAGCCGCGCCGCTCGAGGCGCGCGCCCCGGCCCTCGATCGCCGGTCAGTCGACGCCAAGGATCGGCGCCATCATCAGCGCGTAATGCATGCCGACGAAAGAGATCGTTAGCATCGCCAGGAAGACGGCGATGACGAGGATGTTGGACCGGGTCAGGATCGGACGGGCGGCTCTCTCGGTGACCCGGCGCTCGGCCGAGCGGCGCTCGGGGCCGGCGAGAACGACGATGAAGAAGCGGAACCAGATCAAGGAGATGGTCCAGCGGATGTCGACCGCCTGGCGCTCGCGGTTGTTGATCACGAAATCCCTGATGGCGAAAAGCTGGGCCTGGCTGAAGGTCGGGGCGATATCGGCGGGCACCCTGGAGAGGAACCTGGCGATGAACCCGTCGGCGCTCACCGGGACCACGGCGGCGTCTTTCGCGCCGGGCTCGATCGTCTCGAGTATTCCGTTCTTCGGCGTCATCCTGCTAACCTCGTTTGCCTGAGCCAAATCATGCCAAATCCCCCGGTTTACGGGCCTTGCCGGTCGTCATCCCGGCGCTCGCCGGCGCCGGTCGCGGTGGGCCCCCTGGCAATATCGAGATAGGCCTCGATCGCCGTTTTTCTCATCAGCGCGCGGGCGACGATGGTGGCGACCTTGAAGGCGAAGAACCACCAGACCAGCGAAATCAGGCCGAGGAGCACGTTGCCGAGCATATCGAGCAGGGCGAAGACCAGGGCTTCGAGCCAGGCCCACTCGGCCTGCGCCGCGACCACCAATATGCCCAAGACGAGAGAGTCGCCGACAAAGAAGAAAATGCGCTGGAACAGACCCGCCCGGTAATATTCACCGCTCTTGCCGAGCTCGACCACTTGCCGCGCCGGCCGCCTGGAGGTGAGGCATTTGCGCGTCTCGGCGTTGGCCTTGGCGAGGACCTCGGCGTCGGCGGTCTTCATCAGCCGCGCCCGCCACTCGTCGGATTTCTGACGGAAGAACTTGCTTCTGCCGGCGGCGGCGCAGGCGAGCCAGGCCAGCGCCTTGACCTCATCCCAGGGCACGCCGCGGCCTTCGGCGTACATGACGCCAAGCAGGAACTGCGAGCCGGGATCGCCGCGCCTGGCGAGCGGCCCGATTTCCTCGAGCGCGCCTTCGTAGTCGCCGAGCTCGTAAGACCTGAGACCGGTCTCGTAATCGGCGAAGGCCGGCATCGCGGCGCCTATCGCCAACACCACGATAGCGGCCCAAAGCCAGGGTTTGCGCAAACTCACGATCATCGCACCGATGATGCTCTCCTCACGGCCCCGGCGGTCCGCCGCGGCGCCGGACACCGTCGCCATCATGGCGCCAAGCCCCACGCGCCCTGAATTCGCGTGGCGGCGCCATGGATCCGGCTCCCGGCCGAGGCCATCCTTCATTTATCCGAATAAGGCTTAAGGTAGGGTTAAGCCGCCGGTCGCGCTATCGGCGCAAACGGCCCCTTCCCCCGGGCCGCGCGGTGAGTCAAAAGGGGTCACCCATTAACCGACGGTTTCGAACCACGGAGGTTTTAAACCACAGAGACACAGAGACGCAGAGAAGAAGAAGTTTTTTATCTTTAAGAATAAGATCACTTTCCTCTGTGTCTCTGTGTCTCTGTGCCTCTGTGGTGAATTATTTCTTGGGGTGAATTATTTCTTGGGGTTAACTATTCCCGGGCGCGGCTGGGCCCAGGAGGCGGGCAAAAAAAATGCGTGGGCGATCTCTCACCCACGCATCGATCCTGGCGACCCCCCGGCTTTTCCGATGGCATCAGCCCATATTCATTTTGGCCCGTCTTGGCCCGGCCTCGTAGTTTCGCCCGGCCTCCCTAGTAGGGAACCTTGATCTGCAGGTAGTCGGGGCTGATCTGACCCGTTTCGGTGGTGATCTGGGAGCCGACGGGTATCGGCGACATCGCCCTTTCGCCCGCCACCGCGGCGCCATTGCCGCCGCCGGTAGCCGGCGCCGGCGCTTCGACGACCGGCATCGCCGCCAGCGTCTTCATTTCCGCCTCGACCGCTTCCGCGGCCGCCGGTCGCGGCGCCGCCTCGGTGGCGGACGCCTCGATACCCTTGGGCGCCTCGGCCTCCGGGGTCTCTTCCATCGCCTTGGTCACCTCGGCGGGGGTGGTCTCGGCGGCCTTGGGCTCCTCCGCCGGCGGCGCTTCCTTGACCGCCACGGGCTTGGCCTCCTCGGCCTTCGGCGCTTCCTTGACCGCCACGGGCTTGGCCTCCTCGGCCGGCGGCGCTTCCTTCACCGCCACGGGCTTGGCCTCCTCGGCCGGCGGCGCTTCCTTCACCGCCACGGGCTTGGCCTCCTCGGCCTTCGGTTTCTTGGCCATCTTCTTGGCCGGCGCCGATTTCCGCGACTTACCGGCGATGCTTTCCTTCGGCTTCTTGACGCCGAGAGTGCGCAGCAGCGCCCCCATCGAGGCCGTCACCTGGTAGCCGCCGAACAACGCCGTGGTCTCTTCCGTCACGAGATTGCCGCGCGAGATGAACAGCTCGTTCTGGGCATCGAGCAAATCGAGAAGGTCGCGCTGGCCGATGAGGAACTGCTGCCGGTAGGCGTCGACCACGCCCTCATCGGCGGTGACTTCCTCGCGCACCCGGGCGGCGCGCCCCGCCGCCGTCTTCATGCCGTTCCAGGCCAGCCTGGTCTGCTCGGCGATGCGGCGCTTGGCGCGGTCGGCCTGATCACGGGAAGCCGCCAGGCGTTCGATGAACTCCTTGCGCCGGGCGGTATCGGCGCCGCCGGCGTACAGGTTATATCGCAGCACGACGAGGGCGGTGAAATCCTGCTCCCGTCCGACGACGCCGTCGATGTTGTTGTTCTGCTGGGTTCCCAGCTCGAGATCGAGGCGCGGCATGAATGGCGCGTCGGTAGCCTTCAGCTCCGCCTTCGCCGTATCGATGTCCGCCTGCGCCACGGCGATGGCGGGATTATTGCGCAGCGCCATCGCCACCGCCCCATCCCGGGTCATCGGCAAGACCGAGTCGGAAAAGACCGGGCGGACGAGGCCCGACGGCGGCGATCCGATGACGCGGATGTAATTGGCCTCGGTATCGGCAAGGCGGCCTTGGGTCCTGACCAAGGAGGCCCGCGCCGATGCCAGGCGCGCTTCGGTCTGACGCACGTCGCCGACATTGCCCCGGCCGGCATCGGCAAGCCGCTTGACGTCGGCGAAGCTCCGCTGGTGCGCCTTGGCATTATCTTCGGCGATCTCGACCAGGGATTGCGAGCGCAGCACCTCGACATAGGCCAACACGGCATTGAGCGAGGTGGTCTGGGCCGCATCATGGACCCGCTGGGCCGCCGAGCCGACGCGCGCCTGCTGCCTCTCGACCTCGCTAGCGGTGGCGTACCCGTCGAACAGCAATTGACGAACCGTCGCTTGGGACTCGACGCGCAACAGCCACTTGTCGTCGACGGTCGTGCGGTCGGACCATTCCGGTCCGGCGGCGGCCCGGATATCGAACAACGGAAGGTAACCCGCCCGCGCCTGGCGCAGTTCGTGATCCACCGCGCGCCGCTCCGAAGCCAGGGCCCTGACGTCGGGGTTGGTGTTCACGGCCTGACGAACCGCTTCTTCCAATGTCACCGCTTGTGTCCCGGTGACCGCGGACACGGTGATAACGGCCCCAAGCGCCAATGCCCGGGACCATGTCAAGAATCGACCGTTGCCATCCATCGTAACCCCTCTCTCTCTAAATCCTCATAACTTCATTCGTGACACGAAAGAAGGTTCTCACCGTTATTTTATGGAACAATCCCCAAGGCTGCGCTCGAAGACCCTAATTTGCCCGTGGGGGTTGGTCAAGACAAATGAGATCGTGCCATAGGATACCCGTTGCAAATTTGCAACGCTATTCGGCCCGGGGATGCCCCGGGGATGCAAGGGCCGGCGTGACGGCAGGCCGGCCTACGACCGGCGCCGCGACGAAGCCGTCGGCGCCCTGATCGGCGATACCGGAAAGCGTTTCGCCCCACCTTATCGAACCGAACTGATTGCGTCATATTTCGCGTCAACCCGTATCCTGCCAGGCCCGATCGAGCCACGGCCCCGTTGAAACGCCGGCCGGGCGCCATCGGCGACGGAAACATTCCGTTAACACTACTGTGGCAGATATCCCCTGTTGTGGCAAAAAAGCATTCCAGACTATGGGTCTAGGTTCCTCGGACCATGTGCCTCGGCGGCGCCCCATGTGCCTCGGCGGCGCCCCATGTGCCTCGGCGGCGGAGATGTGTTTTCCATGTCCTTGCGGAGAAATCCCAGATGTGTGATACCGTGAGGTCCGTTGGCGGGATGGCCGCATGCGGGCGCGTTGGCGCGCCCCAGGGGGCTTTCGCGGTGAGCGAATCGCAAACGACGGAACAGCAATGACCTCCAACTCTCCCAGAGACCCCGAGGAGCAGGGGCGCGGCGATCCGGCCGCGACCGGTGGGCCTTCGCCACGCCGAAGCGGCGCCGGCCGCACGGGCGGGGACGGGGAAAACTCGCAGGCGCCGGACGGGTCGGCAAACGCGGTGGGCGGTGAGACGGCGGCGCTGGCCGGCGCACCCGAGCCCCGGGCGGGCGACGGCTCCGGGGCCGCCCAGTGGGATGTCGCCAGCCAAGGCGGCAAGCGCGATGACCCCTTGCTGGCGTCACTGGTTACCCTGATCGGGCGGCTCGAGCGGCCGATGTCGGCGGAAGCGTTGATCGCCGGCCTGCCGCTGCCGGACAGTGACCTGACGCCCGAATTGTTCGTCCGCGCCGCCGAGCGCGCCGGCCTCAACGCCAAGCTGGTGAAGCGCCGGATCAAACAAATCACGAACCTGACCCTGCCCTGCGTGTTGTTGCTGTCGCCGCGCAGCGCCTGTGTCCTGGTGAACATCGACAAGCGCAACGCCGACATCATCCTCCCCGAATCGGGAGACGCGGTTACCCGTGTTCCGGTGACCGAGCTGGCCAAGCAATATCTCGGCTATGCCTTGTTCGCGCGACCCGAGGTCAAACTCGACAGCCGCGCCCTGGACGTCGGCGTCCGCCAGTCCAAGGCCTGGTTCTGGGGCACGCTCATGAGATTCTGGCCGATATACGCATCGGTCGCCTTCGCGGCGTTGCTGATCAATCTGTTCGCCCTCGTCACTCCCCTGTTCATCATGAACGTGTATGACCGCGTGGTTCCCAACAATGCGATCGAGACCCTTTGGGTGCTTGCCATCGGCGTGGGGACGGTCTTTGTCTTCGATTTCGTCTTGAGAATCCTGCGCAGCTATTTCGCCGACGCGGCGGGGCGCTCGGCGGACACCCTGATCGCCAGCCGCATGTTCGAACAGGTCATGGGCATGAAAATGTCGGCGCGCCCGCAGTCGGCGGGAGCCATGGCGAGCCACTTGCGGGAGTTCGAGACCCTGCGCGACTTCTTCACCTCGGTGACGCTGACGACGTTGATCGATTTACCCTTCGTCTTCCTGTTCATCGCCATGATCTGGTTCGTCGGCGGGCCGTTGGCCTATGTGCCTCTGATCGCCGTGCCGATCGTGCTGTTCGTCGGCCTGATCATTCAGATCCCGCTGACCCGGGCGGTTCGGCGCACATTCACCGAATCGGCGCACAAACACGGTATCCTGTTCGAGGCCATCGGCGGCCTGGAAACGGTCAAGAGCATGGGCGCCGAAGGCCTCATGCAGAGAAAGTGGGAAAACGAGGTCGGCC
>JADFJG010000054.1:0-15143 GCA_022566265.1 Pseudomonadota bacterium | reverse complement strand
TGCGGCGCACATTCACCGAATCGGCGCACAAACACGGTATCCTGTTCGAGGCCATCGGCGGCCTGGAAACGGTCAAGAGCATGGGCGCCGAAGGCCTCATGCAGAGAAAGTGGGAAAACGAGGTCGGCCGCTCGGCCAAATCGGCGGCCCAGGCGCGCAGCCTCTCGACGGTCGCGATCAGTCTCGCCGCGTTTTCGCAAAACGTCGTGACCGTCGCCATCGTGGTCTATGGCGTCTACCAGATCGGCGAGGGCGAAATGACGGTGGGGGCCTTGGTCGCGGCCACCATACTGGCGGGGCGCACCATGGCGCCGCTGGCGCAGATCGCCGGTCTCTGCACCCGGTTCCAGCAATCCCGGGTGGCGCTCAAGGCGCTCGACCAGATCATGAAGATGCCGGTCGAACGCCCTTCGTCGCGATCCTTCCTGCACCGGCCCCACCTGAATGGCGATATCGAGTTCAAGAAGGTCGTCTTCGCCTATCCCAACCAGCAGACGCCGGTGCTCGACGGTCTGTCGTTCAGCATCAAGGCCGGGGAACGGGTGGGTGTGATCGGCCGGATCGGCTCGGGCAAGAGCACCATCGAACGTTTGATCCTCGGGCTCTATGAGCCGTCCGAGGGATCGGTCCTGGTCGACGGCACGGACGTGAGGCAGATCGATCCCGCCGATCTGCGCCGCAACATCGGATGTATCCCCCAGGAGATCTATCTGTTCTCCGGCTCGGTGCGCGACAACATCGCCTTCAGCGCCCCCGAGGCCGGCGACGACGCCGTCCTGCGCGCCGCCAAGATCGCCGGGGTAGAGGATTTCGTCAGGCTCCACCCTCAGGGGTTCGATCTTCAGGTCGGCGAGCGCGGCGACGCGGTCTCCGGCGGCCAGCGCCAAGCCATCGCGCTGGCCCGTGCCCTGCTGACCGATCGGCCGATGCTTATTTTCGATGAGCCGACCAGCGCCATGGACAGTGGTTCCGAGAACCGATTCAAGACACGGCTGGAGGAGTACCTGGAGGGCAAGACCCTGGTTCTGATCACCCACCGTGCATCCTTGCTGTCTCTCGTCGAGCGCCTCATCGTCATCGATGGCGGCAAAGTGGTTGCCGATGGGCCTCGGGAAGTCGTGCTGCGGCGGCTTTCGAGCAAAGATATCCAGGCGGTCAAAGAGTAGCGGAGGGCGTAATGGCCGGGGCCAGATTTCGAGAGGACGCGGATTTCATGCCCGCCGTGCACGCCGCCACCCGCAGCGGCGCCCGGCCCTCCGCCTATTTCCTGCTGTTCTTCATCGCGCTGTTCTTCGTCGTCTTCCTGAGCTGGGCCCGGGTGGCGACACTGGATGAAGTGACGCGGGGCGAGGGCAAGGTCATTCCCTCGAGCCAGATCCAGGTCGTCCAGAACCTGGAGGGTGGGATCATCGCCGGCATTTCGGTTCGCGAAGGAGATGTCGTGGACAAGGACCAGATTCTGATCCGTATCGACCAGACACAGGCGGCGGCCGGCTATCGCGAGTCGCGGGCGAGGTACCTCAGCCTGCGCGCCGCCGTCGCCCGGCTCAAGGCCGAGGTCGATGGAACGGAAGTCGCCTTCCCGGGCGAGGTCCTGGATGATGCGCCCAATGTGGCCGCCGATGAGCTCGCTCTGTTCGCGTCGCGCCAATCGGGTCTGAAGACGGATCTCTCCATCCTGCGCCGGCAAGAGGACCAGCGCCGCCAAGAGCTTGTCGAACTCCGCGGCCGGCTGGTCAGGCTGAAGGAATCCTACCGACTGGTGGCCGAGGAATTGAATATCATCGGGCCCCTGGTGTCCAGCGGGGTGGTCTCGAAGGTGGAACTTCTCCGGCTTCGGCGGGAAGCCAACAACATCAAGGGGGAGCGCGAGGCCACCCGCCTGGCCATCCCGCGGGCGTTGTCGGCGCTGCGCGAGGCGACCGGGCGGATCGAGGAGCGGAAAATCAGTCTGCGCACCGAGTCCCTGCGGGAGCTCAACCAGAAGAGCGCGGAACTCGCCGTCGTCGCCGAGACCATCGCCTCGGGCAAGGACCGGGCGTTGCGCGCCGACGTCCGCTCTCCCGTGCACGGCACGGTGAAACAGATATTAGTGAGCACGGTCGGCGGCGTCATCCGCCCGGGGCAGGACCTCGTTGAAATCGTTCCCCTCGAAGACACGCTCCTGATCGAGGCCCGGATCCGCCCGGCCGACATCGCCTTCCTCAGGCCGGGACAGGACGCCACGGTAAAGATCACCGCCTATGACTTTTCCATCTATGGCGGGCTCAAGGCCAAGGTCGAACATATCAGCGCCGACACCATCGAGGACGAGCTGCAAAAGGGCGAGACCTTCTACCGAATTCGCCTGCGCACCGAACTCAGCTATCTCGGCACCGAGCAAAAGCCGCTGCCGATCATTCCCGGTATGACCGCGTCCGTCGATATCCTGACCGGCGAAAAGACCGTACTGGACTACCTGCTCAAGCCAATCCTGAAAGTCAGGGATCGGGCGTTACGGGAACGCTGAGTTCATCATCGGGCAGAGGCCCGGCGACCCGGCGCCCCAGACCGCGCGAGCCTTTTCACCACCGAAATTCTCTCCTGCAGTTTTAGCCCTGACCCGAATCCCTGGCCTCGCGAGTCCCGTTCCTAGGAATGGCGGGCGGCGGACGGTGAAGCCCCGCCGCCAATCGCCCACCCCGGCGGACGGCGATAACCGCGCCCCCCGATCCCGCCTGCCCTCGCTTCCCCTACCTTGGACAGCCCGCCCATTGACAGCCCGGCTGCGCGCCGAAGAGCGCGCGCTTGCCGCCGCGACCCTGCCGGCGGCGATGGCGCCGGGGCGGCCGATGACCTTGGCATCGATGACCTTATGGCGATCGGCGACCACGCCGGGGCACGCGGACGAAACGACGGTCAGGACCCCCTGGGACCGCAAGGCGACGAGTTGCCCCTCGACCTGACCGATCTCGACCTGGAAACACTGATGGGCATCCCCATCGGCGGGGAAGGAACGGTCACGGACATCGCCTTCGACGATGGCGGGTCATATGGCGGTGGCGCAAAATTCGGCATTTTCGATATCGGTTCGTCGGCCACGGGCTTGGGCGTTCAGGTGACCCTGGCCAGCTTCGATGTGAACGACAGCGGCTCGGGTTCGTTGCCTCCGGCGATGGATCTCAGCCTGTTCACCGACACCATTGCTGAACCCGATAGCGGCGGCGGGGCCGACACCGACACCGCCGGTTCACCCATCACCACCGCTACGGCGGCCCCGGTGAACAACCTGCCCGTCGCCGCCCCGGACAGCGCCACCACGGGCGAGCACACGGTGCTCAACGTCCCCGATGCCGGCGTGCTGGCCAACGACACCGACCCGGACGGCGCCGATGTGTTGACGGTGACGGCGTTCGATGCGGTCAGCGCCATGGGCGCGGCGGTGAACGTCAATGCCGGCGGCGGCTATATTTACAATCCGACCGCGTCCGCCGTGCTCAATGCGCTGGCCGCCGGCGAGACCACGGACGACAGCTTCTCCTACACCGTCTCCGACGGTCATGGCGGCGCCGACAAGGCCAAGGTCAAAGTCACCATCACCGGCGTCAACGACGCGCCCGTGGCCGCGGACGATGCGGCGGCCACCGATGTCGACACCCCGGTCACCATCGCCGTGCTCGCCAATGACACGGATGTCGACGGCGACGCGCTCAACGTCAGCGGCGTCACCCAAGGCGCCAACGGCGCCGTGACGGTCAATGTCGATAACTCGGTCACGTTCACGCCCGGGCCCGGCTTTAGCGGCTCGGATTCCTTCACCTATTCCATCTCCGACGGCAATGGCGGCGACGACACCGGCACCGTCACGGTCACCGTGGCCAACCTGATCGAAGGCGGTCCGGGCGACGATACGCTGAACGGCACCAAGGGCGAGGATGCGATTTTCGGCTACGGTGGCGACGACACGATAAGCGGCCGCAACGGCGACGACACGCTTTATGGCGGCGACGGCAATGACACGCTGAACGGACAAGGCGGCAGCGACGCGCTGTTCGGCGGCGCCGGGGATGACATTCTTATATGGGATTCGCTGGACGCGGCGATCGATGGCGGTAGCGGGACGGATACGCTGGACGCCAGGGGGGCGGATGTCGACATCACCGGCTTCGCCGGCACGATCAGCGGAATCGAGATCATCGACCTTACCAAGCCGGGCGCCGATACCGTTACGCTTTCGGCCCAGGACGTCCTCGACATGTCGGACAGCAATACCGTGACCGTCATCGGCGGGCCTCCCGATACCGTCGAGGCCGGCACCGGGTGGACCGACGCGGGCTTCGACGGCGGCGGCAACCACATCTATACACAGGATGTCGGCGGCGCCCTGGCGACATTGCTGCTCGACCCCGACATCGCCCCTAACGCCGACCTCATCGCCTGATCGCAATAATCGCCTGATAATACCAAAGGTCCTTTGGTATTCAGGGCTGTTTGCCGCCAGGCCGGACCCCAGGTCGGCAGGTTTCCGCCAAAAATCGCATAATCGGCACGATTCCGCCGAAAGCCGCAAAAAAACGGCGGGGCGCCGGATCCCGCAATCATTCATGGCAAAAGCGATGGCCGGATTCCCGGCGCCGCCGACGGGTCAAGGGCGGCGCCGGGGCGCGCTCGGGCGCGGGTTTGCTGGCATGTAATGGATAATGAACGTGGTTAAAATTTGAAGTACATCTAGCAAAAATATAGATCAAATTTTATATAAATATAATAGATATTTTATCTATATTAACTTTTTACTTGACCTATTTGGAACGATGCTTTATAACGATGACAATATTGAACTACAACAACAATAATTAACCATAATCCAGGAGGCGGAATGACAGTGCGGATGCTTTGATTCAACGGCCATAGAGGCTTGGCATGGCACACGGGACGCAACACGGCTCGCTGAATGGCGCGGGGCCCAACCAGGGGCCGTCGCTGCCGCGTGGACAGGCTCTTCCCGCCGACCTCGTCGATTTCGATCTCGGGCAGCTCATGGGTCTCGACATTGCCGTCGGCGCTCCTCCGACGCGCGGACAGGACCAGCCGGTCGATCTCACCCTGTTCGGTCTCGATCAACTCATGGGCATCGACATCTCCACCGACGCCCCTTTGCCGCCCCCCAGCACCGATACCTTCAATCCGCCGCCACCCACTTCCCAAGGCGATACAGCGGCCAACGGAATCTTCGCGCCGCCGACACCTTCGTCTCCCGCGCCTTCCCCCGTCCCGCCGGCCGAGAACGGCACGCCGGGTGAAGGTACGGTTGTCGAGGATGTCCTGGCCGATGCTATCGGCGACAGCGATAGCGTCCCCCCCGTTGATGATGCCAATGACGGGAATGGAAAACGCGCCGGCGCGCGCGCGCGGGGCCAGGGCCAACAGCCGCGGGGGCCGCAAGGCGAAGATCCTTTGATCGACCTGTCCGGTCTCTCCCTCCAGGCGCTCCTGGGCGTCGCCCTCGACGGCGGCACAAAGTTCGGGATCTTCGGCCTAGGTTCGTCCGTCCCGGGTTTGGGCGTGGTCGGCGACGGACAAGGGCCGGATTCACTGCCTCCCGCCGGGGACCTCGGCTTGTTCGCCAATGCCGGCAATTCGAACAGCCAGGCTGGCGCCAACAGCTCCAACGGCGCCAACAGCTCCAACGGCGCCAACAACCCAGGTAATAACGCCCCGACGGCCACCGGACCCAACCTGATCGACGGCGGCGCCGGCGACGATACGCTGAACGGCACCAGCGGCATCGATGAGATACGCGGTTTCGGCGGCGACGATACCTTGAGCGGGAAGAACGCAGACGACACGCTCTACGGCGGCACCGGCGACGATCTGCTCAAGGGTCAGGCTGGCAACGACACCCTCTATGGTGAAGACGGCAATGACGATTTGCAAGGGGGGGCCGGCGATGACACCCTCGACGGCGGCGCCGGCGATGACACCCTCGATGGCGGCGCCGGGGATGACACCCTCGACGGCGGCGCCGGCGATGACACCCTCGACGGCGGCGCCGGGGATGACACCCTCGACGGCGGCGCCGGCGATGACACCCTCGATGGCGGCGCCGGGGATGACATCCTGAACGGCGGCGCCGGCAACGACACCCTCGATGGCGGCGCCGGCAGCGACATCCTAAGCGGCGGCCTCGGCGACGACATTCTGGTGTGGGACTCGATCGACTTGACGATCGATGGCGGCGCCGGAACCGACACCCTGCTGGTCGGCAACGGAAATACCGACCTGACCGCCTTCGCCGGCACGATGACGGGGATCGATGTGATCGATCTAACGCAGAACGGCTCCAGCTCCGTGACGCTTTCCGCCCAGGACGTGCTCGACATGTCCGACGGCGGTACGGTGACCGTCACGGGAAGCAACAAAGACAGTATCGACGCCGGCGGCGGCTGGACCGATGGCGGAATCTCCGGCGGTTTCCAGACCTACACCCAGGGTCTGGCGACCCTGCTCGTCGATACCGACGTCACCGTCAACGGCAACATCACGGCGTGAGGCGGGGGAAGATGACGAAAAAACTCCCGGGCCTGATCTTCGCCCTCGCCGTTAGCGCCTTCATCGGCGCGGCCAACGCCCCGGCGGTGCAGGCGGAAGCGAATTCGGCCAAGGCATCCGCCTCGCGCGAGTACCGTATCAAGGCGGCGTTCCTCTACAACTTCGCCAAATTCACCGTCTGGCCGGTGGAAGCCTTCGCCGACGCCAAGGCGCCTCTCAGGCTCTGCATCCTCGGCGAAGATCGGTTTCATGGGGCCTTCAAGGCCCTCGAGGGCAGGACCGTGAAGAACCGCCCGATCGTCACCAGCCGGCCGTCGTCAACCGATTCCCTCGGGCAGTGCCATCTCCTGTTCATCGGCGCATCGGAGCATGGGCGCCTCGGGACGATCCTCGAGTCGCTGCGCGGCATGCCCGTCCTGGCGGTCGGCGATACGCCACGTTTTGCCAGATCAGGCGGCATCATCCGGCTCGAGACGGTGGACAACAGGGTCCGCTTCGAAATCAATGTCGAGGCGGCCCATCATGCCAAGCTGAAGCTCGATTCGCGGCTGCTGAGACTGGGCAGGATCGTCGGCAAGAGGGCGGCATCCACGACGCAACCCCCGGCAACGGCCGAGGAGACCGCAAGGCTCGCCATCATCTCCCCAGCCAGCGGGATATCGCTGGAACATTAGCCACCTTGACCGGCGATCCCGGGACCGGCGATCCCGGAGGCCCGCCTCTGACCGATACAGACATGGCACTATGAGCGATACCGGTGTTTACGCCGGTTTCTTTTTTACCTTTTTTTCATCTTTACACTTTATTTACCACATCCATGTCGCGGGCCGAGCGCATGATCCAGAAAGCCTTCAGGCTGGTCATCGTTTTCGCCGCCGTAGCCATCATGGGTTACGGCGGCGGTACCGACGCGGCCCCAAGCGGCGACGCGCCAGCACGCGCCGGTCCCTCCCGGGAATATCTGGTCAAGGCCGCGTTCCTCTACAACTTCGCCAAATTCACCGTTTGGCCGGCCAACACCTTCGCCGATCCCGAGACGCCGCTCAGGCTCTGCCTGCTCGGCAAGGATCCGTTCCAAGGGGCGCTCGATTCCCTGGCCGGCAAAACGGTGCGAAAGCGCAAGCTCGAGATCCACCGGTTGACCAATACGAGCGGCCTGGGGAAATGTCATTTGCTTTTCGTGAGCGCGTCCGAAAACAAGCGCCTGGCCACGATCCTCAAGGTCTTACGCGGCATGCCGGTGTTGGCGGTCGGTGATATGCCGAACTTCGCCCACTCGGGCGGCATCATCAATCTGAAGACGGTGCGAAACAAGGTCCGGTTCGAAATCAATATAGGGGCCGCGAAGCGCGCGCATCTGAAGTTCAGTTCCAAGCTACTCAGGCTGGCGGAGATTGTCCGGGACCGCCAAGGCCAAGGGCGGGATCGATGAAAGCCTTCAAAGATCTCTCGATCAAGCGCAAGCTGACGGCGGTCATCATGCTGACGAGCTGCGTCGTGTTGCTCATCGCCTCCACCGGTTTCGTCACCAGTGAATTGGTGACGTCCCGGCGCGCCATCGTTCAGGAACTGTCCACCATTGCCGCGATCATAGGCAACAACAGCACCGCCGCCCTGGTCTTCGACGACAAAAAGTCCGCCGAGGAGACACTGTCGGCGCTCAGCGCCAAACCCAATGTCGTCTCGGCCTACATCTTCAGGAAGGTGGATGGGAAACTAGGCGGCGCTTTTGCCGGATATGAAGCGGGCGGCGGTGAAAAGATTAAGGCAATGCCAGGCGTCAATAAGGAGATCATGGAAACGTTGTGGAGCGAGGGCATAAAAACCGACGCACGAGCCGGTCAGGATATTCATTTCCTGGATGGTTATGTCGACCTTTATATGCCCATTGTTCTCGACGACGAAGTCATCGGTATAATTTATTTACGGTCCAACCTGGAAGAGATGTATGCGCAGTTGAAGCTGTACTTCCTTGTCGCGGCGTTCGTCACCCTCCTGTCATTTCTGGCCGCATTGATATTGTCCGCCAAGCTTCAGCGCGTGATCTCACAGCCGATCTTGCAGCTGGCAAATACGATGAAGAGAGTATCGACCAGGAGCGAATCGAACGAATCGGTCTACGCGATCGAAGCCGAAAAGTACGGGGACGACGAGCTTGGCGTTCTCACCGATGGTTTCAACCGGATGTTGAAACAGATTCACGCTCGCGAGGAGGGCCTCAAGACCGCCAGGCACCAAGCCGAGATGGCCAACCGCGCCAAGACCGAATTCCTCGCCAATATGAGCCATGAATTGCGTACACCGCTCAACGCCATACTCGGCTTCTCGGAACTGATCAAGAACGAGCTCCTCGGGCCCTTGGGGAACCAGCGCTACCGCGATTATGCCGGCGACATCCATGAGAGCGGCACCCATCTGCTCCAGGTCATCACCGACATCCTGGATATCTCGAAAGTCGAGTCCGGGAAGCTCGAACTCCATGAGGAGGTTGTCGATGTCGGCAATCTCATCGGCAATTCGGTCCGCCTTATAGCGGAACGCGCCAAGGAAGCCGGCCTTTCGGTCGCCGTCAAGACCGAGTCCGGCCTCCGGAAGATCTACGCCGACGAACGCTTGATCAAGCAATGCTTGATCAACCTGCTCTCCAACGCGGTCAAATTCACCCCCGAGGGTGGATACATCATCGTCCGCGCCCTCAACGAGCTGGACGGCACGATGGTCATATCGGTCGCCGATACCGGAATCGGCATCGAGAAGGACGAATTACCCCGCGTGCTCGCGCCCTTCGGGCAGGCCGACGGCTCTCTCAGCCGCAAGTATGAAGGGACCGGACTGGGATTGCCCTTGGTCAAGTCGTTCGTCGAGCTACATGGCGGAACACTCGACATCCAGAGCGGCATCGGCGTCGGCACCACGGTAACGATACGTTTTCCCGCCGAACGGGTGCTTAACCCCCCTGACGAGGTGGTGCCCGCGCCGACCCCCGCGGAATGAACCTGGGCGCCGGACAGATACCGAAGCACCGGCCCGACGGCGGGCTTCGGGGCTAAACTCCTTGACGAAACTTAAATAAATGGAAAGGTGAAGCCTCTAGTATCCCTCGAAACCGCCATTTAATTCGGTGGGGGCGAACGAAGCCCGGACGGCACCCGCCCGCCGGGTTACCATGATCCATGCCGGGCTCCCGAGGGTAACTCTCTTGTTCACGCGAATTCGTCATTATCACGGACCTTTGGCATAAGGCCTCAGCAGTGATCGAAATCTACAATCTTCATAAATCCTTCGGCAAGGTACACGCCGTCGCCGGTCTGAGCCTGACCGCGGCGGATGGCGAGATCACCGGGTTGATAGGCCCCAACGGCGCCGGCAAGACCACCTCCTTCCGCGTCATCGGCGGTCTGTTGCGCCCCGACGAGGGTTATGCCACGGTGGACGGCTACAATTCGGCGACCCACCGGATCGAGGCACAACGCCGGCTCGGCGTCCTGCCGGACGTCCGTGGCCTTTATCGCCGGCTTACGGCGCGCGAGCACCTGCGCTATTACGGCAACCTCCATGGGATGGAGGGGCCCGAACTCGAGGCCCGCGCCGAGGAACTGATTAGCAGTCTCGGCATGACCGAGTTCGCCGACCGGCCGGCCAAGGGCTATTCGCGCGGCCAGGAGCTCAAGGTGGCGCTGGCCCGGGCGATGGTGCACTCGCCCCACAACCTGATCCTCGATGAACCTACCAACGGCCTCGACGTGATGAGCAGCCGCGCCGTGCGCCAGCTTATACGCGATATGCGCGATGAAGGGCATTGCACCTTGATCTCCAGCCACAATCTGGCGGAGGTTTCGGCCCTTTGCGACAAGCTCATCATCATCGCCCACGGCCGCAAGATCATCGAAGGGTCGCCCGACGAACTCAGGGCGCGGACACACGCCGATGATCTGGAGGATGTCTTCATTAACGCCCTGGCGCAGGCGTCGCAATGACGGCCCAGCCGCCCGAGAAAGCCGGCGGCCGCCTGCTCGGCCACAGCGCGGTGGTGCTGGGTAAGGAGATGCGCGACCATCTGCGCGACCGGAGGAGCCTGTTTCTCGGTCTGATCTATCCCCTGCTGGGGCCGATCCTTCTCGGCGTGTTGCTCAACTTCGCCTCGACGAATCTCCAGCGCCAGCCCGGCGTCGAGTTAGCCATCGCCGCCATCGGCGCCGAACATGCGCCGGGCCTGGTCGAGTTCTTCAAGGAAAACGGGGTGAGGCTGAAACCGGCACCGGCGAATCCAAGAGCGGCGGTGCGCGCGGGAAAGGAACCCCTGGTCCTGGTCATACCGCCCGAGGCCGCGGGGCGCGACCGCTTCACGGTGCGAATGTTGATCGATCTCAACAGGATGGCGAACGCCTCGAGCACCGTCACCGTCGTGGAACTGCTCACCGCCTTCGGCAAACGGACCGCGCGAAGGTTGATGAAAGCGCAAAACCTCGACCCCAGAATGGCCCAACCCATCGTCGTCGAGCACATCAACGTCGCCCACAAACCCAATATCGCCTCGTTTTTCTACAACATGATAACCCCCTTGGTGATGTTCATGCTGTTCCTCGGCGGCGCCCACATCGCCATCGACGTGACGGCCGGTGAGCGCGAGCGCGGCTCGCTGGAGCCGTTGCTGAGCGCACCGGTGGAGCGTTGGGAGCTGTTGTTGGGCAAATCGGGGGCGGCCTTCCTGTTCACCATGTTCTCGATGGTCTTCAGTTTTGCCGCCTTCCGCGTGGTCCTCGGCATTGTCGTGGCCGACTCGGCCGACCTCGCCCCACCGCCCGACACCCGTGTTTTCATCGACATGTTCGTGGTCGCCATCCCCCTCATGGCGCTTGCGGTCACCATGCAGATAGCGATAGCGGCGGTCTCGCGCAGTATGAAGGAGGCCCAGATCTATCTCGGTCTGCTGCCGGTCATACCGGCGCTTCCTGGCGTCGCCATGGCCTTTTCACCGCCCGGCGCCCATGCCTGGATGGCGGCGACGCCCGGCTTCGGTCAAATGATGATGTTTTCCCAATTGATCTCGGGACAGGGGGTCGACCCGACCCACCTGGCTTTGTCCGCCATCACCACCACCGCGTTGGCCATCGCCTTCTTCCTGTGGGCGACTCACCTGTTCAAGCGCGAAAAGATCTTCCTCCTGGGCTAACCGACACAGCCCCGGCCGGCTTCGTCATTCCATGCGCTCCAGGCTGATCGCATCCCCGTCCTCGACGCTCGCGAGCAAACGCACATCGTCAAGGGCACGGCCCCATATGTTGGTCGGCGCCGCCAGGCGAATCTCGTCACCGCGCGAGATTGGCGTCGGGCCAAAGCCGATGGCGATCGAATTTCCCTCGACCCAGAACGCCAGTTCCCCCGCCTCCACCACCGCCTTGGCGTCGGCCTCTAGGGGCACTTCCACCGGCGTCGCGAAGTAGACCTCCTCGCCCCAGGTCTGGGCCGTGGACTCGAAGGGCAGGCTGTCATGGATGGCGTCGGCCGTGGCTGTGTCGAAGAGTTCGGCCGTCAACGTCACGGTTCCAATGGTCATCCTGATTTTGCGCATGTCACCGCCATCGTTCGGTCGGGCCGGGCACCGCGCCGGCCGCCCACCTATAGCAAACTCGATTGGCCGAAAAAATCGCTATCTTCGGAGCATCCCGCCCCTCGGCGCGTTATAATCCATTGCCAAGCTAGAGCGGACGGCCGCCAGATCGCGGGACCGCCCCCCGCCGGGGCAACAGACCTCGCAACAGACCTCGCAACGGACCTCACCGCCAGCGCCAAGGGGAAGACCGAAATGACCAGCAAGGGCCGCCAGTTCATGGACCTCATCGAGGCCCCGGAGATCCTGCTCACTCCAGGGGTTTACGACGGCTACAGTGCCCGGCTGGTGGAGAAGGCCGGGTTCCGGACCGGGGCGATCTCGGGCGCCGGCCTGTCGGAGAGCAATCTCGGATGGGCCGACATGGGGATCATGGGCTTCGAGGAGAACCTCAGGGCGTGCCGGGCGATCGCCGCCTGCACCGATCTCCTGCTCACGGCGGATGCCGATACCGGCTACGGCAATGCCTTGAACGTACATTTCGTCGTCCGCGCCTTCGAGAATGCCGGCCTCGCCGGCGTCATGATCGAGGACCAGGTGTGGCCGAAACGCTGCGGGCATATGGCCGGCAAGCAGGTCATCGGCGCCGATGAGATGGTCCAGAAGATCAAGGCGGCGGCCAATGCCCGCGCCGATCCCCATTTCGCCATCAAGGCGCGGACCGACGCCACCGCCATCTACGGCGTCGATGAAGCGATCCGGCGGCTCAATCTCTACGCCGAGGCCGGCGCCGACTTCGTGTTCGCCGATGCCCTGCTGTCGGCCGAGGACATCGAGAAGGTCGCGGGCGGCGTTACCAAGCCGCTGACCGTGAACATGGGGCTGGGCATCCGCTCGCGCCCGACGACGCCACTGTTGACCCCCCGCCGACTGCGGGATATGGGGGTGGCGGGGGTGACTTACCCGCGGTTGCTCTCCACCGCCGCGGTGCGCGGCATGATGAACGCGCTGGCGGCCTTCGAGGAATCGGTCGAGAACGACGAAACGGTGGACCGCCCGGACCTCACGGTCTCGTTCGACGAGCTGAACGATCTGATGGGCCTCGCCAGGCTCAAGGACCTGGAGGAACGGTTCGTCACCCCCGCCGGGGCGGGCGGGCAGGTAGCGGTGGCGTCTGGTGGGCAAAGTCAGGCCGAGGAAAGCCAATAACACCAAAGGTCCTTGAGCGGCGGTCGCCGAGCACTTGTCTGGATGGGCGCGCCAGGGATGGAGGGAGAGTCGAAATGGGCATGACGATCATCGAAAAAATCCTCGCCCGCGCCAGCGGCGTGGCCAAGGTCTCGCCGGGCGACCTGGTCAGCGTCAGGGTCGATACCGTGGTCATGTTCGACAATAATTTCATCCCCAACATCTGGCGCGAGATCCTCAAGCTCGACGATCCCAAGAAGCTCGTCGTCGTCTTCGACCACCGGGTTCCCGCCAGCCACATACCGAGCGCGATATCCCATCAGAACGGGCGCCGCTTCGTCGAGAAGTTTGGCATCGAGCGTTTCCACGACATCGGCCCGAAGCAGGGGATATGCCATGTGCTGGTGGCGGATCATGCCTATGCCCTGCCGGGCACGGTGCTGGTGTGCAGCGATTCCCATACCTGCAGCGCCGGCGCGTTCAATTGCGCCGCCCGTGGAGTGGGCGCGCCGGACATCATGTACGCGGCCACCAAGGGAGAGACCTGGTACCGGGTCGGCGAGACCATCCGCTACCAACTGGAGGGCGCGCTTTCGCCGGCGGTGTCGATGAAGGACGTCTTTCTCCATATCGCCGATACCTATGGTGAGCACGCCAACACCAACGTGGAATATGGCGGCCCGGCGCTTGGCGGCCTTTCCATCAATGCCCGGCGGACGCTGGCGACGATGTCCGCGGAGTTGAGCGCCGAGTTCGCCACCTTCGAGGCCGATGAAATCCTGCTCGACTACATCCGGGCCCGAAACCCCGCGCCCTTCGAGGCGCAAGCCCCCGATGCCAACGCCGAATACGCCGATGTTCGCACCATAAGGCTCGACGAAATCGAACCCCTCGTCGCCCTGCCCGACACCGTGCTCAACAACTCGCGCCCGGTGGCCGAAGTGGCGGGAGAACGGATCGATCAGGCCTTCATCGGCTCTTGCGCCAATGGCACCCTGGATGACCTGACGGTCGCGGCCAAGGTCGTCGCCGGCCGGCAGGTCTCGCCCAAGGTCCGCCTCATCATCACCCCCGGATCCCAGACGATCTACCGCGAGGCCGTCGCCAAGGGGATCATCGGCACCCTGATCGAGGCCGGCGCGGTGATCACCAACCCCACCTGCGGGGCGTGCAGCGGCGGACACCTCGGCGTCCTCGGCCCCAATGAGACCTGCATCACCGCCAGCACGCGCAATTTCAAGGGCCGCATGGGCGATCCCAGCGCCAGGATCTTCATGGCCTCGCCCGCCACCGTCGCGGCGTCGGCGCTCAAGGGCGAGATCGCCGATCCGTCGGAATTTTTGCGGTAGGAGGAAGGTCGATGAATATCACCGGGAAAATCACCGGAAAGGTCTGGAAGTTCGGCGACAACATCAACACCGATCTCATTCTGCCGATGAAAATCTACTATTTGACCCCGCAAGAGCAGACACGGTACGTGTTCGAGGCCAACCGGCCGGGGTGGGCCGATGAGGTCGAGGCCGGCGATATCATCATCGGCGGGCGAAATTTCGGCATGGGGTCGAGCCGGCCCGCCGCGCGTTCCCTCAAGAATCTCGCCATCGGCTGTCTGCTGGCCGATTCGATCAACGGCCTGTTCTACCGCAACTGTGTCAATTGGGGCTTCCCGGCCCTGGAGGTACCCGGTGTGGACGCGGCCTTCGATGAAGGCGACACGGCCGAGATCTCGTTCGACGATTTCGCTGTTCGCAACCTGACGACGGGGGCTAATCTCGAGGGGATCGCCATGCCCGAGCAGCTGTTGAAGATCTTCAAGGCGGGGGGCATCTACCCGCTGCTCGAAGCGGAAGGGCTCATCGCCCCGCCGGCATAAGAC
>JADFJG010000150.1 GCA_022566265.1 Pseudomonadota bacterium | reverse complement strand
TAGACCGAGGTGAAACGCTTGGCGTCGCCCTCGGCGCGGGCGACGATCTCCCGCTTATAGCCCTCGGCCGCCTGCACCACCTTCGCCGCCTCGCCGCGCGCCCGGGGGATGATGTCGTTGCGATAGGACTCGGCCTCGTTTTTCAGCCGGTCCTTGTCCTGAAGCGCGCGCTGCACGTCGTCGAAGGCGTCGACCACCTGCGGTGGCGGGCGGACGTCCTGGAGCTTGACCAGGGTCACCTCGATGCCCGACTTGTATTCGTCGAGGATCTCCTGCAGCAGCTTACGCGTCGCGACTTCGATCTTATCGCGCGCCCCGGTCAGCGCCTCCTGGATATTGGTGTCGCCGATGATCTCGCGCATGGCGCTCTCGGCGGCGAGTTTGACCGTCGCCCGAGGGTCGCGGATTTCGAACAGGTAATCGGTCGCGCTCTTGATGCGCCACAGCACCTCGACATGGATATCGATGATGTTCTGATCGCCGGTCAGCATCAGGCTTTCCTCGGGCACGTCGCGCTGGCGGCCGCCACCGCGTCCGGGGATATCACTCGCCTTGATGAAGCCGATGGTGATGGTGTTGATCTGGGTGATCTTCGGTGTCTGGACGCTCTCGATCGGGCTCGGTAAATGGTAGTTCAGCCCCGGCGAAGCCGTGCGCACGAATTCGCCGAAGCGCAACACCACCCCTTGCTCGTCCGGCAGCACCCGGTAGAACCCCGTCAAGCCCCAGAGGACGAGGGCTATGGCCGCGATGATGGCGATACCAGTCTTGCTTCCCCCCATCCCCCCCGGGAACATTTTCTTGAAGCGATCCTGGCCCTTGCGCAGCATCTCCTCGAAATCCGGCGCCGAACCGCCAGGACCGCGGCCCCATGGACCCTGTCCACCGCCGCCGCCCCAAGGGCCGCCGCCACCGTCTTGATTGCTCCATGACATGGTAAACTCTCCCGTCGTTAAGCCGAGGCCAGGATTATCAGGCCGCCGCGTATCGGCGGGGGATTTCTACCGGCCTTGGCCTTTGCAACTTGACGTGACTGCCTTATATGACAGCTTGTCGCCTTACGCAATGCGGGCGGGCGGGCAAAGGCCCCTTTTTTAACGGCTAGGATAAACGGCGGACATCACCATGGCCCAAGTCAGTGACCAGGAAATCCTCGAGGCGCTCAAGGGCGTCCGCGATCCCGACCGCGACGCCGATATCGTCAACCTCGGCATGGTCTCGGGCCTCGCGGTCAAGGACGGCAACGTGGCCTTCGCCATCGAGGTCGACCCGGAACGCGGAGACCGGCTCGAGCCCGTGCGCAAGGCGGCGGAAGACGCCGTCATGGGGCTTGCCGGCGTGGTGTCGGTGTCGGCCGTATTGACCGCCGAGCGCCCGCCCGGCCCGGCGCCGCAATCCCCCCCCGGCCAAGCCGCTAGGCCGGCGCCGGCGCCGGCGGCGGGTGCGGAGCCCGAGGCGCAAAAGCCCCTGGTGCCGGGGGTCGACGCCATCATCGCCGTGGCCTCGGGCAAGGGCGGTGTCGGCAAATCGACCGTCGCCGTCAACCTCGCCCTCGGCATGGCCGCCGCCGGCCACAAGATCGGTGTGCTCGACGCCGATATCTACGGGCCGTCGATGCCGCGGATGATGGGCATTTCCGGCCGGCCCGCCTCGCCCGACGGCAAGGTCCTGATCCCGATGGAGAACTATGGCGTCAAGTGCATGTCCATCGGCTTCCTGGTCGCCGAGGACACGCCGATGATCTGGCGCGGACCGATGGTGATGGGGGCGCTCCAACAGATGCTGCGCGACGTTAAGTGGGGCGAGCTCGACGTGTTGGTGGTGGACATGCCGCCCGGCACCGGCGACGCCCAGCTCACCATGGCGCAAAGCGTGCCGCTGGCGGGCGCCATCCTGGTGTCGACGCCCCAGGACATCGCCCTCTTGGACGCCCGAAGGGGGCTCAACATGTTCCAACGGGTCAACGTGCCGATACTGGGCATCATCGAGAACATGAGCTACTTCAACTGCCCCAACTGCGGGCATCGCACCGAAATCTTCAGCCATGGCGGCGCCAGGGCCGAGGCCGAGAAACTGGGCGTCGACTTCCTCGGCGAAGTGCCGCTCGACGTCGCCATCCGCGAAACCTCCGACGGCGGCCGGCCGATCGTCGTCTCCGATCCCGAAAGCGACAACGCCAAGCGTTTCCGCGCCATCGCCGACAAGGTGTGGGATTTGCTCGCGGCCAGGAAGACCGGCGCCGGCAAGGCGCCGCCGCGCATCGTCATCCAGTAACCAAGGGCTCCGGCGCCGGCAAGGCCCGGCTCCCTACTCCTGGCGCCCCAGGGTTTCCATCAACTCGCGCCATTCGCGCTTGGAAAGCCCGCTTTCCTCCTGGCCGACGTCCTCGCCGCCGATCAGGCGCCTCACCACCTCGAGCCCCGTGGCCGAGAGGTTGGCGCCGCCCATGCGGTATTGGGCAAACGCGTCGGCGGCCAGAGGCACCCAGCGCTTGACCGTCTCTATCATGACCTCGGCATAGACCCTGATCTCGTACTGGGCATGATCGTCGGCGCGGAGCGACAGGAAATGAAAAAGGTTGAGCAGGTCGATCTTCCAGTACCACTGGGTATAGAAGTTCAGCGTCAGGTTCATCCGCGCCAATTCGCGCGCCAGCCCCTGGCGCTCCGGATCGATGGGCGCTCCCTCGTCGTCCTCGTTCATCATCTCGACATAATCGCCATAGACCTTCTCCGCGTCCTCGCGAAGCAGATGAAGCACGCGCCGGGCCTCCTCGCCGGTAAGCGCGTCGCCGCGGCCCTGGCGGTTGGACGATGACTGGGCGCCGAGATGCTCGGGCGCGGGGATGTAGAACTCGTTATCGAGGATCGAATAGCGCGCCGAATATTCGTTGACGTTGGCGGTGCGGTGGCGAATCCACTGGCGGGCGACGAAGATCGGCAGCTTGACGTGGTACTTGATCTCGCACATCTCGAACGGCGTCGTGTGGCGGTGGCGCATGAGGTAGTTGATCAGCCCCCGGTCCTCGCTCACCCGCTTGGTGCCCTTGCCGTAGGAGACCCGCGCCGCCTGCACGATCGCCCCGTCGTCGCCCATGTAATCGACGACGCGGACGAAGCCGTGGTCCAGCACCGCCAACGGCCGGTAAAGGATTTCCTCGAGCTCGGGCACCGTCGGGCGCCGGGTCCGGGCGCTGGCGGCGCGCTGCGCCTCGATCTCTTCAAGCTGTTCCGGGGTGAGGGGCATGGGTGCTTCCGTAACGGATCGGTGTTGCAATCTAGAGGTCCGCGCCGCCGGGGCCAAGAAAAAACCCGGCCGCCGCGGCCGGACCCGGCCCTTGCCGCCGCTTTCCGGCTCCGCCAGGGCATATGCGTGCCGGTGGCCCTTCCAATGAAGGCGCGCAAGGATTATATCTAGACCGTCGGGAAACCGACTATGGCGATAAACGTCATGTGGCATAAGCGTTGCGGACCCGGGGGCAGTACCCGGCGCCTCCACCATCATCCCCGACCCGGCGGCCGGCCGGATCCGATTTGGGGTTTCTCATGGGGGCGAAACAGGATCGACGCGCGTGGTAAAGACATGATTTTTGCCCGGCATGATACCACCGTTATCGGGTCACCCTAGAAGTGCGAACGACAACAAAGTCGCACTCGCTGCTTAGTCTCTAAGTAAGCGCGGCCCGGGGGGCGCCGGGCAACAGAAGCCCCCCACCGTTTTTTACCCGGATCCCTGGCGGCAGGCATGGAAAAGGACACGTTGCAGTACGACAAGATGGTCGAGGCGGCGCTTAGGGACGTCGTCCGCCAGGCCCTGTCGCAGACCGCCGAGGCCGGTCTCGGCGGCAACCACCACTTCTTCCTCACCTTCAAGACCGGCCATCCCGGCGTCCGCATCCCGGCTTATCTGGAAACGGAATTTCCCGACGAGATGACCATCGTGCTCCAGCACCATTTCTGGGGGCTCGAGGCCGGCGACGACGCTTTCGAGGTGACGCTGAGCTTCAACGACGTTCAGGAGCGCCTGACGGTTCCCTATGCGGCGCTGACCGCCTTCGTCGATCCTTCGGTCAAGTTCGGCCTGCAGTTCCAGCGCGCCGAGGGCGGGAAATCCGAGGACGAACCGAGGACGCCAACCCTTTTGGCGCCGGCCGGCGTGGGGAATGCCGGACCCGGAAGTGTTTCCTCCAGCGCCAGGAACGACCGCTCGAAGGCGCTCGGCAAACCGGCGGCGGCGAAGGTTGCCGGGCGCGTGGAGGAAGAGGAACCCGAGACAGAGGAGGACGCGGGGAAGGAGAAGATCGTCTCGCTGGATGCCTTCCGCAAGAAGTGATGCCCGGCCGCAAGAAGTGATGCCCGGCCGCAAGAAGTGATCCCCGGTCTTGCCCAGCCAATATCACCGCCATCGTCCTCCCTTGCCGCGAGGCCACGAATCGCACCCCGTCCACCGCCGAGGCGCCCGGCGATGTCCGTGAAGTTCCTCCTCGATGGACCCGATGGAGCGCCGCTCACCGTCGCCCTCGCGCATGGCTCCGGCGGGGCCATGGACAGCCCCTTCATGAACACCATCGCCGAGGGCCTGGCGGCGGCCGGTCTGAGGGCGGCGCGGTTCGAGTTCCCTTACATGGCGGAGGGGCGCAAGGACGGCAAGTCGCGCCCGCCCGACCGCATCGATGTATTGCGCGACAGCTGGCTGGAGGCGATCGCGGCGCTGGGCGCGGACGATCTCGTCATCGGCGGCAAGTCGTTGGGCGGCCGGGTGGCGAGCCTGGTTGCCGAGCAGGCCCAGGTGCGCGGCCTGATCTGCCTCGGTTACCCGTTCCATCCGCCGGACAAGCCGGAGGCGCTTCGCGTCGGGCACCTTCTCGACATGCGCATGCCCACCCTCATCCTTCAAGGAACCCGTGACCCCTTCGGCCGGCCGGCCGAGATCCGGAACTACGCCCTGCCGCCCAATGTGCGCATCCATTGGCTCGCCGACGGCGATCATTCGTTCAAGCCGCGCAAATCCTCGGGCGTGACCGAGGCCGCCAACCTCGCCGAGGCGGTATCGGCGATGGTCGATTTCACCACCGATCTTTAGAGCCCGCGCCATGGCCTCGAAGCCCGGGTTCCGCGACCATGTGCTGGATCTCTTGGCGCCGCTGGGGCCGGTCACGGCGCGAAGGATGTTCGGCGGTTTCGGCATCTATCTCGACGGCGTCATGTTCGCCCTCATCGCCGATGACGTACTCTATCTGAAGGTCGACGACCGCACCCGGCCCGATTACCAGGCCGCCGGCGCCGCCCCCTTCCGCCCGCGCCAGAAGGGTAAGCTATTTACCATGCCCTATTGGGAAGCGCCGACGGCGGCCCTTGAGGACGGCGACGAGCTTTGCGT
>JADFJG010000053.1 GCA_022566265.1 Pseudomonadota bacterium | reverse complement strand
GCCGGGCCCGGTCCACTCGACATAGGTCACGGCGATGGCGCGGTGCACCCCGCTGCGGATGGCGGCGATCACCCGGGGGTGGCTGAAGGCCTTGGCGTAGCCCGCCCGCTGGAGGATGTATTCCTCTCCATCGACGCTGCCGGACGCATCGACGGCGAGCACCAGTTCGACATCGACCGGCGCCGCCCGCGCCGGCGCCGAGGCGAGGGCGCAAAACACCGCCGCCGGGAGGAGGAATTTCGGGAAGATGGGGCTCATCGACAGCCTTGGCGCCGGCATTGTGGGAAACCAGGTTCAACCGTGCCGGCATGTTACGGGCGAAGGGCCAGGGCGGTCCAATGAAAAAGCCGGCGCGTTCCGGGGTAGTGTCTCAGTTCGAAGGCTTGTCGAACCAACGCCCCGAACGTCCGCTTTTTAGCGGATCATGTCCGCTTTAGGTCCAACGGCGGACATTGGCGCAGGGTCATCGGCACTTCTGCTCCTGACCCGGAACAGAAGTGGACGCAGTTCCTAGATACAGGCCTGCCGGAGCTCTGGGGCCGAGTCCTCGCCACGGAGGAATTCGGAAAGATCGACAGATTATTGGATCACGGCTATGGTCAGCTGCAAGGGGATTTGGGTGGCGATCTGAGATAGAGCGACTATTTCGAAGGGTTGCTTCACATGGAAACAGTTCACGAAGGTGGATGCTTGTGTGGCTCCATTCGCTACAAGACCACTGCCGAGCCTCAGCGTGTCACCATTTGTCACTGCACATTTTGTCAGCGTTTTACGGGAACGGCTTTTCTTGTTGAACCGATCTTCCGAAAAGTTGATGTAGCGTTTTCAGGAAAGAAGCCGCGAACTTACGATCATCAATCGGATGGAAGCAACAAGCGTGTTACCCTGAATTTCTGCGGCACATGCGGTACGACGCTATTCCTGGATCTCGAAAGGTTTCCCGATATCCTTGGATTGTGTGCCGGCACGTTCGATGATCCAAACTGGTTCGATCGAAGCCAAGGAAAGTGTCGTCACATATTCACCCGGTCTGCACAAAAAGGGGTGGTGCTGCCGCCGGGCATAGACACCTACGAAGACCATGCCATGCAAATCGACGGGACGCCCAACCAGCCCGTCGTTTTCGCTCATGCTGTGATGGCAAGACACGGATAATAGGCGATACCGACTTCGGCTCCTGGCACTACCCGGACTCAATCACCGTACTGGAACGACGACCGCTTTCATCCGCTAAGCCGACATTCGAGTCCGCACGGCGCTTTCGGCGCATCGGATTTCAAAATGAGACACTACCCGGTCCGGGGGCGGGTGTTGCGGGGCGGGCGTTCGGGTCCCTACAGCCGTTCGCGGAGGCGGCGGAACCAGCCGAGCTTGTCCTCGACCTGGCCGATGTCGTAATCGAGCCATTCGATCAGGTGGCCGCCGGCATCGGCGTGCTTGCGGCGCAAGCTCATCAGCCTGGCATGTTCGGACCGACAGGCCTCGACCAGCATGTCGCCTTGCTCGCGCCGGGCAGGGGCGTCGAGCAGGTGCAGGAAGCGCATCTTGAGCGCCACCACCAGCTTGTTGAGGTCGTTGAACGGGGTGCGCACGGCCGACAGCAGCAGGTTGCGGAACTCCTTGAGCCCGGCCTCGGTTATCCGCAAGATAACGTCGTTGGCCCCGCCGGCGTCGCCTTCGCCCTCGATCAGCCCCTCGTAGCGCAACAGCTCGAGCGACGTGCCCATGACATCCAGCGACGGGCCCATGATGTGGCTGGTGAAGTCGCGCACCTCGGCCGCCAGCTCGCCATAGGGCATCGGTCCGCCGGCGAGCACGCCGAGCGCCGTCAGGCGCAGCGCTTCCTTGGGCATCAAAGAGTTATCGGGATACATCGGACGCCTCCGCCGAATTCACTACCCCCGACATTCAGATCATCGGCGAATGTCAGCCGTTACCAAACCGTATGGACCGCTATGCCGCGAACTTTATCCGCAGCTCCGCCCAGACGTCGAGCAGCGCCGATACCAACTGCTCCATCATGGCGTCGGAATGCAGCGGCGTCGGGGTGATGCGCAGCCGTTCGGTACCCCTTGGCACCGTCGGGTAGTTGATCGGCTGGATGTAAATCTGGTGCCGCGCCAGGAGTATATCGCTCGCCACCTTGCACTGCCGGGCATCGCCGACGAGGATCGGCACGATATGACACTCCGACGGCATCACCGGCAGGCCGGCGTCGCCGAGCCGGCGCTTCAACGTCGCCGCCCGTTCCTGATGGCGTTGGCGCTCGGCATTGCTGGTCTTGAGGTAGCGCACGCTCGCCAGCGCGCCGGCGGTGACCGCCGGCGGCAGGGCGGTGGTGAAGATGAAGCCCGGCGCGTAGCTGCGTACCACGTCGACCAGCGCCGCCGACGCCGCGATGTACCCGCCCATCACGCCGTATGCCTTGGCGAAGGTGCCTTCGATGATGCTCAGCCGGTCCATGATCCCTTCTTGCTCGGCGATGCCGCCGCCGCGTGGGCCGTACATGCCGACCGCATGAACCTCGTCGAGATAGGTCATGGCGCCGTGCCGTTCGGCGATGTCGCAAATCTCGGCGATCGGCGCGATGTCGCCGTCCATGGAATAGACCGATTCAAAGGCGATGAGCTTGGGACATCCGGGGTCGTCCTCGCCCAACAGCCCGTCGAGGTGCTCCGGGTCGTTGTGGCGGAAGATTTTCTTGGCGGCGCCGGAATGGCGGATGCCCTGGATCATCGACGCATGGTTCAGGGAATCGGAATAGATCACGCAACCCGGCAGTACCTTCGCCACCGTGCTCAGCGTCGCATCGTTGGAGATGTAGCCCGAGGTGAAAAGAAGCGCCGCTTCCTTGCCGTGAAGCTGGGCCATCTCGCGTTCCAGAAGCACGTGATTGTGGTTGGTGCCCGATATGTTGCGGGTTCCCCCGGCGCCGGCGCCGCACTTGTCGATCGCCCGCTTCATCGCCTCGGTCACCAGGGGGTTCTGGCCCATGCCGAGATAGTCGTTGGAACACCAAACCACGACCTCGCCGGCGCCTTCGCCGTCGTGCTTGACGGCGTGGGGGAAGTCGCCGGCCCGGCGCTCGAGATCGGCGAAGACGCGGTAGCGTCCTTCGGCCTTCAGCCGCCCGATCGCCTCGGCGAAAATGCTATCGTAATCCATCATGCCCCTTCTTCGGTGGATCGGCCGCGATCCCCGGGCCACCGGCGGTTTTTCCCGCTTGGATCATGTTTAATCTATGCTTAAGGAAGGGTTAATCAAAGCCAAAAATGGGTGGCTTCGAGGTATGGGTTAGCTCCTTCCAGGCGCACTGTTCGCCGGCGGGTCCTGTCATTCGCGGCCGTAGCTGTCGTCATAGCGCACGATGTCGTCCTCGCCGAGATAGCTTCCCGACTGGATCTCGATCAGGTGCAAGGGCTCCGCTCCGGGGTTCTCGAGACGGTGGAGAACGCCGATCGCGATATCGACGGTTTCGTTTTCCTCCAGCGTCATCGTCTCCCTGCCAAGGGTGACCAGGGCCCGGCCGCTGACCACCACCCAGTGCTCGGCCCGGTGTTGGTGGCTTTGCAGTGACAACTTGGCGCCCGGATTGACGGTGATGCGCTTGACCTGGAAACCTTCGCCCTGGTCGATGACGTGGTAGGTGCCCCATGGCCGGTGCACCTTGGGATGGGACAGAGGCTCTCCCCGGCCCTCGGCGATCAGCCGTTCGACCATGGACTTGACATCGCCCGACTTCGAAGCCACCAGCACGGCGTCCTCGGTGGCGACGATGACGACGTCGTCAAGCCCGATGACGCAAACCAGCGGCCCTTGGCTGACGACTAAAGATTTGGTGACATCGGCGGTCATGGCATCGCCTATCACCACGTTGCCGGCGCCGTCTTTCGATCCGCTCTCCCACAGCGCCTGGAAGGAGCCGAGGTCGCTCCAGCCCATATCCACCGGCACCACGGCGCCCGAGGATGTGTGTTCCATCACCGCATTGTCGATGGAGATGGCCGGGGCGGCGGCGAACGCCTCGGGGTCGAGGGCGATGAAATCCGGTCCCTGCCCGTTTGTCTTCGTCGGCGGGGCTCCGCCCTCGATCGCGGCCCGGCAGGCGGCGACGATCGCCGGCCGCAAGCGGTCGAGTTCTTCCAGGTAACGGCTGGCCTTGAACAGGAATATGCCGCTGTTCCAGTCATATCCCCCATCGTCGACATAAGCCCTGGCGGTTTCGGCGTCGGGCTTTTCGACGAAGCGGGCGAGCGCGAAGCACCCGGGCAGTCCCTCGATCGCTTCGCCCCGGCGGATATAGCCGTAGCCGGTTTCCGGTCTCGCCGGCGTGACGCCGAAGGTCACCAGCCTGCCGGCCTCGGCGGCGCCAAGGGCGATATCGACGGCGGCGATGAATTTCTCGGGCCTGGCGATGGCGTGATCCGCCGGCAGCACCAGGAGAACGGCGTCCGGGTCCGAGGTGGCGATCATCAGGGCGGCGACGGCGGCCGCCGGCGCCGTGTTGCGCCCGGTCTTTTCCGCCACGATGGCCCCGGCGCGGAGGTCCTTGGCCCGCAATTGCTCGGCGGCGATGAAGCGGTGTTCGTCATTACAGAGGATCACCGGCGGTTCGAACCTGGCTGGGTCGGCGACGCGGCCGATGGTGTCTTGAAAAAGGGTCGCGTCCGTCGCCAGCGGCAGGAACTGCTTGGGCATCAGCGTCCTCGACAGCGGCCACAAGCGGGTGCCGCTGCCGCCCGCCAGCACCACCGGATGGATCTTCCTAGCCATTGTCATCCTTCAATGAAAGTAAGTACTTGCTAGCGCAAAAACGCCGGCGCGCCAAGGGGCTCCGTCGGCGGCCGAGGGTTTTCGCGCCCGCCAGTCAAGTTCGTATACCGTTTTGAGAGGGTAGCGTTCGGGCGCGGCTTATGGTTATGTTTCGATGTGCCGCCCACGGCTTTCGCCCCTGGTGGTCCCGGTCACGGGGGCTGTGCGTGGTTTCGGGGTTGCGGCAAGACTTCGGGAGAGGCGCGCCGGGGGCGCCGAAACAACGAGGAGGATAAGCCATGGCGCTGAAAGATATCCTCGTTCACATCGACAATTCGCCGAGTTGTCCCGCGAGACTCGATGTCGCCATCGATCTGGCGCGGGAGAACGACGCCCACCTGGCCGGGCTTTACGTCATCGGTCTGGCGCCCATCCATCAATATGCCGAGGCCGATCTCGGGCCCGAGTTGATCGAGGCCCACGACCGCTATATGCGCGAGGCGTCCAAGGAAGCCGAGCAGATGTTCAAGGAACGGATCGGGGGCGCCGGCCTGGACGCGGAGTGGCGCTCGGTCGAGGGCAATGTGTCGGAAACCGTGGCGCTCAACGCGCGCTATGCCGATCTCGCCATCCTCGGCCAGAGGAACGTCGAGCGGCTCGATCCCGGCACGGCGCCGGAGATGCCGGAACACACCGTGCTCGATGTCGGCCGGCCGGTGCTCATCGTTCCCCATGGCGGCGAGTTCCCGGCCATCGGCAAGCGCGTGATCGTCGCCTGGAAGGCCAACCGGGGAGGCGCGCGGGCGGTGAACGACTCCCTGGTGTTCCTGAAAAAGGCGGAAAAGATCCTGATCCTTTCGGTCAATCCCAGGGGCGGCATTTCCGCCGGCGGCGAAGTTCCGGGAGACGATATCGCCCGTCATCTCGCCCGGCACGGCATCGACGCCGAGGTCGCCCAGGTCACCAAGGAAGAGTTGAGCGTCGGCGAGATGCTGCTGTCCAGGGCGGCGGAATTCGGCGCCGACCTCCTGGTGATGGGCGCCTTCGGACGTTCGCGTTGGCGCTCGATGATTCTCGGCGGCGTCACCCGCCGCATCCTGGCGGAGATGACCCTCCCGGTGCTGATTTCGCGCTGAAGCCTGGCGGTCCTGGAAGTGCCCATGGAAGTGCCCATGGAAATGCAGGGCGGAACGGCGCCGGCATGATCGTCGTCTTCGGCTCGATCAACGCCGATTTGATCATGTTCGTGGATTCCCTGCCAGGCGCCGGGGAGACGGTGCTGTGCCCAAGCTACCGGGTGGCGCCCGGCGGCAAGGGGGCCAATCAGGCCGCCGCCGCGGCGCGCGCCGGCGCCGAGGTGGCGATGTTCGGCCAGGTAGGCGCCGATGGGTTCGGCGATCTCGCGGTCCAGGCGCTGGCCGACGCCGGGGTCGATACCGCCGGCGTCCTTCGCGCCGGCGTCCCCACCGCCTGCGCCGCCATCGGTGTCGATAAGGATGGCGAGAACCAGATCATCGTCGCCAGCGGCGCCAATTTGCGGGCCCGCGCCGATCAGGTCCCGGACGCCGTGTTGGGGCCCGGAACCACCCTTGTGCTGCAACTCGAAGTGCCGATCGAGGAGATCGCCGCGCTGACGGCGCGGGCGAGGGGGTCAGGCGCCCGGATCATCCTCAACGCGGCGCCCGCCGGACCCGTGCCCGAGGCGGTGATGCGAAGCGTCGATATCCTGGTGGTCAACGGGATCGAGGCGGAAGCGCTTTGCCAGGGGATCGGGGGCCAGGGGATCGGCGGCGAGGCGACGGCGGGCCCGGAGGCGGCGGCCATGAGCCTGGCCGAGACCTTCGGCGTGATTTGCGCCGTCACCCTTGGCGGTGAAGGGGCGCGCGCCTTCGGGCCCGAGGGCGCGTGGTCGGTCGATGCCCTTCGGATCACGCCGGTCGATACCACCGGCGCCGGCGATGCCTTCGTCGGCGTGTTGGCGGCGTCCCTCGATTCCGCGCGCGGGTTCGAGGAATCGCTTCACCGGGCCAGCGTCGGCGCCGGGCTCGCCTGCCTCGCCGAGGGCGCCCAGGCGGCGCTTGCCGATGGCGCCGCGATCGAGGCGCGACTTGCCGACCTCGCCCCGGCCCGGCGCCTACCGGCTTAGGTAGAGAGAAGGCGTCCCTTAATAAGTCGTTCAGGGAACTTCGATAGCGCCTTTGACATTGGTTGTAGCGCTAAAGCCATTGCAACTCTGTCAGAACTCGTGTTAACATACTACCTTCCCGTATGTTAGTTGAGATCGGGGAGGGGTGGTAATGCTCACTCTCTCGCTGACCGCTGCTCCGTTAGGGGTTGAAGGCAGCGCTACTTCAACGGTTAGGCTGAGCAAAGACAAAAACGGGGGCTATCGCGACTGCGTTATGATCGCGGCCACCGAGGAGCCATCTGGGGAATCCCGGATTAACTGGGAAATCCCGGTCAGCAGCGAGAGAATCGATGGGTTCTGATCTTTTCGACCCCACCAACCAAAAGAACCTGATCGCCCTTAGAGACCGAGCGCAAAATCATCTGAGCGAATTCGGAGTCACGGAGACTAAACCGGCCCCGTCCACTGCACTGATCCTGTCGGGAGGTGGAGGCAAGGGTGCCTACGAGGCTGGCTGCATGCTGGCACTGTGGGATTGTGGGTTGAGGAAATTCAAGGCAATAGCAGGGACATCCGTTGGTGGTCTCAATGCTGCTCTTTTCAAACGACTTCATCTGGAAAGTGATAGGAATGTCGTGCTTAGAGTTTGGTCGGACCTTAGAGTTTCCCGGATTTTAAAGGGCAATCTTTGGACGCTTGTGAAGGTGCTGTTATATTTTCCAGTCAATATACTTGCGCTGCAACGTTTCCCCAAACCGAATCAGCACATGGGCAACCTGGAAATTGAAATGGAACGACCATGGGACTGGGTTGTCCAGTTTATCAAAAACTTTCTTTCATTCTACGTGCCGGTTATCATGGGAGTAGTCGCGCTGGTTTTTTTTGCCCTTGGGTTTGGTTACTTGTTTTCAGTTTTTGGTATAGATAAGTCGAATTTTTCACTGGCTGCTTTTGGGCCGCTAACCCTTGTCCTTATCCCCATGCTCTGCCGGTGGGCTAGTCGTCGAATTGGCATAACGAGTAATGCGCCTTTGCGGAAAACCGTTCGAAAAGTATATGACAAAAAATTGTTGAAGGGCGATCCAGAAGTCATCATTTCACTGGCGACCGTTCCACCCAATGCGTATGAGTCAACACATGCGCATTACCTCACTTTTGCGAAGATAACGAACGAAGACGAAGCGATTCAATTGCTGGTTCAGACGGCTGCTCTACCAGAAATATTTCCGATGAGAAAGATTCACGGTCATGATTATGTTGATGGTGGGGTTGAGGACAACACGCCCATTCTTGGTGTCTACCCAATACAGCCAACACGCGTCATTGTAATCTATCTAGACGATAGATATAATTTGATGCTGGAAAGACGAAAAAAGGCTAATTACGGTGTCAAATTCAACGATGACGAGATTGTCTGGGATCGCGATATCGCTTTAAAGTTGTGGGAGAGTTCAAGGCTGGAAGTCATCGCACAGCGACGAGGTCAAACTTGGGAAGGGCCACTGAGAGACTGGTTTTGGGGGCTGGAGCTGGTGCCAGTTATTCCAAGTCGTTGCCTGGGCAATTTCATTACCGGAACAATGAATTTTTCGCAACGTAAGGCGCGCGATCTCATGGCTTTAGGTTACAAAGATATGCTAAACGTTCTGCTTGCATGGCAACCTAGAGAATCGCAAGCATGATATACTCGGATATTACCGCTCAGCGAGGCTCCGAGGGATTCTGGTCTTTCCCTCGCCACCAAGCCCACACCCCCGTGGGTCACTGACTTCGGGGGACAGTGATCGGCGCGAGCTTATTCCTTTAGCAGGGGAGCGCCTTAAGGCATGACGATTTCGTTGTCGCGGTGATATTGCCAGTCAGCCGGGATTTCCCAGATGGGTTCTCCCAAGCACCGACAACGATAGTACTATCGGGTATAGATCGGAAGCGGGGCTAAACACCCTGGTCTCGCGGCTTGGGATCAGCCGCTCGGTGCATCCGAAACCACGTCAAGGTGCAATCGGGTGCGAGAAGACGCCCGTTCGGCAAGTGGGGAGGATCTTCGCCGCGCCGGACGGGGAAACAGCCCTCCACGTGCCTGCAAAAGGGTCCGTGGCTCTTATAAAGGGCTAGGGGAAATCTTCTCCGATAAGTAAGGGGAGCGCTGCCATCCCCCTCGGCCCCTAGCGGCCGGTCGCGCGGGGGTCGAGGGCGTCCTGCAGGCCGTCGCCGAGGAAGTTGAAGGCGATGACGGTGATGAAGATCCCCATGCCGGGATAGAAGGCCAGCTCCGGCGCCGTCCAGATCAATTCCTGGGCGTTGGTCAGCATGTTGCCCCAGCTCGGGATCGGCGGCTGGATGCCGAGGCCGAGGAAGCTGAGGATCGATTCCAAGAGGATGACGCTGCCGACCGAAAGCGTGGTGGCGACGATGATCGGCGAGACCACGTTGGGCAGGATGTGCACGAACATGATCCTGAAGCCGCTGGCGCCCTGGGCGGTGGCGGCGAGGACGAATTCACGCTCGCGCACCGTCAGCGCCGCGCCGCGCACCAGCCGCGCCACGGTGGTCCAGCCGACCAGGGCGATGATCACGATGATGCGGTAGAGGCTGATGTTCTCGTCCTCGATCAGCGCCGCCGGCAGGCCGAGCTTGTTGAGGTCGACCGCCGCCAGCACGATCAGGAGCGGCAGCAGCGGCAGCGAGATCACGCCGTCGGTCAGGCGCATCAGCACGGCGTCCAGCCGGCCGCCGTAATAGCCCGCCCAGAGCCCGATGACGGTGCCGATGACGGCGGAGACCAGGGCGGCGACGAAGCCGACGAAGAGCGACACCTGGCCGCCATAGAGCAGGCGCAGGAAGAGATCGCGCCCCAACTCGTCGGTGCCGAGCGGATGGCCGAGCGAGGGGCCCTGGAAGCGGTTGAACAGATCGACCGTCTTGGCGTCGATGCCGCTCGCCGCCTCGATCAAGGGCGCCGCCATGGCCAAGGCGGCAAGGACGATGAGCAAGACCCCGCTGGCCACCGCCAGATGGTGATCGAGGAAGCGGCGCCACAACAACCCCCAGAGCGAGCGCGCCGCCCGCCCCTGCCGGCCGCCGTCTTTCGCGGTGCCGCCCGCCGGCCGCGCCGTCACGACGACGCCCCCCCTTGCTTGTAGGAAATGCGCGGATCGAGCCAGGCGTAAGCGATGTCGGCGCCGATATTGGCGAGCAGGGTGAGCAAGGTCGCGAACAACAGCCCGATCAGCGCCAGGTTGTAGTCGCTCCCCATGATCGAGTCGTAGATCATCTTGCCCATGCCGGGATAGGCGAACATGGTCTCGGTGATCAGGGCGCCGGAGAAGAGCGTCCCGAAGCTGAGCGCGATGATCGTCACCACCGGGATCAGGGCGTTGCGCAGCGCGTGGCGGAGCACCACCCGCGTCCTGCCGGCGCCCTTGGCCCGGGCGGTGCGGATGAAGTCCTGGCGCAACGTCTCCATCATCGAGGCGCGCACGAAGCGGGTGTAATGACCGACGCTGAACACGGTCAGCGTCACCGTCGGCAAGATGAGATGCATCGCCCGGTCGAGGAAGCCGCCCCCGCCGACGGTGGCGACGCCGCTTGCCGGGAGGACGCCGAGGATGACCGAGAAGGTGATGATCAGCATCAGGGCGAGCCAGAACACCGGGATCGAGATGCCGGCGAAGCACAGGAGGTTGATCGCGTGATCGGTCCGGGAATGGGGATTGAGCGCGGCGTAGATGCCGGCGGGAAGGGCGATGGCGAGAGAGAGCACGAAGCTCAGCACCATGAGGTTGACGGAATTCACCAGGAACGGCCCCATGACGTCGAGCACCGGGCGGGCATGGAGACGCGAGTTGCCGAAATCCCCCCCCAGCACGGCGATGAGCCAGGCGAGGTAGCGCTCGGTGAGCGGTTTGTCGATGCCGTAGAACTCACGCAGCCTGGCGGCGTCGGCCGGCGTCAGCTTGGGGTCCGAATTGATCATCAGATCGATGGGATCGCCCGGCATCAGCCCGACCAGGGCGTAGATCACGAACGACATGATCAACAGCACGATCATCGATTCCATCAGGCGGACGAGGACGAAACGGCTCATCGCGGGTCAATCCTTGAAGTGACAGGCCGAGAGGTGGGCATCGGTTCCGGCGGGCGCGGCGCTCGCCGGTGTCGGCTCGAGGGCCGGGTTCTGTCGGCGGCAAATGGCCTCGGCCTTGGGGCAGCGGGTGTGGAACGGGCAGCCGCCGGGCAAGTCGATGGGGCTCGGCACGTCGCCCTCGGCGGTCCTCGGGCCGGCGCGCCTGAGGCGCTTGCCGCCGCCCGGCGCCGGCACCGCGGCGATCAGCGCCTGGGTATAGGGGTGGCTCGGCCGGGTGAGGACATCGTCGCGCCGGCCATACTCGACGATATAACCGAGATACATCACCGCGATCCTATCGGCGATGTGATCGACCACCGCCAAATCATGGGTGATGAACAGATAGGTCAAGCCGTGGGTGTCCCGCAGGTCCATCAAGAGGTTGAGGATCTGGCTCTGGATCGAGACATCGAGGGCGGAGAGGGGCTCATCGGCGATGATGAGGTCGGGCCCCGCCACCAGCGCCCGGGCGATGGCGATGCGCTGGCGCTGGCCGCCGGAAAACTCATGGGGGTAGCGTTCCCCGTCGCCGGCCTTGAGGCCGACGGCCTCGAGCACCTCCACCATCCGCGCCTGGCGTTCGGCGCGCCTTCCCTGGCGGTGGATCTTCAAGGGCTCGGCGACGATGGCGCCGACCGGCAGGCGCGGGTTGAGCGATCCGAAAGGGTCCTGGAACACCATCGCGATCGAGCGCCGCACCGCTTTCAGCCGGCGCCGGGAAAGACCGCCGAGGTCCTGGCCCTTGAAGCGGACGGTGCCGGCGTCGGGCCGGTAAAGCTGGGCCACGGTGCGCGCGCAGGTGGTCTTGCCGCAGCCGCTTTCACCGACCAGCGCCAGGGTCTCGCCGCGATCGAGGGTGAAGCTGACGCCGTTGACGGCATGGACCCGCCCGCGCCCGCCCGAGAACAGCATCGGGCCCTTGATCGCGAAGTGCTTGACCAGCCCCTCGACCTCGAGAAGGGGGGCATCGGGCCTGCCCGTCGGGTCTGCGCCCGGCATCGTCATTGGCCGGCCTTGAAGCAGGCGGCGAAATGACCGCCGCCCCAATCGGTGAGTTCGGGCTCGGCCTCGCGGCAGGCCTTATCGGCCAGCGCACAGCGGTCGGAGAACCGGCAACCGCTGGGCAGGTGCATGAGGTCCGGCACGGCGCCGGGGATGGCGGGAAGGCGGCGTTGGCGTTTGCCGATGACCGGCACCGTCTCGATCAGGCCCTTGGTGTAGGGATGGAGCGGTTGGTCGAAGATCGCGCGCGTACTTGCGCGCTCGACGATGCGCCCGGCATACATCACCGCCACCTCGTCGGCGACCTCGGAAATGACGCCGAGATTGTGGCTGATGAACTGGATCGCCATGCCCATCTCGTCCTGGATCTCCAGCATCAATTCGAGGATCTGGGCCTGGATGGTGACGTCGAGCGCGGTGGTCGGTTCATCGGCGATGAGCAGGGCGGGCCGGCACGCCAGCGCCATGGCGATCATCGCCCGCTGGCGCATGCCGCCGCTCAGCCGATGGGGATAATCCATCGCCCGCGCCGCCGGGTCGGGAATGCGGACCTTGGCGAGAAGCTCCACCGCTTCCCCCAGCGCCTCCTTGCGGGTCGCCTTGCGGTGGATCAGGTAGACCTCGGCGATCTGTTCGCCGATGGTGAGCACGGGATTGAGCGACGTCATCGGTTCCTGGAAGATCATGGCGATGCGGTCACCGCGCACCGCCTCCATGCCGGCTTCGGAGAGGCCGGTCAAATCGACCCCGTCGAGCGCGACCCGGCCGGCGGTAATTCTGCCTTGCTCGGGCACCAGGCGCAGGATCGCCAACGCCGTCATCGACTTGCCGCCGCCGCTTTCGCCGACGACGCCAAGGGTGCGGCCAGGCGCGATATCGTAAGACACGCCATCGACGGCGCGAAGCGTCCCGCCCGAGGTCTCGAAGGTGACTTCGAGGCCCCTGACCTCGAGCAGGCTTTGACCGTTTGCCGTGGCCATTAACGCTCGGCGCGCCAGTTTTCCACCCAGGTGGAGGTGGGGTACTGATGGCCGGTGGGCTCGATGCCCTTGAGCCATTTCGGCATGATGTAGGCGTCGGCGCGGAAGAACAGCGGGATGACGGGAAGCTCCGAGGCGTAGATGCGCTGCAACCGGTGCCACAGCACGCGGCGCTTGTCGCGGTCGAGCTCGACCTCGATGGCCTCCAAAAGCTCATCGACCTCGGGATTGACGTAGCCCATGTAGTTCTGGCCCGAATAGTTGTTGGCGGCGGTGGGGATTTCCTTGGAATGGAGGATCGAGCGCGGCACGTTTTCCGGCGCGCTCAACCAGGCGAACATGGCGAGGCCGGTGAATTTGCGCTTGGTCACGGTCTCGCCGAAATAGACCCGGGCCGGTTCGTTGCGGATGCGCGTGGCGACGCCGATGTCGCGCCACTGGCTCTGCAATACCTGTTGCACCAACTCGCGGCTGCGGTTGCCCGCCGTCGTCATCAACTCGATGGCGAGGCGCTTGCCGGCGTCGTTGGTGCGCACGCCCTTGCGCTTGACGGTCCAGCCCGCCGCATCGAGAAGGGCGCGGGCCTTCTTGAGATCGCGGCGGTAACGCGGTGTGTCGGGGGTGTAGATCCAGTCCAGCGGGTGGACGAAGGTGGCGGCGACGGGCTGGCGGCCGTCGAACAGCTGCTGGCTGATGGCCTCGCGGTCGAGCGCGTAGATCAGCGCCCGGCGCACGCGCCGGTCCTTGAGCACCGGGTTGTCGAGATTGACGTCGAGATGCTCGTAGATCAGGCCGGGCTTGTAGCGGATGTTGTATTTCTTGCCGTGGCGTTTCTCGAAGGCGATGGCCTGATCGAGGGAGAGGCCGAGCTCGCCGGCGATGTAATCGATGGAGCCCGAGAGGAGATTGGCCTCGAGCGCCGCGGTGTTGCCGATGACCTTGATGACGATGCGGCGGAAATAGGGTTTCTTGCCCCACCAGGTCGGATTGCGCTCCAGCACCACATAGGATCCCGTGACCTTCTCGGTGATGCGGTAGGGGCCGAAGTAAAGTCCCGGATTGGTGGTGTCGGTGTCGAATACGGTGCGGTTCTTGTATTCGGCGGGCTCGGTGAACTTCGGCCGGTCGAGGTGGGCGGGGATCAGGTCGAAGCCGTTGATGTCGTTGTAATTGTAGGTGATCCGGTCGAAATGCAGGGTGAAGGTCTTGGCGTCCTTGACGTCGATCTTGAGGATGCGCCGGTAAAGCTCGCCGGCGGCGACGCCGCTCTGGGGATGGCGTCCGACCTCGTAGGTGAACAACACGTCCTTGGTGCTCACCGGCGTCCCGTCGCCCCAGACCGCGTCGGGGCGGATGGTGTAGGTGACGGCGATACCCTTCTTGCCGTCCGGCAGATCCTCGGGCACGGCGAGCCCGTTCTCGATCGTCGGCAGCTTGGTGCAGAGCATGCAGACCAGCTTCCAGTCCTTGTCATGGATGGTGAACGGCCGGCGCGCCATGGACAGCACGTAGGTCTTGGCCAGCATCGAATCGATGTTGGGATGGAAGGTCGAGGGGAACTGGGTCATGCCGATGATGAGCTCGTCCTTGACCGCGGCCCTGGCCGCCGGCGGCGCGGCGAGGGCGAGGGAGACGAGAAGGCAAAGGGCAAGGGCGAGGGGTCTCAACACGTTCAATCTCCGGGGAGACGAGGCATCCACGACGGCCGGTCGGGACTCTAGAGTGGTTCTTGGCAGATAGGAATCAATTTAATGACCGTAAATCGGCCCCTGGGACGGCGCCGCCGCATCCCCGGCATTTTATATAAATTTGAAGTGTAGTTGAAGTAAATACGACGTTTTACTTTTAACTATATTACTTAATACAATAAGTGTTGAAGTTTATCCAAATTATCTGTAGAATATATATAGAATTCGATAAAAACTATAGAGACGCCGGCCCGGCGCCGGCATCGAGAGGACAAGAGCATGTGTGACAGTAAGGGTGACGGCCGGCGGAACGAGACGGCACTGAATGTCTTGAAATCGCTGGCCCGGGACACCAGCGGCGCGGTGGCCATCTATATCGCCATCGTGTCGCCGGTTCTTCTCGGTGTCGGGGCGCTGACCATAGACCTCGGGCGCCTGATGACGCTGAATACGGAACTGCAGGGCGCCGCCGATGCCGCCGCGCTGGCCGGCGCGCGCGAGCTCGACCGCTTCCCTGGCGCCATGGCGAAGGCCAGCGCCGCCGCCGTCGGCGCCGTCAGTAATTCCCAGACCTTCGCCACCGATGGCGGCCCCAAGCAGGTCCTGATCGATGCGACCGCTTGCGCCGATCCGCCGGTGGCGCCGTGCATCCGCTTCCTCAAAAACCTGCCGGCCGACGACGACGATCCGATCACCGCCGCCAACGTCACCACCAGCGACATCGAGGCCCGGTTCATCGACGTTCACGTCGGGGCGCGGGCGATCACCAACATTCTGGTCCGGATCGTCGGTGGCCCCGCCACCGCCAGCACCTCGGCGGCCGCCGTCGCCGGCAACGACCAGGTGGTCTGCCAGATCCCGCCGATGTTCATGTGCAACCCATCGGAGGACGCCGGCAACACCGATCTGCAATTGCCCGTCGATATCAACGCGCTCGAGGGCCGGCAGATGGAACTGTTCCGACAGGGCGAGGGCGGCGGCCTGTCCCCCGGCAATTTCGGTCTTTTGTGCCCCTCGGGGACCGAGGGCGCGGCCAATTGCGGCGGCAGCGCCGTCAAGGACGCCCTGGCCTCGACGACCGGCACCTGCATCAGCCTCGAACTGACGACGACGAAAACCGGCGTGACGCTCGAGATGGTGCGCACGGGGCTAAACGCCCGCTTCGACTACTGGACACCCCAGGCCAAGGACTCGGGCAACCACCGTTGGCGCAATAGGGACGAGTACATGCCCGCCGCCAACGTCACCCAGGGTGGCGAGGCGCCGAACAGTACCATGGGCAGCGGCGCCAAATGCGAATACACCGCCATCGACGCCACCGAGGGCATGGGCCTGCCGCGCGATCAATGTCATATCGACGACAATTGCAGCTATCCCGGCAACGACCGCGTCGGCGACGGCAACTGGGATTACCTCGACTATTTCAGGATCAATCAGGGATGCAATCAACACACCGATCCGACCTGCAAGCCCGTCGACTGGGCCGCGCTGACCGGCAACGCGAGCTGGCCGCCGACACGTTACGAGGTCTACCGCTACGAGCTTGAGCGGACGCCGGATAGCATCGTCGAACCCGCCCAGACCATCTACGACGCCGGCGGCACCGCGGTGGCGATCACCGTGGAAAACGGCCAGACCCAGTGCTTCCAGGGCACGCCGCCGCCGATCCCGGGCTACAACTATTTCCCGGCGAAGGTCCGCGATCTGCAGTTGTTGGGCGACAGACGGATACTGCCGATCGCCATCGCCAACTGTAACGCGCTCGAGGCCGCCGGCGTCAGCACCAGCGGCAAGTTCTCCTTCAGGCCGCCGGAATTCGTCTACGTCTTCCTGACCGAGCCGATGAAGAATCCAAGCGATTCCGAGATTTACGGCGAAATACTCGGCTCCCTGGATGAGGGCGCGGTGGATTCGTTGTCCCGCGATATCGTTCAGCTCTACCGGCGTTGAGCGGCGACCGGGAGGTCTCGGACCAGGGATAGCCATTGGCGAGGCGCCCTTGTCCGGCGACCGGGGGCGCCGGCGGAGAGCGACAGCGCGCCTCTCCCGCCGGCGCCCCCGCGTTCCGTGGTATCGTCGATTTGGATGCCACGCCGACCGAGGCCAAGACACGCCACCGACCGCCTTTGGCGTGAACAGCTAGCGCCAGGGATGTCAAAAATGCTAATCCCTAAAGGTCGAACCGCTCGATGACGACAGATTTTCGGTCCCGGGATCCCATGAAATCGGCTGACGCCCCTCCAATGACGAAGTTGCGCACCCCATGACGGAAACGCGTATCTGGGTGCTGGTCGATGACATTTCCGGCCATGAAAGCCAGAGCCTCGGTGTCGCCGAGGCCCTGGGACTGCCTTTCGAGACCCGGAAAATCACCTATGCGGGGTTTGCCGGCCAGGCCAACGCGCTGGGCCTTGCCGCCTTGGGTGGCTTGACGCCTGAAGCCAAGGCGGGGCTCGAACCGCCATGGCCGGAGATCGTGATCGCCGCCGGACGGCGCCTGGCGCCGGTGGCCCGCGCGATCAAACGGAAATGCGCCGACGCGGCCAAGCTGGTCCAGATCATGGATCCGGGCCGTGGCATCGGCGCCTTCGACCTCGTCGCCGTGCCGCGCCATGACCGGTGCCGGGCGCGGGATAATCTGATCGAGACCACCGGGGCGCCAAACCGGGTGACGGTGGCCAAGCTTTCGGCCGGCGCCGCGCGCTGGCGGAGCAAATGCGCCGAACTTCCGGAACCGTTCATCGCGCTGCTGCTCGGCGGCTCGACCCGGCGCCGCCTCTTCGGTCCCGACCTGGCGGCGGAATTGGGAGGCAGGGCTTCGGTCCTTGCCGGTGGAGCGGGAGGCTCGCTTCTGGTCCTCACCAGCCGCAGGACGGAGACGGATGCGATCGAGGCCCTGGCCGGCGCCATCGACGTTCCCGCCCATATCCACCGCTTCGGCCAGGGCAGGGAAAACCCCTATTACGGTTTTCTTGGGCTTGCCGCCGCCATCATCGTCACCGGCGATTCGATGTCGATGTGTTCGGAGGCCTGCACGACGGGCAAGCCGGTCTACATTTTCGCCCCGCCGGCGATCGTCAAGCCGGCCTTCGCCGGCCTCCATCGAGAGCTATTCGATCTCTCCATGGCCAGGCCCTTGGGGGAGACATTCGAGGCCTGGACCTATCCGCGCCTCGATGCGGCGTCCGAGATCGCCGCCGAGATCCGCAAGCGGTTCGGTCTTCCCGCCGCCCGCTATCTATAAGCGGGATCAACCCGCGTCCGCGAGCGCCTCGGCCGGATGCCCCTCGGCGTCGGGCGTGGCATAGCTCTTCATCACCTTGCCGTCCGCACCGACCAGCACGGAAACCCGCGTGGCTTTTTCCTGGTCCGCGCTTTCCGCCGCGCCATAAGCCATGGCCACCGAGCGGTCGGCGTCGCACAGCAGTTCGGTGGCGAGACCGACCTCGTCGCGCCAGCTTTTCAATTCCTCCGCCGGGCTGAAGGTGATGCCGAGCAGAACCGTATTCCGATCGGTGAAGTCTTGGGTTCGATCACGGAACCCATTGGCTTCCTTGGTTCAGCCGCCGCCGAAGGCGCGCGGGAAGAACCAGATCAGCACGTTCCGTCCCCCATAGTCCGCCAGGCTGACATGTTTCCCATCCTGATTGGGCAGGGTAAAGGCGGGTGGTGTGCTTCCGACTTCGGGTAGGGCCATCGTTTCCTCCTTGCTGATATTTCCCAGACTACCTTTAAACTGGCTCGGTTGGTCGCCAATATTCACCGCCACTGGAATTGTTTCATCTCAGCCGTCCGCCGGATCGAGGAGCTCGATCACGTTGCGGTCGGGATCGTGGAAATAGGCGCTCCTGCCGGTGAAGGTGCTGGCGCCCTTGCGGTGCTGCTCGAGGAACACCTTGACCCCGTTTTGCGCCAGAAATTCCAGCGATCGGTCGTATTCCTCCGGCTCCACCAGGAAGGCGGTGTGAATGTCGTGCTTGTCGCCCTTATTGGGATCGATCGGGTTCTCGCTGTGGGTGAGGACGAAGTAATCCTCGCCCGATTGCAGGAACACCATGTGGGCGTTCTTGCGTACGAACTTGAAGCCCAGCAGTTCGGTATAGAACTTTTCGCTGCGCGCGAGGTCGCTCACCGGGATGGTGAAATGGACGACCCCCTTGGTCTTGATCATGGATTTCTTCTCCCCGGCGCCTAATCCTTCGAGATCGGCCTGCCGGTGTAGGTCCTGCCCATATAGGGCGCCGATTTCTCGTAAAGCAGGGCATGGACGTGGTCGGCGTGGAACCACTTGATCATCTGGTCGACCTGGCCGAACAGCGGTAGCGGCAACTGGCGCGCCTGGGCCAGGTCGAGGGCGATGTCCATGTCCTTTTCCTGCCAGGTGAAGCGGGTGCCGTCCCAACGCTCCAGCGTGCCGTTGTTGCCCGGGCACTGGATCAGGGTTTCGCGCAGCTTCTGGCCGTCGAGCCCATAGACCTTGCCGAGCAGGATGGCCTCGTAATTGGCGATGGAATGGGCCCAGTGGAGCATGTTGTTGATGGTCTTGCCGATCTCCCCGGCGCCGAGCTCGCCGAGGTGATGGACGGCGCGGCTGTAACAGGCGATCACCGGTTCGGCCTTCTTGACATCTTTCTTGGCGCCGCCGACGAGGCTCGCCAGCGTGCCGTCCCGCGCCCCTTCGAGGCCGAAGCAGACCGGGGCGTCGATCACCTTCATCTTGGCCTTCCTGGCGATCTTGGCGCATTCGCGGACCATGTTCGGGTGGCTGGTGGCGGTAATCACGATCACCGCGCCCTTCTTGCCTTGGGCGGTGAGGTCGCCGACCACCTGCTTGACCTGGGAATCGGTGGCGACCATGACGATGACGACGTCGCACATGCGCCCCATCGCCTTGATCGACCTGGCCGCCTTGGCGCCCTTTTTCACCACCCTGTTGACCGCCGGTTTGTGGATGTCGAAGACGTAAACATCGAACTTGCCGCTTTTCAGGATATGTCCCGTCATCGGTTCGCCCATGGCGCCAATGCCGACGATGCCAACTTTCATAGGCTGCTCTCTCCCCTTGTTCGGCCGTCCAAACACCCCGGCCATGGTTGTCGTTCCTGGCTATTTTAGTACATGAGCGGTCCAGCCGCCGCCACCATTAATCGGCGCATCCCCATTCGAACGAATTGACAGCCCGCCCTGGGCGCGGCAAAACAAGGACAGGGATCGAACCGGCCGCGTTCAGGGAGGAGGCGATGACAGGGGATTTCGAGGACCATTGTTGGAAAGATGTCGTGGATGAGGAAATCCTCGAGATCTACCAGGCCTACCATCGCCACATCGGCGTCGGCGACAAGCCGGCGCTGCTGGCGATCGATCTCTATAATCTCGCCTATGAGGGCGGCAACCGGCCGGTCCGCGAGGTCAACCGGGAGTTCCCCGGGGCCTTGGGAGAGAATGCCTGGAACGCCATCGAGCCCTGCAAGAAGCTGTTCGCGGCGGCGCGGGCGGCGGCGATACCCGTCATCTACACGACGCGTCAGGTGCGCCAGGCGGGGTTCTATTCGACCAAGCGCAGGAGGGGCCGGGAGGTGGCGGCAAACGCCTATGACATCTGGCCCGATTTCGCCCCCGAGCCGGGCGATTTGGTGATCCGCAAGGAGCGTGCCAGCTGTTTCTTCGGCACCCCGCTCGTTGCCCACTTGCGGGAGATGGGGGTGGAAAGCCTGATCGTTTGCGGCGAAAGCACCAGCGGCTGCGTGCGCGCCTCGGTGGTCGACGCCTTTTCCAACGGTTTCCCGACGGTCGTGGTCGAGGAGTGCGCCTTCGACCGGTCGTCGCTCTCGCACAAGGTCAACCTGTTCGACATGCACCACAAATACGCCGATGTGCTGCACCTCGATGAGGTGCTCGCCCACCTCGCCAAGCTGGCGACGTCGGCGCGGGTCGCCTGACCGGCGGCGCTTCGTTAGTACTGGCCCCCTAAAGGGACATATAGAAGACGCTGAGCGAGCCGAGGCTGAGGATCGCCGACCCCCTGAGCGCGGTCTCGAGCATCGGCGGCGTCTTGACTTCCTTGCCCAAGGCCAGCAGCAAACCGACCGGGATCATCAGGGTGCCGACCGCGGCCAGGGTGATCATCTGGAAAGTGAAGCCGAAGATCGCGCAGGCGATGCCGATATTCTTGAAAAGGGCGGGAATCAAGGCGCGGACGAGCTGCCATTTTTTCAAGTAGCCGTCGACGACCAACAATGAGAATTGCACGAAGATGACGCAAAAATAAAGACCGAGACTGAGCGTCACGACGAAAGCGACAAGTTCGCTCCCATAACCTCCCATGGAGCCCTCCCTGCTTGTTCTTATCGGCCTAGGGTCCAGGCCACGATTTTTTGTTAGCCCTGATTTTTAACCATTTGACCGGCAAGCGGTAATTTTTTAAAAAACGTGGTTAATTATTATGATATTGCGTTACCGAAATCCAGAAGAATTTTGGCGCGGGAGGGTCCTCCGGGCGGTTTTTCGTTAAACTGGGTTAAGGGACTCGGTTCACCCGATTTCCGCCGGGGGGCGTTGCCACGTTCGGGGCCTATGCCGGGGACGAGAAGAGGGGCCTGGGACGAGAAGAGGGGCGTCTTCGAGGGCGCCGGCGATCCCGTAATCGGAGTTTTGTTCGAGCGTCGCGGCGCCTATATCACGGCGCGGACGATCAGGAGAGAACCAAGAGCGAGGGCCGCCGAGCCGCGGAGCCACAGTTCGAGCTTCGGCGGCACCGTGGCCTCCTTGTCCAAGGACAACAGCAGCCCAAGGGCAACCAACAGGGTTCCGACGGCGATCAGCTCCTTCGTTTCGTAGGTGAAGCCCAGAATCACGCAAGTGATGCCGACATTCTGGTAAAAAGGCGGCAGCAGGGTTCGCAAAAACCCCCGCCGGCTGACGAAACCCTCGGCGACCAGGGCCCACAGCTGAACGCTGATAACCGAGAAATGGAACACCAGACTGAAGCTTATGATGTAAACGACGGTGTTAATTGCCAACCAGTTCATAGCGCGCCTTCCTGTTTAAACTTATCGCGCCGGTTACAATATTAACCAAGTTTGTTAACGGGTTCTCTTGGTAAGTTCCGGCGCGTATTTATAAAATTTGAGCTTATTATTGTTCAAACTCGTTCAAATGTCCAGAAATTTCTCTAATTAGTTCGTTAATGTTACTTTATTTGGTTAATAGTTGAGCCGGTGAATAGTTCTATCGGTAGGTGTCCTTTACTCCCGCGTGACCCAGCGGGCGACATAGATGGCGTAAGCGGTGGGCGGCCCTCGTCCGTCACCGACCCGGCGGCGATAAGTTTCTTTGGTCCGGGCCGGTGGAATATAAATTTGCATCCCCGGCCTTGGCGCCGCACTGTTCGGGGGCCTGCCGAATCGGGGGCGAACCAGGGCCTGTCCAGGCCATCGGGGCCCCGGATGAGGGGCCCGCCGGCCATGGGATCGAGGTCCGATGAGGAGCAACGGCCATGACATCGATGAGGGAGCGCTCGCTCGCCGCCTTTCCCGCCGGCTCCAACGGCGAGTTCGACCTGCCCGGCGAGCTGACCATGGTCATCGGCCATGGCGAGGGCTGCCGCCTTTGGGACACCGAGGGCAGGGAATTCATTGACTTCTCCATGGGCTGGGGCTCGGTGCTCGTCGGCCATGCCCGGGCGGAAATCGTCGAGGCGGTGACGCGCCAGGCGAGGCTCGGCTCCAATTTCGCCTACATCACGGAAAACGCGCTGGTGTTGGCCGAGGAGATTATCGGCCTCAGCCCCGCCTGCGACGCGCTCCGGTTCTGTGCCTCGGGCACCGAGGCGACGATGTATTGCCAGAGGCTCGCCCGCGCCTTCACCGGGCGGACCAAGATTCTAAAGTTCGAAGGCGCCTATCACGGCGCCAACCCCCTCGGCGTCACCAGCCTGTTCCCGCAGGGGCCGCCGGACTATCCCAAACCGGATCCGACCAGCGCCGGCATCGGCCATATCGTTTCGCGCGACGTCCTGGTGGCGCCGTTCAACGATATCGAGACCACGGCGGCGATCATCGAGGCCGAGGCGGGCGATCTCGCCGCCGTGATCGCCGAGCCCTTGCAACGCTGCACGCCCCCCGTGCCCGGCTTCCTCGAGGGGCTGAGGGATCTCACGCGGGCACATGATATCCCGCTCATCTTCGACGAGGTGGTCACCGGTTTTCGCCTCGCCTATGGCGGCGCCCAGGAATATTACGGCGTCGTCCCCGATCTCGTGGCCTACGGCAAGGCGCTCGGCGGCGGCTATCCGATCGGCGTTTTCGGCGGGCGCGCCGAGATCATGGACCTGGTGCGCGAGGATCGGATGGGCCAGGACGATTACGTCTGGGTCGCGTCGAGCCTCGGCGGCAATCCGATTTCGACCGTGGCGGCGCGCGCCGCTCTCGGCGTGCTCGGGGCGGACGGCGTCTATGAGGGGCTTCACCGGCTGGGCGAATATCTGCGCGCCGGCATGCGGGACGTGCTGGCGTCCCGTCAGATCACCGCCCAAATCATCGGCGATGGGCCCCTTGGCCAGATCGTCTTCACCGACGTTCCGGTGCGCGACTACCGGACGTCGCGGAGCGGCAACCCGGCGCTCGGGCGCAAGCTGATGCTGGCGCTGTTCTCGCGGGGCGTGTTCCTCAACCCGATGGGGACCAAGCTCTATCTCTCCCTTGCCCATGACGAGGCCGTCTGCGACCGGTTCCTCGATCGTTTCGACGGCGCGCTTGGAGATGTGGTCTGATCCCTTGGGACACGGCCCCCTCGGGCGCCGGCGCCTGAGACATCACATCTAGAGCGCTATCCGACCAGATGGAAGCGATTTGATGGGGCAAAACGGTCCCTCGGGTAGGAGCGGCGCGCAGCGCGATGTAATACCAAAGGTCCTTGATAATGACCCCTAGAGACGGCTTCCCAAGGTTTTCGGCTAGGAGCGCGTGGCGCGGCGATGTGAAA
>JADFJG010000052.1:15651-23713 GCA_022566265.1 Pseudomonadota bacterium | reverse complement strand
CGGCGGCTTCGACGTGAGCGCGGAATCTGGCGCGCATGGCCTCGAACGCCGCCGGATCGGCGCGCTGGAAGCTGTAGATCGACTGCTTGGCGTCGCCGACGGCGAACACGGTGCGCATCTCCTCGCGGGCACCGAGACCGGCGAAGAATTCCTCGGCCAGGGCGGCGATGACCTCCCATTGCTCCGGGTTGGTGTCCTGGGCCTCATCGATCAGGATGTGGTCGAGGCCGCCATCGAGCTTGAAAAGCACCCATGGCGCCTTGTCGGTCTGGCGCAACAAATCCCGCGTCATTAGGATCAGATCGTCGTAATCGAGAAGCGCGCGGCGGGACTTTTGGCGCCGATAGGCATCGAGGAGTCCGGCGCCGAGGCGCAGCGCCGCGGCGGTGGCGGCGGCGACGATCGCCTTCTTGCGGGCCTCGGCGACCTCGAGAAGTCTTTCGGCCTCGGCGCCCAACGCCGCCACCGCGCCCGGCGCCGCCTCCGCCGCCTTCTTGGTCATCAGTGTCTTGCGGCGGGCGCCGTCGGCGGTGAGATACGCCTTCCGGTAGTCATCGAATGTATCGGCGCGCGCCGGGGGATCGCCAAGCCAGTCCCCGATCACCCGGGCGCGTTCACGATCGGTCGCGGCGCCTTCGTTCAGCGCCTCGACCGCCGAGCGCAACGCATCGCCGTCGAACGCCCCATCGGCCGACGCCGCGGCATCGATGGTCCCCGCGTCCTCCCCTGGCGTGGCGCCGAGCGCCCCGTACAGCGCCTTGATGGCCTTCTCGACGCCGCCGGCACCTTCGACCAGGCGCCGCAGCCTCCCCCTTTCCCTGGCGAGGTCCGCCATCAAATCGGTGAATTCGTCCTCATGGACGTGAGCCGTCGCCTCGGCCAAGGCGTCGGCCAGCGCCGCGTCCGCGCCTTCGCCACCGGCCTGGCGCGCACTGTTCAGCACGTCGTTCCGCGCCGCCTCCAGCACCTCGGCGGCGGTGCGTTCGTCCATTACCTCGAAATGGGGCGCGATGTCGGCCTCCACCGGAAAGCGCCGCAGAAGCGACTGACAAAAAGCATGGATGGTCTGGATCCTCATGCCGCCCGGAACGTCCAGCACATCGGTGAACAAGCGCCGGGCGCGCGACATCGCCTCGCCGTCCGCCGGGGAGCCGGTCAAGCCTTCGAGACTTCGGGCGAGGGACAAGTCATCGGCCCGCGCCCATTCGCCCAATAGCCGATGGACGCGGTTGGCCATTTCGGCCGCCGCCGCCTTGGTGAAGGTGAGACACAGGATCCTCTCGGGCCGGGTGCCGTTAAGCAGCAACGCCAGCACCCTATCGGTCAACACCTTGGTCTTGCCGGTGCCGGCCGAGGCCGCGACCCAAAGCGACAACCCCGTGTTGGCGGCCGGGCGTTGGGCCGCGTCGGCGTCCCTGAACTTCACCACCTTGGCGGTCACGGGGCCGCTCCCCCGCCGTCGCCGGCGGCGTTCGACCACTCCTTGACTCGCGCCAGGTGCCCGTAATCGTCGAAGCGCGGCGCCTTGGCGGGACGCGGGTGGGCGAGATAGGGTGTCGATGCGTCGTCGAAGACAGCGATCAATCGCTCCAGTCCGGCCAGCGCCGCCGCCGCGATCTCCTCCGGATCCTCCTTGATCGTCTGCTCGCTGCCCGGCGGATCGCCGCCGCTCAGGCGCCAGTAACTGAGCTCCGCCACCGGCAACGCCGGCACGCCCTCGAAGCCGCCTCGCGACGCGATCGCCGCTTCCAGCCCAAGCTGTGGCGAAAACCCCTTGGCGATATCGCCCTTGGCCGGCAGGCCGCCGGTCTTGTAGTCGATGATCGCCAACCCATCCGCCGTTTTACCGCCCTCGCCCGGGAAGTCCTCGAGCCGGTCGATGCGATCGGCCCTGGCGCTAAGGACGAACGGTCCCGCCGGGCCCCCAAGGGTGATCTGCCCCCGCCCTTCGCTGAGGAGGAGCCGGGCAGCCTGGGGCCGCCGGGCGCGGCGGGCGCGTTCGAAATCGACGAACCACCCGGCGATGCGTTCGAAGCGCGGCCACCAGAAGGCCCAGACGCCGGGCCGGCCCAGCGCCTCGGCGAAGACCTCGCGGCCGATATCGATGAGCCGTTCACGGGCGTCTTCGGGCAAGCTCTCCGGCCATTGGCGCAAGAACCTGTCGAGGGAACGGTGGATGAAGGTGCCGCGCTCCGCCGCGCCCGGATCGGCGTCGATGGCATCGAGCGGGCGCAGCCCGAGCACGTGTCGCGCATAGATCGCGTAGGGGTTCCGTATCCAGGTCTCGACCTCGGTCACCGAAAGACTTCTCGGGCGGGCGGCGACGGGCGGACGCGGCTCGGGACGCGATGGGCTGTCGAAGGCCTCGGGCCGGTCGAGCGATTGCTGCCAGGCGAGCCACTCGACGCCTTGGCGCAGTCCGGCGCGGGCGCCTTCGGCCTCGAGCAGGTTATCCAGGCGCAGCAACCAGCGCGAGGGCACCGTCGGCGTCCCTTCGACCCGCGTCGCCCGGGTCATCGCCACCCTCGGCGCGGAAAACGCCTGGACGAAATCATGCGCCGAGAGGCCGATGCGCCGTTCGGGCAGGGGCAGACCGAAGGCCTCGCGCATGGGCCGGCTCAGCCACGGGTCGGGTTCCGCCTGGGGCGGCCAGGTGCCTTCGTTCATACCGCCGAGGATCACCAGATCGGCGTGCTGAAGGCGCGCTTCCAGCGGCCCCCAGATATGGAGACGCCGATGTTGACCATAGCGCGGCCGCACCACGCGCCCGACGAGCAGCGCATCGAGGAGCGCCGGATAATGCCGCCCACCGGCCGGCGGAAAGTCGCCGAGCGCGTCGTTAAGCTCGGCGACAAAACCCGCCATCGCCTCGCCGTCCTCCCCGGCCCAAAGCCGCTCGGCCCCGCTCTTCTCATCGCTCGCCGCCAGGGTCTCGGCGAAACCGACATGGTGTTCGAGAACTTCCGAGAACGAAACCGCCGGTTCGCCGAGCGCGCGCATAAGCGGTTCCGCCCCATCGGCGATACCCTTGAGCCAGCGGACGAGATCCCCCCGGCGCGATTGCCGCCGCCGACGCCCGCGTCCAGGACCGCCGCCGTCACCCGAACCGGTCCCTGCCGCCGCCAGCGCGTCGAGCAGTCCGCCGAAGCCCGGCGCCGGACGCGGGCCGCGGAGCACCGTTCGCTCCAACTCGCGCACCTTGGCCCTGAAGACGCCGGCGACCATGCCGCCCGAGGCCATCGGGTGCTTCAACGCCTGAAGCAACGAAAGCGGCGCCGCGTCATCGGCCGCCATCGCCACAATGAGGCGCAGGAAGGCCCCGACCGGGGTCGCCGCCAGCGGCACGCCCGCCGAATCATCGACCTCGACGCCCCAGCGCTTGAGCTCGGCCGCGACGCGCCGCGCGAGATCGCGGTCGGGCGTCACCAGGGCGGCGGTCTCATTCTGTTCCTCAAGTGTCCTGCGCATCATCAAGGCGATGGCGCCCGCTTCCTCCTGGGGAGACGGGCAATCGAGTCGGACGACGCCCTCGAGCGCATCGTCATCCGTCCTGAAGCGGTCCTCGAAGCCGCCGGCAGGGCGCAAGGCCCGGTTGATCAACGCCGCGCGCCCGGGAACGGTCCGGGCGATGCCCGGCGCTTGCCAGTCACCGACGGCGTCGCGGCCGACACCGATGTGATCGAGCAGCCGGGCGAGACCGTATTGGGGATGGCTTGGGGCGAGGGACCGCCAAGCCCCATCGGGCATCCCGGTGTCGAGCCCCGGCAGGATGACACAGCCCTTCTCCAGGTTGGCGACGACTTTCAGCAGATCGGCGGTGGCCGGGATGGAGCCGGTGGAGCCGGCGGCGATCACCGCTCCCCCCGGCGGCGAACGGCGCCAGGCGCGGGCCTGGGCCTCGATCACCCGATTGCGGCGCTGGGCGCCATCGAGGCACCCTTCATCGGCGAGGATCTTCGGCCAGTTTTCGGTCAGTATCGAGAGGAATTCGAGGGTCTCCTGCCAGTGGCTCGCCAGTTCCCCGGGCACCAGGCCGGCGAGGCCCTCGAAATCGAGACGCTCGGTCTGGACCTGATCGAGGAGCTTCGCCAACTCCGCCGCCAGCCGGACGGCCTGGTCGGCCGTCGGCGGTTCGTCCCAAGCCTTCGACCCTCGCGCCAGGATCAGCCGGCTCAACATCAACTGGCGGCGCAGGCCCGGGATCGCCGGCGCAAGGCCGGCGCCGGGGGACGCCTCCATCGCGGCACTGAGTTCGATCTCGTCCTCGTCGAGATCGCCGAGCGGCATCATCCGCGGCAACAACAAGGGCCGGCCGGCGCCGAGGCGCCCGAAGGCCTCGGCGAGGCTACGGCAGGCGCGCCGCGTCGGCAGAAGGATGGTGACCCGCGCCAGCGCCAGGGGATCGGGAAGATCGGCGGCCGCCGTCCGGCCGGCCTCGGGCCAGGCCAACACTCCCGCCGCCAGGGCGTCGACGAAAGGCATGCCCGGTGGGATGGTATAGACCGTCGGCGCGCTCCCGCCCCGCTCCGTTGTCGAAGATCCGTTCACCGGCGGCCCTCAAGGCGTGTCATCGGCGGCCTTTTTTGCCACCTCGGGGCCGGCGGCGCCGAGATGGCTTTCGGCAAGCTCCAGACCCTCGGGCGTGCCGATATGGAACCACTCCCCGTCATGGACGAGGCCGAACAGCCTTCCCCTGGCAAGCGCCGCATCGTAGAGGAGGTTGAGCGAGAACCGTCCGCCGGGCGCCGGATCGAACAGGCGGGGATGGAGAAGCTGGATGCCGGTGAAGACGAAGGGCGCCCCGGCGCCCTGCTGGCGCCGGTGGAGGGTCCCCAGCCGTTCTCCCTCGGGATCGATGAAAAAATCGCCGGCGCCATCATAACCGATGGCGCGCGCCTTCCCCTGCAGGAGCAACAGCGCATCCATCTCCTCGTCGTCCCAGGCGCCGGCCAGACGCTGGAGCGCCGGGGCTTCGCCGTCGCGCCAGACGACGTCGCCGTTGACGACAAAGAACGGCCCCGGTCCCAACTCATCCAGGGCGCGGTTGACGCTGCCGCCGGTCTCCAGCAGTTCGGGCTCCGGCGCAAGGCGTACCTTGGGGCTCTCCCGATCCGCCAAATGCTCGGCGATCATCTCGCCCTGGTGATGGGTGTTGACGACGCACGCCCCGACGCCCGATTGGGCCAGATGATCGAGTACGCGATCGAGCATCGCCTTCCCGGCGACGGGGATCAGGGGCTTGGGCAACTTCTCGGTCAGTGGGCGCATGCGCCGCCCGAGACCCGCCGCCAGCACCATGGCCATTCGCGGCATCGTCATCGGCGCGCCTCGACATCGGGGATGCGCCGCGCGTCGGCGGGGAAGTGATCGGCGAACCAGTCCCGCATCGGCGCCAGAACGGGATGCGCGAGGTCGCCCTCGAGAAGACGCCAGACCCGGGGGATGTGAACGAGATAAGCGGGTTTGCCATCGCGCGCGGCGAGGCGGGTGAAGATGCCGATGATCTTGGCGTTGCGCTGGGCGGCGAGAACGGCGGCGGAAGCGGCGAACGCGTCCGGGTCGAGATCGGGAAAGGCGGCGAGATAACGGGCCATCATTTCATCGGCGAGGCCGGGTCGAAAATCCCGGCGCGCGTCCTCGAGCAGCGAGATCAGATCGTAGCTTACCGGGCCACGGACGGCGTCCTGGAAATCCAGCAACCCGCAGGCTTCTATACCCTCGCGCCCCGCCAGCCCCATCAAATTGTCGACGTGAAAGTCGCGCAGCACCAGGGTCTCGGGCACCGCCCGGGCGACCGGCAGCAATTGGCGCCAAAGGTCGAAATAACCGGACGCCGCCGCCTCGGGAAGCTCGGCCATGACCGCCGGCGCGTACCACTCGATCAGGAGACCGGCTTCCTCGAGGAGGCGCCGATCGTCATAGGGCGGCAACCCTGGCGGTATCGCCCTTTGCCCGGGGATGCGGTGAAGGGCGATGAGGACATCGACGGCGAGGGCCAAGAGGGCCCTTTCGTCGCCGCCGCCATCGAGCAGACGGGTATAGGTGTCGTCGCCGAAATCCTCGATCACCGCCAGCCCGGCGTTCGCATCGGCGGCGAAAACCCGCGGCGCGCTGAAACCGAGCCCGTCCAAGTGTTCGGCGACGGCGATCCAGGAACGGACGTCCTCTTGCGGCGGCGGTCCGTCCATCAGCATCGCCCGCCGGTTCCCATCCGTCAGGCGTATGTAGCGGCGGAAAGAGGCATCGCCGGGCAGCGGCGCGCGCCTCGCTTCCGCCCACCCGTTGGCGTCAAGGAAGCGGGCGATTTCGGCGTCACGCTCAACCATGGAGGTCCAACCGCCCGAGCCTCGCGGCCCAACTCCCATGGCCGGTCAGCCGCGCCTTTCGCGCCGCGCCTGCGTCGACCATCTCAAAGCGGATATCGAGCCGGTCGCGGGGACAGAGCGGGCCCAGACGCTCGGGCCATTCGATCAGCGAGATCGCCACCGAGAAGGCCTCATCGATGCCGAGCTCGATGGCGTCCTCGGGCCTGGCGATGCGAAAGAGATCGAAATGCCAGACCGGGACATCCCCGCATTCATATATCTGCACCAGGGTGAAGGTCGGACTGGGGACTTCCTCGTGCGCGCTTGCGCCCGCCGCCTCTTCGCGGGCATGGATGAAGGCGCGGGCGAAGGTGGTCTTGCCGGCGCCGAGATCGCCGGACAATCCAATCACGTCGCCCCGCGCCGCCACGCCCGCCACCACCCCGGCCAATGCGGCGGTATCGCCGGGACCGGGAAGGGCGATCTCGATGGCGGCATGACGGGGCGACCGCGGCTGTGGGGAGGCGGACATTTCTCTGTTTGTAACCGCACCCGATGACGCCCGCAACCGTCCAGACAGGAGGGTAGTGTCTCAGCTAGAAAATCAGCGCGGTAGGGCGCGACTTAGGGCCAATTAACTAGAACTTGCAGGCAGGTTGCGATTTACACCGGGCCGCTGCATGATTGTGCGATGCGACTAGGCACGGTCCTCTACATACTTATTCCCTTGGGGGCGAATGGCGTTCTTGCGTTTGGAGCCTTCCTGTTGCCGCATGTATTTACAGAGAATTCCACCGTGTGCTACTGGGTCGCCGGGATTGCGACAGCCACGAGTTTAGTAAGCATCGGGGGGTTTTTTCTTCACGATATAGGTCCGCTCAGGGCGGTTGCTTCTTTAATTAGTCAGGCTATGGCCTTGATATTCGTCTTTGCGGGAATCTATCGCGGGTTCGGCCTTGATGGGGCGGAACCCCTAGTTGCTCATGACATAGCGTTATATTTCTCAATAGTGACCTGGACGACATTAGGCTATGGAGACCTCGCCCCCGCTCGGGGCATAGAGCTGCTCGCTGCGCTCCAAGCGGGGCTAGGATATGTTTTTCTTGGTCTTATTGTTGGGTTGGTCGCCAACCTTCTCAGTGGCCGAGCCAACTGACGTAAGGGTAGCTTACATAAGCCAGATAACGGCAAAGGCGAAAAGGGGGGCTATAGCGACAAGCCCTAGCCCGATCCGCACGATAGTCTTTGAGGGATAGCGACGGTCATTGATCCATACAATCATATCGGTCCCTCCTTTCCCTGTAGCGCCGGCTTCTGGAATAACCGATTGCCATATAACCATAAATGAAGCATCCAGCCCTTGGCAACAGGGCCATTTCACACCTGAATTATACCAGAAATCAGTCTATCCAACGAACGATATCTTCAAGTCCCCATAGCCGATCCGTCACGCCGGCAGCCATCGCTGGCGTCACCCGTAAGCTAGGCGTTGGACGCGAGGTCCGGCGTTAAGTCCACGCGCGCCTCGGCGGGAAGACGGCAGGTCACGGTCGCGCCCTTTCCCGGTTGCGACTTCAACTCGACATCGCCGCCATGGAGTTCGACGAAGCTCTTGACCAGGGCGAGGCCAAGGCCGATGCCCGTCGAGACGCCCTCGCTGCGCGCGCCGTGCTCGAACTTCTCGAATATCCTGGCCTGGTCTTCCTCATCGATGCCGACGCCGGTATCGGTGACCTCCAGGAACACGTCGCCATCCT
>JADFJG010000052.1:0-15553 GCA_022566265.1 Pseudomonadota bacterium | reverse complement strand
CAAGGCCGATGCCCGTCGAGACGCCCTCGCTGCGCGCGCCGTGCTCGAACTTCTCGAATATCCTGGCCTGGTCTTCCTCATCGATGCCGACGCCGGTATCGGTGACCTCCAGGAACACGTCGCCATCCTTCCGCCTGGCCGAAAGGGTAATCGTTCCGTCCGCCGGCGTGTAGCGGATGGAATTGCTGAGCAGGTTGAAGAGCGCCTGTTTCAAGCGTCTGCCGTCGGCGATCATCTCGCCGATATCGTCGGCGCAGTCGAGGGAGAACACGATCCCCTGGTTGCCGCTGCGCTGCCTGGCGAGGTCAAGGACGCTGGTCATCATGTCGTGGATGTCCACCGGCTGCAGATCGAGCGCGAGCCGTCCCGCCTCGATCATCGCCAGGTCCAGGATATCGTCGATCAGGCCGAGGAGCTGGCGCGAGGATTCGAGGATGCCGTGGGTGTATTCCACCTGGCGCGGCTGCAGCTTGCCGAAATATTCGTTGGTGAGGATCTCGGAGAAGCCGATGATCGAGGTCAGCGGCGTGCGCAACGCGTAGGATACGCTGGCGATGAACTCCGATTTCAGCCGGTCGGCGGTCTCCAGGGCCTCGTTGCGTTCGCGCAAGGCGCGCTCGACCTTGATGGAGTCGGTAACGTCGAGATAACTGAACAGCACGGCGCCATCGGGAAGGGGCACGCTGGTGTAATCGAGTATGGTGCCGTCGGTGCGTTCGAACCGCCCGGTCCTGGGCGAATGATCGGTGGCCCGCGAGATGACCTTTTCCTTGAACGCCTCCCAGTCATCCCCCGAATTGAACAGGTCCTTGGCCACCTCGACGAGCTCGGCGATCCTCGGTTCGGTCTTGAGCATCTCGGTCTCGAACCGCCACATACGTTGGTAAGCCGGGTTGTGCAGCTTGAGCCGGCCGTCCCCGCCGAATACGGCGACGGCCTGGAGAAGGTGGTTCAGGGACTCTTGCTGCACGGCGATCAGGGTGTTGTAGGAGCGCTCCAGCGTCATCCGGTCGGTGACGTCTTCATAGGTGTAAAGCAGCCCGCCCAGGGGATGGGGATTGACGACCATCCTCAGGACCCGCTCGTCGGGCAGGTGCAGAAGCTCCTCCAGCGGCTCGATCAGCGAGGTGAACAGGTCCAACCCGGCCTGTTTATAGGCCCGGAAGTCGGCCTGTTCGGGCAGCCGGCGATGAATGCGAAGCTCCTCGAGGATTTCGCCCTGGGTCGGCTCGGTGCGCAACCACTCCTCGTCCAGACTCCATAGCTTGGCGTAGGTCGAATTGAAGAATTTCAGTGTCGTGTCGGCGCCGTAGATGACGATGGCGGTGCCGAGCTTCTCGAGGACCTCGCCGTGGGCGGCGACGTGCCGCGTCATCTTGTCCTCGGCCTGCTCCAGTTCGGTGCGGTCGAAGGCAAAGCCGGCGATCGAACCGGTTTCGGCGATCGGCAACTCGGTGATTTCCAGTAACCGCCTTCGCCCATCGATCACGGTGTGGAAGCTTTGGGTCTCGGCGGCGCCCGAGACCTTGGCGCGCGCCGCGAGTTCCTTGCCCCAACCCGTCGGGCCGCCGGCGATCTCCCGCCTTTCCTCTATCGCGGCGGCCGGCGAGGCGGCGTCCACGGCGCGGGCGAAAGCGCCGTTGCAGTCCACCAGCTCGAGGTCCGCGTCGCGCAACCAGATCGGCACGTCGACAAGGTCCAGCAACCGCCTGAATTCCTCGCCCTTGGAGATGAGCGAGGCGACCGAGCCGGAAAGAGCCCGTATCTCCCGGACCCTCTCGCTGACATCGTGAAACCACACCATATCGGCGAGGGGCGCGCCCCCGGAGCCGCCGGCGCGCTTGCCCGTGGTCTCGAAGGCGCGCGCGCCGTCAAGGCTTGCCAGCGTCAAACGGAACTCCTCGCCGCTGTCCCTCAACCGCCCGACCGCTTCGGCGAGCCGGGCCGCGTCATCGGCCGCGAGCCGGGCCGTCACGTCCGACAAATCCCCGATCTCGCCGGCTTTCGCGCCCAACACCGCCGCCAGGGAAGGACCGATGATCTCGGGGCCGCCGGCCACGCTCCAGGAACAGAACCCCGCCGGCGCGCCGGCGACCAGCGCCTCGGCCCTCTCGGCGCGGCGGCTGGCATTTTCGGTCTCGGAACTAAGGATATCGAGGCGGCGGCGGTAATTGTACGCGGCAAGGGCCGCGCCGATCAGGCCGGTAAGCAGCGCCCCGGCCGTGGCGCTGAATATGGCAACCTCGGTGCCTGTCGCGGCCTCGGCCGGGATCGGCCAAAGGGCGCCAAGCACGGCCGACCACGCTCCTAGCCGAAGACCCCGCAAGGCCGTCGGATGTGTCACCCTTCTATGAAAGTAAGGACTCGGCGTCACGGGCCAAGTGTAGGCCCGAACGATTCCCGGAACAAGACCGCCCATGCCCACCGGCGAGCGCCGGGTTCTATCGCACCACGGATCAGTAGCGGTAATGGTCCGACTTGAACGGCCCCTCGCGCGGCACGCCGATATATTCCGCCTGCTTCTGGGAAAGTTGGGTGAGCGACGCCGCCACCTTCTTCAAATGCAGCCGCGCCACCTTTTCGTCGAGGTGCTTGGGCAGAAAGTAGACCTTGTTCTGGTAATTGCCGGGGTTCTGCCATAACTCGATCTGCGCCATGACCTGGTTGGTGAAGGACGCGCTCATGACGAAGCTCGGATGGCCGGTGGCGCATCCGAGATTGACCAGACGCCCCTTGGCGAGGATGATCAAGCGCTTGCCGTCGGGAAACACCACCTCGTCGACCTGGGGCTTGACTTCCTCCCACGTCAGGTTCTCGAGCGCCGAAATCTGAATCTCGCTGTCGAAATGGCCGATATTGCAGACGATGGCCCGGTCCTTCATGGCGCGCATATGGTCGAGGGTGATGACGTCGACATTGCCCGTCGCGGTGACGAAAATGTCGCCCACGGGCGCGGCCTCCTCCATGGTGACGACTTGATATCCTTCCATCGCCGCCTGAAGGGCGCAGATGGGGTCGATCTCGGTGACCATGACCCTGGCGCCCTGGCCACTCAGCGACGCGGCACACCCCTTGCCGACATCGCCGAAACCGCAGACCACGGCGACCTTGCCCGCCAGCATCACGTCGGTGGCCCGCTTGATACCGTCGATCAGGCTTTCCCGGCAGCCGTAGAGGTTGTCGAACTTCGACTTGGTGACCGAGTCGTTGACGTTGATCGCCGGCGCCATCAGGGTGCCGGCCTTTGCCATCTCGTAAAGGCGCAACACCCCGGTGGTGGTTTCCTCCGAGATGCCTTTCACATCATCCATGAGATGCGGGAACTTCTGGTGCATCATCACGGTCAGATCGCCGCCGTCGTCGAGCACCATATTGGGCCGCCAGCCATCGGCGCCCTCGATGGTCTGCTCGATGCACCATTCGGACTCCTCCTCGGTTTCGCCCTTCCAGGCGAACACCGCGATTCCGGCCGCCGCCATCGCCGCGGCGGCGTGATCCTGGGTCGAGAAGATGTTGCATGAGCTCCAGCGCAGGCTGGCGCCGAGATCGACCAGGGTCTCGATGAGCACGGCGGTCTGGATCGTCATGTGCAGGCAGCCGGCGATGCGGGCGCCCTCGAGCGGCTGGGACGAACCGAACTCCTCGCGCAACGCCATCAGGCCCGGCATCTCGCTCTCGGCGATGGAGACCTCGCGCCGCCCCCAATCGGCGAGGGAAATGTCGGCGACCTTGTAATCGGAAAAAGCGCTCATCTTGGTCTCCTCACGGGCCGTTGACGCGACGGAAGGAAAGAACCGCCCCCGGAAAGCGCGCCATCGGCGCAATCGCTGGCCGGGCCCCGCGCCCAGAGATCACCGGACCATGCAATGGAAGGGTCAACCGAATACATTTCCCCGGTTAAGAAAGCATAAAACCAACTTTATATAAGCGCCGGCGCCGGCGGACGCAATCCGGCCCGCCGACGACCGGGGCGAGGGCGCCGGACGGCCCTTTCCGGGGCGCGTCAATCCTCGGCGAACTTGCTCTCGATGAGATCGGCGAGCGCGGCCGCGGCGTCATCCGCTTGCGTGCCCCGGGCGCGGATCGTCAGGCGGCACCCCGGGCCGGCGGCCAACATCATCAACCCCATGATCGAAATACCGGAGACGACATTGCCGTTATTGGCGACGGTGATCTCGGCCGAGAAAGAGCCCGCGAGCTTGACGAACTTGGCGGCGGCGCGGGCATGAAGGCCGCGGCGGTTGCCGACGGTAACGGTGCGGACCGTCGCCCGCGCACCAGCCGCGGCCGGCCCGGCCTTGCCCGACCCCCGACGCTCCGGTGGGGGGCTAATCCGCGCCCCCTTTTTCTCCGGCGTTGGCCAGCAGGATGGAGGCCACGTTGATATATTTGCGGCCGGCGTCCTGGGCGGAAGCGACGGCGTCGGCAAGGGGTTCGGTTTCCCTGACGCTGGCGAACTTGATCAGCATCGGAAGATTTACCCCGGCGACGACCTCGACATCCGCCTTACCCATGATCGAAATGGCCAGATTGGACGGCGTGCCGCCGAACATGTCGGTCATCAGGGCGACGCCGGAACCGTCATCGACCTCGTTGATGCTTTCCAGGATCTTCTTGCGGTGCTCCTCCATATCGTCCTCGGGACCGATACAGACGGAAGCGACGTTCTTTTGCGGACCGACGACATGCTCGAGCGCGGCGACGAATTCCTCGGCCAGCCGGCCGTGGGTGACCAGCACCATGCCAATCATGTTCCTTTGCCCTTCCTTGCCAATCGGGATTCCGGCGCCGGGCCGGGTCCCTTGGAGTGGTTCATCGCACCGGCATTATAGACCCCGTCCCGATGCGGACCGCAAGACGAACCTTCGCCGCCGCCGAGGCCTCGAACGGGGCGAGCGCGATCAGCGCCACGGCGATGCCCAGATACTCGCAACTCCCGGTTTCGGGTAGGCGTTCGACCTCGGCCGCGGACACCAGATCGACGACGAGTCCGAGCGGCGCCTTGGCCGCCCCTTCCAGACGCACGACGCCGATGCCCCTGACCTCGATGGCGCCGGAGAAATCGGCCGGCGGCGAGGCGATCACCCGGTCCCCTTGGCGCTTCAACACGACCTGGTCATCGGCCACCAGGCGGGCGCCGTGGTCGAACAGACGGAGCGCCAGGTCCGACTTGCCGCTGCCCGGCGGGCCCCGCAGCAGGCAGGCGACGCCTTCCAGTTCAACGCAGGTGCCATGGACCTGGATCATCGATGCCTTCCCGGCGCCCAACCCAACTAACCCCCCCGCATATACATATCTTCGCCCTCGGCCGGCAAGGCGATGGAGAACCGGGCGCCGGCGATCCGGCCGTTGTCGTAGATGTTCTCGGCTATAATATTGCCGCCGTGGGCCTCGACGATCTGCTTGGAGATGCTGAGGCCAAGGCCCGAATGGGTGCCGAACTTCTCGCCCTTGGGGCGCTCGGAATAGAAGCGCTCGAACACGGCGTCGAGCTTGCCCTCGGCCAACCCCGGCCCCTGATCCTCGACGGTGATCCTGACGAACGATCCTTCGCGCCATGCCCTAAGCGTGATCGTACCTTCAGGCGGGCTGAAGGAGATGGCGTTGTTGACCAGGTTGCGGAAGACCTGCACCAAACGCCCCTCGATTCCGGAAACTCGCAGTTTTTCCTGATCGTCAAGCCTCAGTTCAAGGCGCGCGCCCCCCTCGTCCGTCGTCGCGCGATGGACGTCCCGAAGGGTCTCGAGCATGTGCCCGAGATCGACCGGCTCGCTCTCGGCGCGCGACAGCTCGGCGTCGAGCCTCGAGGCCTCGGAGATGTCGCTGATCAGCCTGTCGAGGCGTCCAACGTCGTCGAGAATGATGGCCATCAAGCGCCGCTGCTGCTCCGGCTCTTCCACCCTGGCCACGGTCTCGATGGCGCTGCGCACGCTGGTCAGGGGATTCTTGATCTCATGGGCGACGTCGGCGGCGAATTTTTCGATCGCGTCCATGCGTTGCCACAAGGCGTCGGTCATGTCCCGAAGCGCCTCGGAGAGATCGCCGATCTCGTCCCCACGGTTCGAGAAATCCGGGATGGCGACCTTGCGGCCCTGGCCGTGGCGCACCCGTTCGGCGGCGTCGGCGAGACGCTTCATCGGGCGGGCGATGGTGCCGGCGAGATAGAACGAAAGTCCGATGGTGATGACGAGGGCGATGGCGAACACCTTGAGGATATCGAGGCGCAATTCGCGCAGCTTCTCTTCGATGACGGCATTCGATTTGGACAGCATCAAGATGCCCAGCACCTGCTTGTAGCGCCGAACCGGTACCGCCACGGAAAGTACCAGGCCGGCGTCCGGATACGCGCGCACGGCGCGGCCGACCTTGCCGGTAAGGGCCACCAACGCCTCCTCATAGTCGCTGGCCCGCTGTTGCAGTTTCTCGCGGTAGGACGGGTAGCGCTGGCGCCGCGGCAGGATCTCGATCACCCACTCATAAACGTCGGCGATGAACCGCGAGACGCCGCCGCCGATCCGGGGCGGCGGCAATTCCTCGATCCGGACCGTGCCCCCCGGCCCGGTCAGGGCGCGGCTATCGGCGACGAGATCGCCGTTGTCGGCGAACAGGCGCGCCCGCAGCTTGGCCGGACCGGCGAGACGGCGCACCATCGGCCGCGCCAGGCCGGTTAGGAAGTCCTGGCCCTCCGCCGGACTGCTGGTCACCGCCGCTTCGCCGATGGCGGCGGCGAAGATCTCCGCCTCGACGGTCAGGGAATCGAGCTCCGCCTCGATGAGGGTGCGCTGGTACTGATCGATATAGAGAAGGCCGCCGACGAGAAACGCCAACGCCAGTACATTCAGCGCCAGGATGCGCCAGGTCAGCGACCGGAAGCGGCGGCGGCGGCGGCGGCGGACCGGAGGCAACAAACCGGGGCGGGGTTCTGTCCCCAGGGGTGTCCTCGCGCGCTCCTTTCTAGGCGCCGACATCACGGCAATCCAGGTTCGGGGGGCCTGGCGGCGGGTGAGCGGCCGTCGGATGCGCCATTCTCCCATGACACCCACCGGTGTCATTATTCGCGGTAGCGGTAACCGAGGCCATAGAGAGTTTCGATCTGGACGAACTCCGCATCGAGGGCCTTGAATTTCCTGCGCAGCCTCTTGATGTGGCTGTCGATGGTGCGGTCGTCGACGTAGATGTGCTCGCCATAGGCCGCGTCCATGAGCTGATCGCGGCTCTTGATATGCCCCGGACGGGTGGCCAGGGACTGCAGTATCAAGAACTCGGTTACGGTGAGGGCAACCGGTGAGCCCCTCCAGGAACAAAGATGGCGGACCGGATCCATCACCAATTCACCGCGCGCGATGGCGCCCTTGCCGTCCCTCGCGGCCGGGCCTTCGGACGCGACTTCGCTGCGCCGCAACAGCGCGCGGATGCGCTCGATCAGCAGGCGTTGGGAAAACGGTTTCTTGATGTAATCGTCGGCGCCCATGCGGAAGCCGAGGACCTCGTCGAATTCCTCGTCCTTGGAGGTGAGAAAGATGACCGGCATCTGGGATTGGCGGCGCAGACGGTTGAGCAACTCCATGCCGTCCATGCGCGGCATCTTGATATCCAGTATGGCGAGGTCCACCGGCTGGGCGGTAAGGGCGCGCAGGGCTTCGGCGCCGGTGGTGTAGGTGCGAACGCTGTACCCTTCCGCTTCCAGGGCCATGGAAACCGAGGTAAGGATATTCTGGTCGTCATCGACCAAGGCGATGGTCCGGCGCATCTGGTTCTCTCTCCTTTAGGACATCGGCCGAAATTTGCCTCCAGTTTAGGAAAGGTAGAGACAAATTACCATGGCGCTTTGATGCCCCGCCCAAGAGATTCCATACCGTTTCCGGGCCCTTTCCGGCGGCCGGGCGGGGCAATGCTTGACGCGGCTTTGGCGCCACGACTAATATCGCCGCGATGGCGCGCCCCGGCGCGGACATCGGATCGAGGGGGCCGCCGGTCACCGGCCCCAGGGCTTAACGCCTTATGAGCCGAGGAGGCTCAGAGGGCAACGATGATGGAACCGAATAGAAATCCAGCCATTGCCGGCAGCGAGGGCGGCCTGGGCGCGGTTCAGCGCCGGATGGGCGCGGCGGTCGTCGCCGCCCTGATCGGGGTCTTCGTCCTGTTCGGTGTCGGGTTCGCCCAACCCGATACCCTCCACAACGCCGCCCACGATGCGCGCCACGCTTTCTCCTTCCCCTGCCATTAACGGCCGCTGACCGAGGTTCCCATGTTAAGGCGCGTCCTCGTCACCGGACTAACGGCGGGCCTGTTGGCCGGGTTGTTCGCCGCCGCCATCCAAATCTCCTGGATAACGCCGATTATCCAGCAGGCCGAGATTTACGAAAACGCCGAGGCGCCGGACCCGGCATCCCGGCCGGGCCCCTCCGGTGCTTCCTTCGTCCTCCCCGCCACGCAGCGTCTGGAAGGAGACGAGGGCGCCTGGGCGCCCGAGGACGGAATCGAGCGCACGCTCTTTACCGTGCTGGCGAATGTCCTCACCGGCGTCGGCTTCGGCTTCATCCTGGTCGCCGCCTTCACCCTCTCGGGCCGGCAGGTGGACCCGGGCCGCGGCGTACTCTGGGGGCTTGCGGGTTTCGCCGTCTTCACCCTGGCGCCGGCGCTCGGCTTGCCGCCCGAGCTTCCCGGCATGGTGGCGGCCGATCTCGGCGCCCGCCAGACATGGTGGATCGGGACCGTGGTCTCGAGCGCCGGTGGCCTGGCGCTTATCGTCTTCGCGCGCCATCGGCTGCTCAAGGGCCTTGGCCTGGTTTTGCTTCTGGCGCCCCATGCCGTCGGCGCGCCCCATCCCGGGCAATTCGGCACCAAGGTGCCGGGCGAGCTCGCCGCCGAGTTCGCCGTCGCCTCGCTCTTTACCGCCGCCCTGTTCTGGACGGCGCTCGGCGGTATCGCCGGCCATTTCCACCGTAAAATAAGTTGAGGGCGCCAAATCCACGAGCGGCGGGGCCTAGTACTTACTTTCATAGGAGGGTGATACATATGATCGCTTTTCGCGGTCTCCGGGTAGGAAGCGTCGCGCCGACGATGTCTGGACATCGTCAAGCGGCACTGACGCCCTCCGGAGGCCGCGAAAAGCGACCCTTCGGGCGGCCTTTCAGGCTCTTCGGACGTCGTCGCGCGGCCCTTGTGATGCGCCCCCATCACGGCGGACCACGCTCCTAGCCGAAGAACCCGCAAGGCCGTCAGATGTGTCACCCTCCTATGAAAGTAAGTACTGGGACCAGGGCCCGGCGGGTTCCGGCACCATCGGAAAACGGCGGTTCTTATCCTTGGTAAGCGGCCGCGGCGCGTATATATAGTATGTTATATAATATGTTTCAGGGGTGCGTTTACGGCATTAGCGGCGGGCTATCGGCGTTACGCCGGGGCGCCGTGAAAAGGGGGGGAAACCGGGGCATCTTCCCGAAAATGGGATCGTGCGCCAGGCGGATGAGTACCGGGGCGGGACAGGCGCCCGCGCCCGGATGGCGACTGACAACGGAGGCCCGGCCTTTGGCGCCGGGAATGAAAGCGTGCAACATTTAGGACCTGTAAAGAGCGGTTTCGGGATCGAGAACCACGGGATTCGAGACGCCGGCAACGTATTGTGGAACCTGACGGCGTCATCGCTCTGTGAAGAGGCGGTGCGGCGGCGCGAAGGGGTTCTGGCCGAGGGCGGGGCGCTGGTCGTGCTCACGGGTCAGCACACCGGACGCGCGCCCAAGGACAAGTTCATCGTCGATGAGGCCGAACACCGCGACAACATCTGGTGGGGCGCGGTCAACCGGTCGACCTCGGCGGCCAATTTCGACGGCCTTCACCAACGTCTGCTGGCCTATTACCAGGGCCGGGACGTGTTCGTTCAGGACTGCTACGCCGGCGCCGACGCGAAGTTCCGCCTGTCGGTGCGCATTATCACCGAGACCGCCTGGCACAGCCTCTTTGCCGCCAACATGTTCATCCGCCCGACGGACGGGGAGCTGGAAACCTTCGAGCCCGAGTTCACCATCATCCAGGCGCCGGGCTGCCACGCCGAGCCCGAGAAGGACGGCACCAACTCCGAGGTCTTCATCGAGGTCAGCTTCAACAAGAAGCTGGTGCTGATCGGCGGCAGCTCCTACGCCGGGGAGATCAAGAAATCGGTGTTCTCCATCCTCAACTACCTGTTGCCGGCGCGGGGCGTCCTGCCCATGCACTGCTCGGCCAATATCGGCAAGAAGGGGGACACCGCCATCTTCTTCGGCCTGTCCGGCACCGGCAAGACGACGCTCTCGGCCGACGGCACGCGGGCGCTGATCGGCGATGACGAACACGGCTGGGGCGATGACGGCGTGTTCAACTTCGAAGGCGGTTGCTACGCCAAGGTGATCCGCCTCTCGGCCGAGGCCGAGCCCGAGATCTACGCCACCACGCGGCGCTTCGGCACCATCCTCGAGAACGTCATCATCGACGAGGCGACGCGGGTGATCGATTTCGACGACGCTTCGCTGACCGAGAACACCCGCGCGTCGTATCCCATCGATTTCATTCCCTTTATCAGCGAGGAAGGGATCGGCGGCCACCCGGAGAACATCCTCATGCTGACGGCCGACGCCTTCGGAGTGTTGCCGCCGATCAGCCGGTTGAGCGCCGATCAGGCGATGTATCACTTCCTTTCCGGCTACACCGCCGTCGTCGCCGGCACCGTCAAGGGCATCAAGGAGACCCAGGCCACCTTCTCGACCTGTTTCGGGGCGCCGTTCATGCCGCGCCACCCGACGGTCTACGGCAAGCTGCTGAGCGAGAAGATCGCCAAACACGGCACCAATTGCTGGCTGGTCAATACCGGCTGGACCGGCGGCTCCTACGGCGTCGGCAAGCGCATGGAGATCGCCCACACCCGCAACCTGGTGCGCGCGGCGCTCGACGGCCGCTTGGCCGGAGTGGCGACGACGCCCGATCCCAACTTCGGCGTCGGCGTGCCCGAGACCTGCCCCGACGTGCCGGCCGAGGTGCTGAACCCGAGGAGCACCTGGGCCGACAAGGCGGCCTATGACGAAACCGCGCGCCGCCTGGCCGGGATGTTCGAGGAGAACTTCAAGCAGTTCGAAACATCGGTCGATGACAAGGTCAACCAGGTGGCGATCCGCCCGGCGGCTTGAGGCCCGCGATCAGTCCTCGACCTTGACCCCTTTCCAGAAGGCGATGTGGTCCTTGATGTTCAAAGCCTTCTCCGTCGGCTCGGGATAATACCAGGCGGCGTCGGCGTTGACCTCGCCGTCGACCACCACGTCGTAATAATGCGCCGTCCCTTTCCACGAACATTCGGTGGTGGTCGCGCTTTCCCGCAGGCAATCGTCCTTCACCGTGCCCGGCGGGAAATAGACGTTCTTCTCGACCACCTCGAACGCCTCGCTCTCGGCGATGACGGCGCCGTTCCACATCGCTTTCGCCATTTCATCCTCCTTCGGTGTGCATCCTAGGCCGCATATTCACAGCGGTTTTCACCCCTATCGAACGGTGTTTGGTCTTTCGAACCCCTTACGCGTCCCAGGGAAGTCCCTCGTAATAGACCCTCATGGCAGCGTAGACTTCACTGAATGGAGGCAGCTCGCCTACGATCAGTATCTTTAGCTGATCATACTGTACTTCCGAGCGGCGGATGATTTCGGGATTTTGCATGGACTCCTTCTCCACCTCAAGATTCCTGGCCGCCGCCTTTTCCTTCAGGCTCCTCAGAATCTTCTGCTTCGTGGAGGCATCGTCCCTGAGTGGATAATCATTAAGAAGAAAATAGAGATCATAGATATCATGAGGTCTGATCTGACGGCGTACCTCCTGTTGCAGGAGCGCCCTGAATTTTTCGCCTACCAGATCGTAAAAACTGTAGACCCGGATACACTTTCCGTCCCCGATTTCAAACACTTCTGGCGTACCGGTCGGCTCATTAAGGCTGTGATCGACGTGAACGACCTGGGAGGATTTTTGGCCATGAGACGCCTGTGCGCTCCGGCATTGCCTTTATCCGCATATCCGACATTCATTTGTATCGTTGGAAATGTCTTGTCCTCTCCGGGCGGATTCTGTCGATGGCTTTGCACTCGGCAATCCAGCCCGTAATCAAGTTGCTCCACGGCATCAAAAAGTGCGCCCTCAAACTGCGAAATGTATTGATCGACGTCGAAGTCCTTGGTCTTCGTTGCCGTTGAAAAATCAATATCCTTGGTGAAGCGCGTACTTTCGTAACCCAGGGCGAGAAGGATGCCACCCTTCAAAATCATATCGGTCCGAAGATCCGGATTCCCTGATATCGCTGTGAGAATTGTGTAAACCGCCTGCCTGAAGGGCCGCTGTTCGTGGTTCTCATCGACCCATGTTCGTATGTCGAATTTTACCAAATCTTATTCCTCGATATTCAGGGACAAACACCATTTTTCCGAAAATCGCGGGCTGTATTCGCTGTGTGCATACAGCTTCCTCGATCCGCCGCGCTGCGCAAATTTTACCCACTCGTCTATGGTCCCGTGCTTCAGGCCGAGCCGCTCTTCCAGGATGTAGCCCCCCCGCATTTTTTCAATTTTGGTGCCGTGTCGGTCGATCTCATCGACAACAAGCCGCAAGGAGCGTTCAACGTGTTCTCGATAGACGCCCAAGACATGATATATCCCTCCGCACAAATCGGGTTCCCTGATCATGTCCAGAAATGTGCGGCCGATTGTCGCCACGCGCAGCCGCCGGTCTCTGACGGCGATAAAAGCGCCCGGATGCAGGCTGGCGTGGCGATGCACGGTTTCCCGCCCGACCTTGGCCAAATTTAGCCTCCGAAGCTGGGGAAGCCTACTGTAACGGTAGACGGCATAGGCCTCGCTGCTCCCCAGATCCTTTAGCATTCTCTCAAGGGAAAATTTCTTCCAATCCGGTGGCGCCGGTGAGGAGATGAACAGGGTTTTGGCGATTCTATCCGTCAGCCCGTGCCATTCCATGGCGCTCAGATGCGAAACATAGGCAAAGGGATCGACACAACAAGCGACCTCGCCGGATGACGGCTGCCCGGTTCCCAAGACCGTGAACACGTCCGGGTTGGGTACGGTTTTTTTCTCCCGCAGAACGCCGGCCCTCAAAAGGGTCTTCACGAGCCTGTTATAGTCTTGGCGCTCTGGATAATCCTTGTGGATACGACTCAGTTTCTCGCCCTCATGGGTCTTCGCTTGATAGAGCCGAAAAACCAGCCGCCCAATATCGTAGCTGGTAACGACTGGCTGTTCGAGGCGCCCGATTTCAAGAGCGAGGGCGGTGCGGATTTCCATGAAGTCCGTTGTGTGATTTTGTATAGTAGGCTATATATGTCCTTAGGACATATATAGCCTACTCTCTACCATGTCAAGCTTGCTTTAATCCCATGCCCGTAAAATCGCGTTGAATGCTGGGGGGTTAAAGCTTGACAAAGTAGTATCGGATAGATAATATGTCCTGAGGACATATTATCTATCCGTAAAGAACTTCCCCTCAATGCACCTCGGCCCAGTTGTCGCCGACGCCGGTCTCGACCACCAGGGGCACGTCGAGACGCACCGCCGGATCGGCGGCCTTTTCCATCACCCTCGTCACCACCTCGACCGTTTCGGCGACCTCCCCCTTGGGCGCTTCGAACACCAACTCGTCATGGACCTGGAGCAGCATCCGCGCCTTTAGCCCGGCGTCCTCCAGGGCGCCTGGCATGCGGATCATGGCGCGCTTGATGATGTCGGCCGCCGCCCCTTGCAGCGGCGCGTTGATCGCCGCGCGCTCGGCGAAGCCGCGATTGCGCCCGTTCTTGTCGTTGATGCCGGTGATGTGGATTTTGCGCCCGAAGATGGTCTCGACGTAGCCGTTGGCGCGGCAGAATTCCTTGGTCTCCTCCATGTAGCCGCGGATGCCGGGGTAGCGCTTGAAATAGGCGTCGATGTAAGCGGCGGCCGCGGCTTGGGGGATGCCGAGCTGGTTGGCGAGGCCGAAGGGCGAAATGCCGTAGATGATGCCGAAATTGATCGCCTTGGCCTGGCGCCGGACCGCCGGGTCCATCCCATCGGCCGGCACGCCGAACACCTGGGCGGCGGTCATGGCGTGGATGTCCTCTCCCGCCGCGAAACATTCCTTCAACGCCTCGATGCCGGCGACATGGGCCAGCAGGCGAAGCTCGACCTGGGAATAATCGGCCGAGATCAGCTTGAAGCCCGCCTCGGCGATGAAGGCGCGGCGGATCTTGCGCCCTTCCTGGGTGCGTACCGGAATGTTCTGAAGGTTGGGGTCGGTCGAGGCCAGCCGCCCGGTCGAGGCGCCGGCCATGGCGTAGGAGGTGTGCACGCGCCCGGTCCGGGGATTGATCTGCTGGGTCAGGGCGTCGGAATAGGTGCTCTTGAGCTTGGCGATCTGGCGCCACTCCAGCACCCGGACGGGGAGATCGTGCCCCTGGGCCGCCAGGTTCTCGAGGATGCCGGCGCCGGTGCGATAGGCGCCGGTCTTGCCCTTCTTGCCGCCGGGAAGGCTGAGATCCTCGAACAACACCTCGCCCAACTGCTTCGGCGAGGCGATGTTGAACTGGCGCCCGGCGAGTCCATGGATTTCCTTCTCCAGCACCGCCAGCCGGCCGGCGAAGTCCTTGCTCAACGCCTCGAGCTCGGCCTTATCGACCTTGATGCCGGCGCGCTCCATCGCCGTCAGCACCGGGATCAACGGCCGCTCCAGGGTCTCGTAGACCGTGACCATGCGTTCCGCCGCCAGACGGGGCTTGAGCAGCCGGTAAAGCCGGCCGGTGATGTCGGCGTCCTCGGCGGCGTAATCGACGGCGGCGGCGAGGGGCACATATTCGAAGCTCACCTGTTTCCTGCCGCTGCCGGCGACGTCGGCGTATTTGATCGTCTCATGGCCGAGATGAAGGGAGGCCAACTCATCGAGGCCATGGCGGTGCATGCCGCCTTCGAGCACGTAGGACAGCACCATGGTGTCATCGACCGGGCGGATGGCGATGCCATGGCGCGCCAGCACCTGGGCGTCGTATTTGATGTTGTGCCCGACCTTGAGCACGGACTCGTCCTCGAACAGGGGCTTGAGAAGCGCCAGCGCCCGATCGAAGGCCACCTGCCTCGGCGCGCCTTCGCCGTTCGCGCCCTTTGCCTCCGTCGCCTGCCCGCCGTCGCCGAGATCGAGATCGCCCTGCGCCGGGGCCTGGCGGTGGCCAAGCGGGATGTAGCACGCCTTGCCGGCGCTGACCGACAGCGACACGCCGACGAGATCGGCGCGCATGGCGTCGAGCGAGGTGGTTTCGGTATCGACCGCGACGGTGCCGGCGGCGTGGGCGCGGGCGATCCACTCCTTCAGCGCACCCACCTCCTGGACCGGCTCGTAGGATTTCGCCTCGGGCGTCAATTCGGCGGCCTCGGCGGCGCTGACGGCGCCCTTGAGCGTCACCCCCTCGGCGGCGAGCCTGCTTTCGATGCGCGCCACCAGGCGGACGAAATCCTGGGCGCGGAGGAATCCCACCAGGGTTTCCGGGTCGGGCGGGCGCAAACCGAAGGAG
>JADFJG010000051.1:10840-24030 GCA_022566265.1 Pseudomonadota bacterium | reverse complement strand
GCGAACACGCCCATCATCTGGAACATGGCCTTGCCCGCCGGCGTGGTCGTGTCGATACCTTGCTGGTGGAGGTACAGGTCGATCTTGAGGGCATGAAGCTCGCCCAGGAACGCCACGAGGTGCTGTAGGGAGCGCCCCAGGCGGTCCACGGACCACGCCGCCACCAAGTCGAACTCACGCCGGCTGGCGTCCTTCAACAGCTTGTCGAACGCGGGGCGCTTCTCACGGCCATTGGCTCCACTGATCCCGGCGTCCTCGTAAATCTCGACCACTTGCCAGCCGCTACGCTTCGCGACTTGCTCCAGTTCCCGGCGCTGGTTCTCCGTGGTCTGTTCCCCGGTGCTGACCCGAAGGTAGAAGGCTACTCTCTTGGACATGTTGAACTCCCTTGCTCCGCTGTGTGTCACCTACAACGTAATCAAGGAAGTGTCATAAAACAAATGTTTTTCGATACAGTAAAATGAGACGCTGGAAGTGGCGGATTGCCTCGCGTGTCAGTCGCGATTTTCAGGGGGGTTATTTGACACAGCCCACCTCGCCCCCTGTGATTGACCTACCCCTCCCCGTCATCAAATCCCTCTCGGGCGGAAAGCAGGCGTTCGTGCTCGACGTCCGCTTTTTTGCCGATTTCGTCCGCTTCAGCCCTAAGAGCGGACGTATCGACACAGTGACCGTGGAGTCTGCTCGTGACCCGAAGCAGTCCTTCACTAAATTGGCGCGTCTCGCAGGTACTTGTTCAGGAAGGCGACGGCGCGCCGATAGTCATCCCGTTCGGTGTGGAAGTCATAATCACTGCCGCGATATCCTCCGCGCCCAATCCGGGCGATGGTCTCTTATTACGCGGGCTGGAATCTTCGATTTCCTCAATCGGACGATCCGCCAATCCTCTTTCTCCACGGCGACGAGGATGACACGACCCAATGGCAAGCAGTCGTGGCCTTCTGCGAGGAAAGCCGGAAGGCGGGCAGGGTGTGCGAGTACAACATTTACAAGGACACGGGCCATTCGTTTACGCACCGTTACCGCCCGGTGCCCTCGGCCGCCATGCCGGCGGGCGCCGGCTCGTTCCCGCAGGAAATATTGCACGATCCATAATATTGCTAGTAAGATTGCAGAGTTGGTGGCGCGTTGATAAAAAAAATTCGGGCCGATGGGTCTGAAGGTTTGCAAAACCGCCTCGGGAGGGCCGTTCTTGGATGAAGATTCAGGAATTCATTCAGCGATATGACGGGCGTCTGACGGAGTCGGACCAGCGCTTGGTCGTCGCCCTGTTCGCCAATCCGGCGGAAAGCGCCTTCCTTTCGGCGACCGAACTCGCCAGCCGGGCCGGCGTGCATGCGACGACCGCGGTGCGCCTGGCGAAAAAGCTAGGCTTCGACGGTTACTCCGACTTGCAGAAACGATTGAGGGAAGAGCGGGTCGAGGCCCACGACGCGGCCGAGCGGGTGCGGCTCAGGCTCGACAAGATGTCCGACGGCGCCATCATGGCGGCGCTGATCGAGAGCGAGGTCCGAGCGCTCCGCCAAATCCCCGAACACATCTCGCCGGAGCAGATCGATAAGGCGGCCGAGGCCATCATCGGGGCGTCCCAGGTCGTGCTCTATGGTCTCGGCCATTCGACGGCGCTGGTCGATCTGATGGGGCGGAGATTGCGGCGCTCGGGCCTGAACACCATCCAGATCACCCATGTCGGCTGGGAGACGGGCGAGAAGCTGCTCGAATTCGGCTGCGGGGATGTGTTGTTGGGGTTCGCTTTCAGGTGGCCTCACAAGGGGCTTTCGAAGGTACTGGAACATGCCGGGAGCGTCGGCGCCACCAGCATTCTGATCAGCGATCTCATCGGGCCGACGATACGTCCGGTCCCCGACATTGTGCTGGCGGCGTCCCGAGGATCGCTCGGTGAATCGCAATCCCTCACCGTGCCGATGGCCATCTGCAACGCCATAATCCTTGTCATCGCGCAGTTGGATGGGGGGAAGTCCGTGGAGTCGCTGGCGCGGCTCGCCGAAGTGAGGAAAAAATTTATCGAATAGAGGAGGAACGGTGGCCCGCCGAAGTTCGGCTTACCTCGTCTCGGGTCGTGTATCGCCCGGTGCCACGAGGATGGGACGTCGAAGGGATCGGCGTCTGGAAACCAGTCTCAAGTGGAGGAAACAGGCAATGAACAAGTTGATGAACACGCTACGAGGGTTCGCCGTCCTGCTTTTGGCGGCGGTGGTCCTCGCGTCATTCACGCCCGCCGTCTTCGCCGACAGCCGGCCCGATCTCATCATCGCCGTCAACAAGCTCGCCCGCGGCCTCGAGCCGGCGCAAAAGACCGGCAACGTCGATGTCCGGGTGACCTACTCGATCTTCGACACCCTGATCCGGCGCGATTTTGCCGCGGAAGAGCCTGGCGGCGGCTCCAAGCTGGTGCCCCATCTCGCCACGTCATGGAAGCGGATCGACCAGAAGACCCTGGTGCTCAAGCTGCGCAAGGGCGTCAGGTTCCACAATGGCGACGAGCTGACCTCGAAAGACGTCGTCTTTACCTTCTCGCCCGAGCGCATGACCGGCAAGAACACCACGATTAGGAACGGCCGGCGTTATTTCGGCCATTTGGCCAAGGTGGAGGCGATCGACAAGTACACCGTGCGTTTCGTCACCAAGAAACCCGACCTCATCCTCGAGCAGCGCCTCGCGACCTATACCGCATGGATCGTTTCCAAGCGGTCCTGGATCGATGCGGCCGAGAAGGCCAAGAAGAAGAAAAAGAAGAAATCCGCGACCGGCGCCATGGCGGCGAAATCGAAAAAGAAGACAAAGAAAGCGGGCGCTCCGAAGTGGATGAAGGCGGCGCTCAAATATATCCGGCGCAACCCGGTCGGCAGCGGACCGTTGAAGTTCGTCGAATGGAAGGTTGGCGATTACCAGAAATTCGTCGCCTTCGACGATTACTGGGGCGGCAAGCCGCCATTCAAGTCGGTGACCTTCAAGCTGGTGCCCGAGGTCTCGACCCGCATCGCCGGTCTGGTGAACGGCGAGTTCGACATCATCGTCAACGTCCCACCGGACCAGCTCCAGGTTCTCGATCGCTACAAGAAGAAGATCACCGTCAGGAGCATCGTCCTCAATAATTCCCACGTTCTGGTTTACAACACCAAGCACCCGGTGCTGAAGGACAAGAGGATCCGCCAGGCGCTCAGTCTGGCGATCAACCGCCCGGCCCTGATCACGGCGCTGTGGCAGGACAAGGCCTATACGCCCAACGGCCATCAGCTCAAGGAATTCGGGCCGATGTACGACCCGGCGCGCAAGCCCCCGGCCTACGACCCGGACAAGGCGAGGGCGCTTCTCAAGGCGGCCGGCTACAAGGGCGAGTCCATCCTCTACCGGGCGATGGCCGATTACTACGTCAATGAGCGGGCCGTCGCCCAGATCATCCAGGAGATGTGGAAGAAGGTGGGGGTGACGATGAAGCTCGAGGTGGTCGAGAGCTTCAAGCAGAAGCGCAAGAAGGACGTCGGCGTCTATTCCTGGTCCAACACCTACCGCCTGCCCGACCCGACCGGCGCGATCTCGATCCTTTGGGGTCCGCGCAGCGCCCTCCAGAAGAAGCACAAGTTCTGGAAGGCGCCCAAGGAGTTCAACGATCTGGACAAGCAGATCTGGGGCAGCGCCGACATGAAGGAGCGGGCGAAGATGTTCCAGCGCATGCTCGATATCTTCGAGGAAGAGGCGCCGATGACCATCCTCTACAACCCGTTCGAGACCTACGCCATGCGCAAGGGGATCGAATGGAATCCTTATCCGCTCTACTTCATGGATCTGAGGAACTACAACCTCAAGATCGTCAAGAAGTAGCGGCGGCATTCGGGGCGGGGCCGGTCGGTCCCGCCCCGTGATTTTTGCAAGACATAACCCCGCCCGTTGTCGAGAGGGCGCCGCCCCATGGCCCCGCTGCTGGAAATCCGCGACCTCAAGATCGAGTTCGAGACCGAAGAAGGCGTCATCACCGCCATCGACGGCGTCGATCTGCACCTCGATGAGGGCGAGACCCTCGGCCTCGTCGGCGAGAGCGGCTGCGGCAAATCCGTCACCTGTCACTCGATCCTGCAACTGACCCCGCCCAACGGCCGGGTGGTCAGCGGCGAAATCCTGTTCGCCGGCGTTGACATTCTCGCCCTCGATGAGGGCGCCATGGGGAAGCTGCGCGGCCGCGACATCGCCATGATCTTCCAGGATCCTCTGACCTCGCTCAACCCGGTGCACCAGATCGGCGGGCAGTTGGCCGAAAGCCTGATGCTGCACCAGGACATGTCCCATAACCGGGCGGTCGGGGAAGCCGTGGCCCTTTTCGACCGGGTCGGCATCCCCGATGCGAAAAGGCGGTTCAAGGAATACCCCCACCAGCTTTCCGGCGGCATGAACCAGCGGGTGATGATCGCCATGGCGCTGGCGTGCCGGCCGAAGCTGATCATCGCCGACGAACCGACGACGGCGCTCGATGTGACGATCCAGGCCCAGATTCTCGATCTGCTCAGGGAGCTGAAGGACGATATCGGCATGGCCCTGATGCTGGTCACCCATGACCTCGGCGTCGTCGCCGAGATGGCCGATTCGGTCGCGGTGATGTATCTCGGCCGGGTGGTCGAGGAAGGGCCGGTGGCGCGGATCTTCGCAAGCGCCGTCCATCCCTATACCCATGGCCTGATGCAGTCGATCCCGAGGGTCGATCTGAACGTTCCGCGCCTGACGCCGATCGACGGTTCGGTGCCGCCGCCACTCGACCTCCCCAGCGGCTGCACTTTCCGTCCCAGATGTCCCAATGCGCTCGATCGTTGCGCCGGGACGCCGCCAATGCTCGAGGCGCTCGGCGCCGGTCACGCGGCGGCCTGCTACAATCCGGTGAAGGCGCCATGAGCATCGAAGCCCCCGCCGCCGGGCCGGGCGCGGACAAGCCGCCCGTTTCCCGAAGTGGTGCGGAGGGCAGGCCGCTGCTCGAGGTCAAGGCGCTTTACCGCTATTTCGGCATCAAGAAGCGCCATTTGTTCGGTCCCGCCGCCAAAGTCCAGGCGGTCGACGGCGTCAGCTTCTCGCTCGCGCACGGCGAGACCCTCGGCCTCGTCGGAGAAAGCGGCTGCGGCAAGTCGACGACGGGCCGGCTGGTGCTCAACATCCTCACCCCCTCGTCCGGCGAGATCCGTTTCGACGGCGTCGACATTACCGGGCTTGCGCCCGAGGACTGGCGGGCGCTACGGCTCGATATGCAGATGATCTTCCAGGATCCCCTGAGCGCGCTCGATCCGCGAATGAAGATCGGCGATCAGATCCGGGAGCCCCTGGATATCCATGGCATCGGCGACGCCCGGGAACGCGCCGGCAAGGTCAACGAGATGCTCGACGCGGTCGGGCTGCCGTTGGGCGCCGTCCAGCGCTATCCCCACGAGCTCAGCGGCGGCCAGCAACAGCGCGTCGTCATCGCCCGGGCGCTGATCCTGCGGCCCCGGCTGATCGTCTGCGACGAGCCGGTCTCGGCGCTCGACGTGTCGATCCAGGCCCAGGTGATCAATCTGCTGAAAGATCTGCAGGCGCGCTTCAAGGTCGCCTATCTGTTCATTTCCCATGACCTCAGCGTGGTGCGCCATATCAGCGATCGCATCGCCGTCATGTATCTCGGCCAGCTCGTCGAGACGGCGGCGCGCGACGAGTTGTTCGACCGTCCGCGTCATCCCTATACCAAGGCGTTGATCGCCGCGATCCCGATCCCCGATCCCAGGGTCAGGCGCGAGCGCGTGATCCTGCATGGCGATCCGCCGAGCGCCATCGATCCGCCGGCGGGGTGCCGGTTCCATACCCGTTGCCCGCACGCCAAGCCGATCTGTGGCGCCGAGACGCCGGTGCTGAAACCCGCCGCCGAGGGTCATCTGGTGGCCTGTCATCTCGTCGAGTCAGGTGAGTTATGAGCACCTTCGAACTGGTCCAGGTAACCGACACCCACCTTAGCGGGTCACGGGCGTACTTTCTCGACAACTGGGAGGTCTTCGTCCGCGAGATGGAGAATGATCCCCCCGATCTCATTATCAACACCGGCGACGTTTCGCTCCGCGGCAGCGAAGGCGCCGATGACCTCGCCTTTGCCAGGGCGGAGATGGACCGCTTGGCGTCGAGGGTGCTGGTGTTGCCCGGCAATCACGACATCGGCGAAACGCCGCCCGATCCGCGCCTCGGCCGGCCGATCAACGATGTCAGGCGCCGGCGCTGGCTCAAGCATTTCGGCGACGATAAATGGGTCGAGGACTTCGGCGAGTGGCGGCTTTACGGGCTGAACGCCCAGTTGTTCGACAGCGGACTCGAGGCCGAAGCGGAACAGCTCGCCTGGTTCGAACGGGCGCTCGGGGAAGGGCAGGGACGGCCCGGCGCGCTGTTTTTGCACAAGCCGCTCTATTACAAGGACCCGGACGACGAGGTGAAGATACTGGCCTGTCTATATCCCACCGGCAGAAGGGTGCTGATGGAGCTTTGCCGGCGATACGCCATCCGCTTCGTCGCCAGCGGCCATCTGCACTGTTACCGCACCACCCGGCACCAGGGTATCCGCATGGTGTGGGCGCCGGCCACCGCCTTCATCAACACCAGGCGCAAGAAGCGTCCGCCGGTGCGGCTGAAAAGGTGCGTCGGCTATCTGCGCTATAGCTTCGAAGGGACCAGCGTGCGCCATGCCCTGATCGAGCCCGATCTTTTCATCAACCATGATACCCGCAACATCTCGAAGAGCCTTGGCTCGACCATCTTCCTGCCGCCCTATCCCCAGCGCCAATGGAAGGAAGCCGCGCAATGAGGCCCAAATGGTGCGATGGCGCCCCCGCCAAGCCTTGGGTGATCGCCCATCGGGGCTATTCGGCGATCTTTGTGGAGAACAGCCTCGAGTCTTTTACGCGGGCCATCGCGGCGGGGGCGGACCTGATCGAGACCGATGTGCGTCTGGGCCGGGAAGGGGTCCTTATCTGCAATCATGACACCGATCTCAAGCGCGTGAAGAATCAAGCCGTCGCCGTCACCGATCTCCGCGCCGGGGATCTCGGTGAACACGCGATCGCGGAGCTCGCTGAAGTGCTTGAGGTGGCGCGCGGGCGCGCCGGCGTGCTGTTGGACGTCAAGCTCGAGGACGAGGACTTTCCGGCCCGCATACTGGCGGAGGTCGGGCGTTTGGGAATGACCGATGAGGTCGTTTTCGGCCTGCGCACACTGGCCCAGACCCGGGCGCTGAGAAGTCATGCCGCCGGCGTGGCCATTCTTGGTCTCTTTCGGGATTATGGTGAATACCCGGCGTTCTTCGCCGCCGGCGGCGACATCGCGCGGCTGTGGGAGGAAGATATCGGCGAGGAGGCCCTCGGCCTTGCCCATGGTTCAACGGACAATGGCGGGGAGCATCCTGTCTGGGTGACTTCCGGTCTACGCGGCGCCGGCGAGGCGGCCGGCGAGATCGACGCCGGACGCCTGAAAGGACTGATGGAGATCGGCATCGACGGCATACTGGTCAACGACCCTGTCCAGGCGCTTGGCGCGCGGGCCGAATTCGACGGCAGCGGTCCGGGCAAGGCGGAATAGGGCGGCGCCATGAACCTTCGCTTCCTTCCCAGGAAGGCTGTTTATGCCGGGATCACCCTGGCGATCGCCATGACGTTTACCGATGTCGTGCCGCAATTTGCGGGCGATTTGGGGGGAGATTTGCGGTCCGGCCACGGCGTCGTGCCGTTGCTTGGCCGGCTCGTTAGCCTTGCCCATGCGGTCGCTCCCGCAAAAGGCCGCGTCGTAGCCTCTTCGTGGCGCCAACGGGCGGCGGGCAGGACCCTCATCATCGCCCACCGGGGCTTTTCCGCGGCATACCCCGACAACAGCCGCGAGGGGTTCGAGGGCGCCATCGCGGCGGGCGCCGATCTGATCGAGACGGATGTGCGCATGAGCCAGGACAATATCCTCTTCCTTTCCCACGATGCCGACATCGACACTTTTACGGACATAGGGGATCTCACCGCCAAGGAGCTTGCCGCCCAATCGTTCGTCAGCCTCGGCGAGTTGCTGAAGATGGCGAAGGACCGCGCCGGCGTGTTGCTGGACATCAAGCTCGACGACGCGGACTTTCCAGCCTTTGTCCTGAAGGAGGTCAAGCGCTTGGGGATGGAGGATCAGGTCGTCTTCGGATTACGTGAACTGGCGCAGGTGCGCCGGCTCAGAAAGTCCGCGCCGGACGTTGTGATCCTTGGCTTCTTTCGGGATTATGGTGAGTACCCGGCGTTCTTCGCCGCCGGCGGCGACATCGCGCGGCTGTGGGAGGAAGATATCGACGCCGAGACTCTCGCGCTTGCGCGGGACGCATCCGGCGCCGGGCGCGGGCGCCCGGTCTGGGTCACGACGCGCTTGCGGGCATTGGGCGAATCAACGGGCGAAATAGATCCGCCGCGCTTAAGGAAGCTTATGGAAATGGGAATCGATGGCTTGTTGGTCAACGACCCTGAGCAGGCGCTGGAGGTGCGGGCCGAATTCGGCGGCCGCCGGCGGCGTAAGGCGGAGTAGGGCGGCGTCATGAACCTTCGCTTCATCGCAACCAAGGTCCTGCGCGCCATCATCACGCTGTGGATGGTGGTGACCTTCATCTTCATCATCCTGCGGATCTCGGGCGATCCCACCGACACCATGCTGCCCGACGACGCGGATGCCGATATGATCGAGTACTACGAGAAGGAATGGGGCCTCGACCGTCCGTTGCCGGAACAGTATCTGATCTATTTCGTCAACGTCTTCGAGGGCAATCTGGGACAGTCCTTCAAGGACGACCGGGACGCCTTCGAGGTCGTCACCGAGCGCATCCCGATGACCCTGCGCCTGGGGCTGGCCTCCCTCATTTTCGGGCTTTGTTTCGGCATACCGCTCGGCATATACGCGGCCTTGCACCGCAACAGCCTGGCCGACCGGCTGGCGATGGGTCTCGCCGTTTTCGGCTATGCGATCCCCAACTTCTTCCTCGGCATATTGCTGATCCTGTTGTTCACGTTGGCGCTGGGATGGCTGCCGAGCTCGGGCAGCGCGACCGGGTGGCATATGATCATGCCGGTGATCACGCTTGGCACCGGGGGCGCCGGTTCGCTGGCGCGGTTTTCGCGCTCCGCCATGCTCGAGGTGATGAACCAAGCCTACATGCGAACCGCGCGCGCCAAGGGCGTGGCCCGGCTCCGGCGTATCGTCTTTCACGCCATACCGAACGCCGCCATTCCGGTGGTGACGGTACTGGGCTTCAAGATCGGCGGGTTGATCAGCGGTTCGCTGATCACCGAGTCGATCTTCGCCTGGCCCGGCGTCGGACGCCTGCTGGTCACTTCCGTCACCTCCCGTGACCTGGCCATCGTCCAGGCCCTGATCATGCTGGTCGCCCTCACCATGGTGGTGGCCAATCTGTTGATCGATCTCGCCTATGGCTGGCTCGACCCGCGCATCCGGGTCAGCTCGCAGCAGCAGAAGGACTGACCATGGCCCCGCATTCCCCGTCCACGGTCGACGAAACCCTGCCGGGCATCACGCGAGGCATCTTTTCGAAGATCACCGGCGAGTTCGCCCGCATGCCGTGGCTGGTCATCCTTTGCAGCCTGTTCATCGTCGCCATGTGCTTCATGGCCATTTTCGCCGAAGTCCTGGCGCCCCAGCATTACGCCGACCAGGATCTGGTCAACCGCCTCAAGCCGCCTTCTTTCCTCGGCGGGCCCGAGCGCTATCTGCTCGGCACCGACGAGTTGGGGCGCGATGTGCTGTCCCGTCTGCTCTACGCCACCCAGATCAGCATCTTCGTCGCCTTCGCCGGCACCATGATCGGGGCGGTGATCGGCACCTTCCTGGGCATCGTCGCGGCGCATGGCCGGGGCATGGTCGAGGAGACGATCATGATGTTCGTCGACGCCCAGGCCTCGATGCCCTTCATGATCATCGCGCTGGCGGTGCTGGCCTTCTTCGGCAACAGCTTCTGGCTGTTCGTCCTCATCATGGGGATCAACGGCTGGGAGAATTACGCCCGTCTCAGCCGGGGCATGGTGCTGGCCGCCAACACCCATGGCTATGTCGTGGCGGTGCGTTCCTTGGGCGCCCGGCCGAAGCGGGTTTACCTCCGCCACGTGCTGCCCAATATCGCCTCCGCCCTGATCGTCCAGTTCACCCTCAACTTCCCCTCGACCATCCTGCTCGAGACGTCGCTCAGCTTCCTGGGCCTCGGCATCCAGCCGCCCCTGACCAGCCTCGGCCTGATGCTCGGCACCGGCCGCGATTATCTGCTGTTCGCGTGGTGGCTCTCGGTGTTCGCCGGCATGCTCATCTTCATCACCACGCTTTCGGTCAGCCTCCTGGGCGACTGGCTGCGCGACCGCCTCGATCCGACGCTCAGGCGGTAAAACCAAGGCCGGCGGCATTCCGCCGCCTCCGCGTAAGGGTGAAACCCGGCCCGAGGCCGGCCGGGATCAACCCTGCATCAGCGTCTTGTCGAGCAGCTTGACATCCGGCTCGCGATTAAAGAACGGAAATGGGTTCCTTTCGGTACACCGGGCTCTAACGGCCAGGAGGCAATACCGGAGAGCGTTCGACCTCACGGGCGGCTGGGTCCGGCTTCCACTCCGCGACTAGGGGCCCTTCACATTACTGATCAGATCGAACCGGTCGGGGACGTTGCCGTCGATATCCTTGAAATAGCAACTCGCGCGGTTCGACTCGCCATTGACGAAAAATGTGCAGAAGAGGGCGCCGAAGTTTGCCCCTTGATCATCGGTATAGACGGACGCCCACCACGGCCCATCACGACGCTGACTCCTGATATCAAACCCTCCCAGACCCGAGACGAAAACGAAGCTCTTTCCTTCCTCGATCATCAACGTGTTCGAGGTCGAGGCGACGCTCTGCGTCTCGAAGTTGTCCATCAGGTGGGTCCGCGAGTACGAGTGCTCGTGGGCGGTTGCCACGATGGCGCCGCCCTGGCGACAGGCTTCGTAGGGTTCCCAGCCGACTTCATCATCCTTACCCCCTACTTGCATCGACTCTTGGTTCTTGTGCCAGGAACAGATTCTCCATCTGGCGTTGGTTTGAGCCAGTTGGTTGCGGATGTAAGCGACGTGGTCCGGGTCATCCGGCGCGTCGGGTAATGTTCCAGCACCGGAGAGGATGAAAAACAGGCCCCTAAAGGTACATGCGGACCGCACGCCAAGGTCACCACTGCAGATCGCTTCGGTGATCTTGTCCAGCCGCGCTTGCAACTTGTCCTGATAGCCGTCGACGCCATACCAGCGCCCGTCGTGATTGCCCACGGAGGCGAAATACGGAAAGTCCGCGCCGAGAACATCCGTGATCAACGCATCCCAAGCGGTGGGGTTATTGCCGTAATCAAGATCTCCCTGATGCAGCACCAAACCAGCGCCCTCGGCAAGAATCAATCGCAGGACCGCCCGAGGCTTGCTGCCCCATCCCTGGTCGCCGATAAACGCGACGGTCAGCGGTTGTACCGGTTTGGTACTCTGAGCTTTGGTCTCGCGGATCGGGGCGCAGGCGAAAACGATCGCCGCGATCACACCAAACACTACCCCCGGCACACCGCCCTTCATCATCGATCCGGTCGCCCGCCTTCATCCGCGAACCCATTATGCGCCTAGCGGGCGGCTATGTGAAGGCGGCCACGGCGCCAAGGAAAAGCCATCTCGAGGCGCCATCGGTTCTCTCCGCGGTAGGGGCTGGGCCCTCTGCATGATGGCGTTGGAGGACGTTGGCGGATCAATGTTGAAAGCGCGTTTGCCTCGTCCAAGCCTCGGTCGATCTCACCGACGCCACCGTCCCGGCAGGGACATGCTTTCCGCTCTCGCGGAACCGGGGGGTTGCGTCAGCTTGTCAGTAACCGCACCTGTTCCGTGTCGAGGTACAAAGCGACCTCCTCGCCGGTGTCGTAGGCCCGGTGGCCGGCCTGGTGGGAGTCCTCGACCAGCAGGGCGTGCCCGCCGACCATCACCGTATAGCGCACCAGGCTGCCCAGGAACTCGCGGTGCTCGACCCGGCCCGAAAGCGGCATCGCCCCCTCGACGGCGGGATCGCCGGCGTCCCGGATCGACAGGCTCTGCGGCCGGAACATGGCGGTCACCACCCCGCCCGCGGCGGCGGTGTCCCGGCCGTGAAGGGGAATGGCGATGTCACCGCTGGCCCTGAACAGCGTTCGTCCATCGGCATTCTCGATCACCCCGTCGATCAGGTTGGCGCTGCCGAGGAAATCGGCGACGAAGCGATTGACCGGCCGGTCGTAAAGCTCGATCGGCGAACCGACCTGCTGAATGACGCCGTCGTTGAGGACGGCGATGCGATCGGACGTGGTGTTGGCCTCTTCCTGATCGTGGGTGACGAAGATGGTGGTGAGCATGAGCTTGCGCTGCAATTCCAGGATCTCGCGGCGCATCTGGATGCGCAGGTTGGCGTCGAGGTTCGACAGCGGTTCGTCGAGCAACAGGACCCGGGGTTCGATGACGATGGTGCGGGCCAGCGCCACGCGCTGCTGCTGGCCGCCGGAGAGTTGCGACGGCCGGCGTTCGGCGAGGTCGAGAAGCCCGACCAGGTTCAGCGTGGTGTCGACCCGTCGGCGGATTTCGCCGGCCGGGAGCTTGCGTTCCTCGAGGCCGAAGGCGACGTTCTCGCGAACCGTCATGTGCGGCCAAAGGGCATAGCTCTGGAACACCATCCCGACGTTGCGCTTCCATGGCGGCAGGCGGGTGACGTCGTCGTTACCGATCAGCACCCGGCCGGACAACGGCATCGGGCCGAAACCGGCGATCAACCTGAGGAGCGTCGACTTGCCCGAGCCCGACGGCCCCAGGAAGGTAAAGAATTCGCCGGCCTCGACGGTGAGATCGATGCCCTTGAGAACCTCCGTCGTTTCGAACGACAGGGAGATGTCTTCGAGCGTCACGCCGACGGCCGGGGTCCCGATCCCTAACGTCATGCTCCGGCTCCCGCCGTGACCGCGACGTCGGCGGTCCGCTCGGTCCTGCCGCGCTCGATGATGCGGTGGGAAAGATAGGTGCCGATGCCGACGATAAGAACGGCGAGGATGCCGAGCGCGGCGCCGGGCCCGCGCCCCGCCGCGCTCTGCATGAATTCGTAGATGCCGTAGGCCAGCGGCGCGTCCGATTCGGCGGAGACAA
>JADFJG010000051.1:0-10742 GCA_022566265.1 Pseudomonadota bacterium | reverse complement strand
AGCATGATCGTCGCCGACAACTCCACCGAGGCGGTGGCGAAGCTGGTCACGAACCCGGCGAGGATGCCGCCGGACATGAGGGGCACGACAATGCGCCTGACCGTGCGCGACTTCGTGGCGCCAAGATTCTCCGCCGCCTCCTCGAGCATCACGCTCAACTGCTCGAGCGCCGCCATGCAGGCGCGCAGCGCATAGGGCAGCCGGCGGATGGCAAGCGCCACGACGATGATCACCCACCAGGTCGCCAGTGGCTTGTCGATGATCGGCACGTCGAAGGCATGAAAGGTGCGAAGGTAGCCGATGCCGAGAACGACGCCCGGGACCGCGACCGCGCCCATGGCCACGTAGTCGAGCCACTTGCGTCCGACCAATCCCGTCCGCAAAACGATATAGGCGATGGCGGTGCCCAAGATCACGTCGATGAGGGCGGCCAGCCCGGCGTACAGAAGCGTGTTGGTGATGTACTGCGTCGAGGAGGCGAAGACATTGGCGTAGTGCGCCCAGGTGAAGCCGTCCGGCAGCACCGCGTAGGACCACACCGTGCCGAAGGACAGCAGCATCAGCCCGAGATGCGGCGAGAGGACGAGAAGAAGAATGAAGATGACCACGGCGTAACAGCCGACTTTCTCCCATCGACTCAGGTCCCGTTTCATCAGTCCGCCGCCGCCCCTCTGGATGGTGGCGTAGTCCTTGCCGCGGAGCGCGAGGAACGACGCCCATAGGGCCATCAGGGAAACGGCCACGAGGATGACCGAAATCACGTAGCCCATGGGATCGGATATGCCTATGGAGGTAATCCGCAAATATGCCTGGGGCGCCAGCATCTTGTTGACGTTGAGCAGAAGCGGGGTGCCGAGATCGTCGAAGACCTTGAGGAACACCAGGGAGGCGCCGGCGACATAGCCGGGCATGGCCAGGGGGAAAACGATGCGCTTGAACAGGCGGATGCCGCTGGCGCCCAGGTTCTGCGCCGATTCCTCCATCGACCGGTCGATATTCAGCAACGCCGCCGAAAGGTTGATCAGGATGAACGGGAAGTAGTGGACGCTTTCGACGAAGATGACGCCGTTCAATCCCTCCATGAACGGGATGGTGAACCCCAGCCATTCGTCGAGCAGAAGGTTGAGGCTGCCGTTGGCGCCGAACAGCAGCGTCATGGCGACGGCGCCGACGAAGGGCGGCATGATCAGGGGAATGAACCCCAGCGTCTGGATCAGCAGTGCCCCACCGAAATTGAACCGGGTGGTGAAGTAGGCCAGCGGCAAGGCGAAGATCGAGGACACCACCACCGACATCGCCGCGACATAAAGGGAGTTGATGAACGATTCCCGGAACAGGGAGGTGCGGAAGAAATCGACGAAGTTAATGAGGGTGAGCGCGCCGGTGTTGGGGTCCTGGAAGGCGACATAAATGACATTGGCCACCGGGACGACCAGGAAGAGCAGGAGGAACAGGCCGATGAACAGGGCCACTAACCCAGGACCCAATTGACCGCGTGCGAAGAGATTCACATCCCAATTCCTGCCGGCGAAGGTCTCTCGGGAAAGGACCGGGACCCGGCGCTAGTGCGCCGGGCCCCGCGTGAAACCACAGGCGTTAGAGCATGGAAGCGGCTTGTTGGGCCAGTTTTTTGGCCTTGGCGTAGTTGGCCTTGACCTTGGTGTCCCATTGCTGCTCGATCTCGGCCTGACGGCCGGTGACCTTGGTGGTCGCCTTCTTGCGCTTCTTCTTGAAAATCTGGTTGAAGTTCTTCTCGCTTGCCTTGGCCGCGTCGATGGGCATCTCGTCCACCAATGCGCGGGCCTGCTTGATCAGCCCCTCGGCCTTGGCGTTGGACTTGCCCTTGAGCTTGGCTTCGGCGTCCTGAATGGCCTTGGTCGCCGCGCGCAGATCGTCGAGCCGGTAGGTGATCATCACGTCGAAAAGCGAATTGACGACGTTGTAGCGGCTCTTCGAAAGCTGGAGATCGAATTTGACCGCCGACCCGATGGACTTGTCCTTGAACGGGTTGGGAAAGCCGGGCGGGGCCTTGGCGTAAGTCTTCGGGTTTACCGGCAGGCGCCGGATCTTGGGGTCGAGGAGCACCTCCTGGCCTTTCGGCGATAGCAGGAATTCGATGAAAGTGCTGGCGTGCCCCGGATGCGGAGCGTTCTTGACGATGGCGATGTTGGCCGGCACCAGGGTCGTCACCGTCGGATAGACGAAGTCGACGGGAAAGCCGGAGGCCTTCGACGACAGGCCGAAGAAGTCGATGACGACGCCAACGCCGAACTGGCCCGAGTTGACGCCATCGGGCACGCCGAAGCTGCGCTCGGTGACGGTATTGAAGTTGCCGGCGATCCGCTTCCACAGGGCCCAACCCTTGTCCCAACCTTTGCCTTGAATCAAGGTTTCCACGGTCAGATGCGTGGTGCCCGAACGGGACGGCGCGCTCATGCCGACATGGTTGTGATAGATCGGCTTGGCGAGGTCGCTCCATTCCTTCGGCACCGGCAGCTTCTTGGCCTTGAGGTAACGGGTGTTCCACATGATGCCGTAGCCCGACAAGGCGAAGCCAATATAGTAGCCTTCGGGATCGTTGATGGGAAAGGCGCCGGCCTTTTCCGGGATGCCGGTCTGCTTGACCTTGTATCGCTGCAAAAGCCCGTCGCCCTTGAGCACCTCGAAGGCGTCGGGCGCGGAGGCCCAGAACATATCCGACTTGTTGTTGCCGGCGGTTTCCTGGAGGTACTTAATGCCGGCGGTGGTCTTTTTCTTCAGCATCTCCACCTTGATGCCGGGATACTTCTTGTTAAAGGCCTTCTTGACCGTGACGGTGGTGTCGGGTGGATAGGACGTGACGATGACCAGTTTGTTTTCGGTGGCCTGGGCCTGAAAAGGCGCCGCCAGAATAGCCGCGGCGAGAACCGCGACGAAGACGCTCGGGCCGAGGCCCGGATTCGAATTTCTCATGATATTTCCTCCCAAGTTTACTTCGCTGCTTGCATCACGGACGTAGACAAGCAGCGCCAGGACCATACCATAAAACCCATGGGGAACAAAAAGATTGGGGGTAGGGCATGGTCGTTTCCTTGGTTGGCCCGCCGACGCCGGGACACCGAGGAGCGCCATGAGAGCGGCGACGGCGGCGTTGCGGATGTGACGGCGAACCAAATTTTCCTCCCCTCGAAGGGGTCCCGCCGCGATCGGTCCACCACCACGGCGGCCATCGGTCGTCCGACATGGAAAACCCATGCACGGTGGCGACCGTGAAGGAAGCCGGGGGCTTCGATTCCGAAAAGTAGGCGCTGCGCAAGCCATCATCCAAGTGGGCCACACGATCAAGGGCCGCGACGATATCGCCAAAGCCATGGCGCCGGCGCAAATCGACGCGGCGCGGCGGCCGGCGCGGACGTGGAAGGCGAAAAAGAGGGGAAGATGATCAGGCGCCAGGAGACGTGGATGCGACCGGCCCCGTCCAGTGCGGGACTTTTTTCGTTCGGGTAGCACAGATGTCGCGATAACCGCCCCCGGGACGTGCATTGGTTCGAGGGGTCGGAACCCGGATCGTTCGTCTGTACGGAAATGAGTTCCTTTCCCCATACCCCGCTCGGGCCCTGATCCCGGCTGTTGAAAAAGTCCGGCCCGTTACCCGGAACCCCCCTCTCCGCCCGGCGGAATAGTCCTTGACCCTAAAGAGGTAATGTGGTACTAAAATACGTATTAACGCTTTCAAGCGAGGTTCGAGGCAAAGGGAGAGGCCACCGCATGCCAGGCTCCGCGTACCGCTGGTCGATGAACGCCGTCAACGAACCGATGGTCAGGGCCGAATTCGACCCCTCGCCGCCGGCCGCCGGCGAGGTGGTGGTCGAGATCGCCGGCTGCGGGGTCTGTCACACCGACCTCGGCTTTATTTACGACGGCGTGCGCCTCAACCACGACCTGCCCCTCGCGCTGGGCCACGAGATCAGCGGCCGCGTCGTCGCCGCGGGTTCGGACGCCGGCGCCTGGATGGGCCAGGCGGTCATCGTCCCGGCGATCATCCCCTGCGGCGAATGCGAGCTGTGCAAGCGTAACAAGGGCACCATCTGCCGCGCCCAGAAGATGCCCGGCAACGACATCGAGGGCGGCTTCGCCAGCCATATCACGGTCCCCGCTTTTGGGCTTTGCGCCGTCGACGGGGACCGCCTCGCGCGCGCCGGCATGACCCTCGCCGACGTTTCCGTGGTCGCCGACGCGGTGACCACGCCCTATCAGGCGGTGGTCCAGGCCGGGGTCCGCCCCGGCAGCCTCGCCGTCGTCATCGGCGTCGGCGGCATCGGCGGCTTTGCCGCGCAGATCGCCGCCTCCTTCGGCGCCACCGTGGTGGCGGTGGACATCGACGCCGACAGGCTCGCCGCGATCTCATCCCACGGCGCCGCCAAGACCTTCGACGCCAACGAGATCGGCGGGCGCGACTTGAGGGCCGCCATCGCCGCCTTCGCCAGGGAAAACGGCCTGCCCGCCACCGAATGGACCCTATTCGAATGTTCCGGCACCGCCGCCGGGCAGACCACCGCCTTCGCCCTGCTGGTCCATGGCGCCACCCTTTGCGTCGTCGGCTTCACCATGGATAGGGTGGAGATCCGTCTGTCCAACCTGATGGCCTTCCATGCCCGGGCGCTGGGCAATTGGGGCTGCGCGCCGGAACTCTACCCCGGCGCGCTCGATCTCGTCTTCGACGGCAAGATCCAGCTCCTGCCCTTCGTCGAACATCGCCCCCTCGACGACATCAACGCCGTGTTCGCCGCCGTCCACGCCCATGAGATGAAGCGGCGCGTCATCCTTATTCCAACCGCCTGATACTCGGAGAACGCCCGGTCATGACCAAGGACACCAAGGACGTTTCAGACCGGCCACCCGCGCTCAAGGACCACGACCTCGTCGCCGAGACCGTCGTGCCCGGCATCCTTTATGAGAAGCGCCAAGCGCTGAGGCCCGACGGCACCGTCGCCGAGGGGCTCTATAACGCCTGGATCACGCTCGACAATCCGGCGCAGTACAACTCCTACACCACCGAGATGGTGAAGGGCGCCATCCTCGCCTTCCGCGGCGCCAGCGCTGCCCGCGACGTCGTCGCCGTGGTCCTGACGGCGACCGGCGACAGGGCATTCTGCACCGGCGGCAACGTCAAGGAATACGCCGAATACTACGCCGGCAAGCCGCAGGAATACCGCCAGTACATGCGGCTTTTCAACGACATGGTGTCGTCGATCCTGGCCTGCGACAAGCCGGTCATCTGCCGGGTCAACGGCATGCGCATCGCCGGCGGCCAGGAGATCGGCATGGCCTGCGATTTCTCCATCACCCAGGACCTCGCCCGTTTCGGCCAGGCCGGGCCGAAGCACGGATCGGCGCCGATCGGCGGCTCCACCGACTTCCTGCCGGTGATGATCGGCTGCGAGCAGGCCATGGTGTCGGCCGTGCTGTGCGAGACGTTCTCGGCCCACAAGGCGCTCAGGCTCGGCATCGTCATGGACCTGGTGCCGGCGCTCAAGCTCGATGGGGAATACGTCGCCAATCCCCTGGTCGTCACCGACCGTTTCGCCGATGAGTGGGGCCGGATCGTCTTCGGCGAGCCGAAGTCCGGCGATGAGCTGGCCGAGGGCAAGGAGTCGATGAAACGGGGCGAGATCGATCTCGGATTGCTCGACGAACGCATCGAGGAACTGTGCGCCAAGCTGATGATGACCTTCCCCGACTGCACCACCAAGACCATCGAGGAATTGCGCAAGCCCAAGCTCAAGGCGTGGAACGACAACAAGGAGAACTCCCGCGCCTGGCTGGCGCTCAACATGATGACCGAGGCCAAGGCCGGCTTTCGCGCCTTCAATGAAGGCACAAGGGAAACCGGGCGGGAGATCGACTTCGTCGCCCTGCGCCAGGCGCTGGCCAAGGGCACGCCCTGGACCGAGGAGCTGGTCGACAGCCTGATGCCCAAGGGGAAGAACGGATGATGGCGGTGAGCCTGCTGGCGGAGGGCCCGCTCAAGGTCTGGTCCGAGCGCGACGGCAGGCTCCTTCGCCTGCGTCTTGCCCGCCCCAAGGCCAATCTGATCGACGCCGAAATGATCGCCGCGCTCGACCAGGCGCTGGCCGAACACCAGGCGGACGCCGGCCTGTTGGCCGTGCTGCTCGACCACGAGGGGCCCCATTTCAGTTTCGGCGCCAGCGTCGAGGAACACCTGCCGGGTCCGTGCGCGGACATGCTCCGGACTTTCCACGCCCTGGTCATAAGGCTCCTCGATTTCCCGGTGCCGGTGATGGTCGCCATCGGCGGACAGTGCCTCGGCGGCGGCCTCGAGGTGGCGTTGTCCGGCCACCTCATCTTCGCATCACCTGGCGCGATGCTGGGCCAGCCCGAAATCAAGCTCGCGGTCTTCGCCCCCGCCGCCAGTTGCCTGCTGGCGGAACGGATCGGCCGGGCGCGGGCCGAGGATCTGTTGTTTTCCGGGCGCGGTATCGGCGCCGGGGAAGCTTTGCGCATGGGCCTCGTCAACGCCATCGACGACGATCCGGAAGCCGCGGCGCTGGCCTATTTCGACGAACATCTCTCGGGCTTGAGCGCCAGTTCGCTGCGTTACGCCGTCTCCGCCGCGCGGCTTGGTTTCGCCGAGCGCGTCAAGGCGAAGCTGGCCGAGGCCGAGGAGCTTTATCTCGGCGGCTTGATGGAGACGAACGACGCCGTCGAGGGCCTTCGGGCCTTCATCGAAAAACGCCCGGCGGTCTGGGAGCATCGCTAAGCCATGGCGAGCCCGAAAACCACCGAGGCCATCGTCGCCCACTGCGAGGCCCTGTTCGGCGATCTCGACTTCACCGCCGCGCGCCGGTGGAAGGATGCCGAGCCCGGCCGCAAGGTCATCGGCTACATGCCGATCTACGTGCCGCGCGAGATCATCCATGCCGGCGGAATGCTGCCCTTGGGCATTCTCGGCGGCGGCGATAACATCGAGGTGATCCACGGCGACGCCTATTACCAGAGCTACATCTGCCGCATCCCGCGCTCGACCATCGAGCTCGCCATCACCAAGCGCCTCGATTTCGTCGACGGCATGCTGTTCCCCGCCATCTGCGACGTCATCCGCAACCTATCGGGCATGTGGAAGCTGATGCGGCCCGAGGCCTATGTCCGCTATTTCGACGTGCCCCAGAACTTCCGCGACGATCTCGGCGGCGAGTATTACATCAACGAGCTGCGCGAGCTGATCGCCGGCCTCGAAGGCGTCGCCGGGCGCAAGATCCCCGACGACGACATCCGCCGCTCCATCGCCGTTTACAACGACAACCGCCGCCTGGTCCAAAGGGTCTACGAGCTTCGCGCCAAGACGCCGTGGAAGGCGCCGACGTCGGAGGTCTATCTGCTGTTGCGCGCCGGCATGGTGCTGCCGGTCGAGGACCATTCGCGGCTGCTTGAGGACTATCTCGCTACGTGCGAGGCCCGGGACCGGCCGATGCGCGACAACTGCCGCATCGTCCTCCAGGGGACGTTCTGCGAGCAGCCGCCGCTTTCCCTGATCAAGGCGATCGAGCTTTCGGGCTGTTACATCGTCGATGACGACTTCATGCTGGTCACCCGCTGGCTGCTCGACGACGTCGCCGTCGACGGCGATCCCATCGCCAATCTCTCCCGCGCCTTCCTGCACGCCTCCGCCGCCACCGCCGCCAAGTACGAGCCCGACCCGGCCCAGAAGGGCGCCTTCCTCATCGAGACGGTGCGCAAGCGGGCGGCCGAAGGGGTGATCTTCGCCTCCCCCAGCTTCTGCGACCCGGCGCTGCTCGACCGGCCGATGCTGGCCAAGGCGCTGAGCCGAGAGAACATCCCCTACATCTCCTTCAAGTACGCCGAGAACTCCGGCCAGATGCAGCCCATCCGCGAGCAGGCCGGCACCTTCGCCGATTCGATCAAACTGTGGAGCGAGGCATGACGACCAAGCCCGAAAAGCCGGCGGTGGTCAAGGAGCCGTCGATGCTCAAGCAGAAGGCGATGATCGCCCGGAACTACGACAAGCTGACCAGCGCGCCCGAGACCGGGAAAAAGGTGGTCTCGACCTACGTGCCGGGCAATTTGAATGAGTTGATCATGTGTTTCGACATGCTCAACAACCTGCCCGAGATCAACGCCATCCAGAACGGCCTGCGCAAGCAAAGCGGCAACATGATCCGCGAGGCCGAGAAGATGGGCCATTCCGAGGACGTCTGCAGCTACGTCAAGGCCGACATCGGTGCCATGGCCAGGGGCGCCATCGCGCCCAACGGCAAGCCGATGCCGCCGCCGGATCTTTTGTTGCTGTCCTACACCGGCTGCTTCACCTTCCTCAAATGGTTCGAGCTCCTGCGCGACGAGTGGGGCTGCGAGACCGTGATGCTGCAGGTCCCCTACGACGGCGACGGCAAGGTCACCGACAATATGCGCGACTACGTCGTCAAGCAGCTCAAGGAAGAGGTGATCCCGGCGATGGAGCGCATCAGCGGCGTCAAGTTCGATATCGACCGGCTGCGCGAGAACCTCAAGCACTCGGCGGCGGCGGAAGACGACTTCGTCTGGGTTCTGCAAAGCGCCATGAACAAACCCTCGCCCATCGACGCCTATTTCGGCGGCGTCTTCTATATCGGGCCGATCTTCACCGCCTTTCGCGGCACCGAGGACGCCGTCGATTATTACAAGCTGTTGCGCCAGGAGATCGAGGAACGCATCGCCCAAGGCAAGGGACCGATCACGCCGGAGGGCGAGATGGGCGAGGAGAAATACCGCCTGGTGGTCGAGGGGCCGCCCAACTGGACCCATTTCCGCGATTTCTGGAAGATGTTCTACGACGAGGGCGCCGTCGTCGTCGCCAGCACCTATACCAAGGTCGGCGGGGTCTTCGATTTCGGCTTCCGCCACGACCCGGAGAACCCGCTCGAATCCCTCGCCGATTACTGTTTGGGCTGTTACACCAACCGCAACCTGCCCGACCGGGTGGCGATGATCGAGAACTACATGGAGGCCTACCAGGCCGACGGCTTGCTGATCAACTCGATCAAGAGCTGCAACAGCTTCTCCGCCGGGCAGCTCTTGATGATGCGCGAGATCGAGCGCCGCACCGGCAAGCCCGCCGCCTTCATCGAAACCGACCTGGTCGATCCACGCTATTTCTCGGCGGCCAACATCCGCACCCGGCTCGAGAGCTATTTCCAGATGATCGAGCAGAAACGCAGGCCCGCCGGTGCCCCGACGCCGGTGGCGGCGTGAGGGGGGCGGCGGTCATGCGTTGCTTCATCGGCATCGATCTCGGCTCCACCACCACCAAGGCGGTGCTGTTGGACGAGGATGGCGGGATGCTGGGGCGCGGCATCACCAACTCGCGCTCCAATTACCAGACGGCGACGACGGTGGCCAAGCTCGAAGCCATGATCTCGGCCAGACTGACGCTGTTCAGCCGGGCCTTGGCCCAGGACGGGACCGGCATCGCCGATGTCGGCGCCTTCATGGCGGAGATCGAACGCCACTTCCGCCTCGAACAATTCCTCGACCAGCTCGACGATCTCGAACGCACCGGCGCCGCGGTCATCGACGGCGAACGCTTCGCCGGCAGGGAGGACGCGGCCAGGGAGGCCCTGGGCCTGATCTTCGACCGCCTGCGCGGCGAAGCGCCGGCGATCTATGCGCCGGGCGCCGAGCGCAAGTCGGATTTCTTCCGCGACATCGCCGGTTCGCGCTACATGCACATCGCCGAGGACGTCGCCAAGGAAGCCGGCGTCGCCTTCGACATGTTGCTCAACATCTACGACAAATCCATCATCGGGGTCGAGAACCGCCCGCCCGCCGGCGCCATGGGCGAGAGGTTCAAGCGCGCCATCGACCGCGTGCTTGGGGAGACCTCGCGGAAACTCGACAGGGAGGCGCTGGATGCGGCCATGAAGTCCGCCTTCGGCATCGACATCGAGGAGGCCAACATCGTCGGCACCGGCTACGGCCGCGTCACCCTGCCGTTTCCCAAGGAGCAGATCCGCTCCGAGATCCTGTGCCACGGGCTCGGCGCCCACGTCCTGTATCCCAAGACCCGCACCGTGCTCGACATCGGCGGCCAGGACACCAAGGCGATCCAGATCGATAAGGACGGCATCGTCGAGAATTTCCAGATGAACGACCGCTGCGCCGCCGGCTGCGGGCGCTACCTCGGCTATATCGCCGATGAGATGAACATCGGCGTCCATGAGCTCGGCCCGCTGGCGATGAAGGCGACCAAGAGCGTACGCATCAACTCGACCTGCACCGTGTTCGCCGGCGCCGAGCTGCGCGACCGCCTGGCGCTGGGCGAGAAGCGCGAGGACATCCTCGCCGGCCTGCACCGGGCGATCATCCTCCGCGCCATGTCGATCATCTCGCGCTCGGGCGGCATCGAGAACGAGTTCACCTGGACCGGCGGCGTCGCCAACAACGAGGCCGCGGTCAAGGCGCTCAGGATCCTGGTCAAGGAGAACTACGGCGACGTGACCATCAACATCGACCCGGCCTCGATCTACACCGGCGCGCTCGGCGCCGCCACCTTCGCCCTGCGCGAGGCCAACGCCAAGGGAGCCCAGGCATGAGGAGACCAGGGATGAGGAGACCCGGCCAATGACCATCACCGCCGGCATCGATGTCGGCACCGGCGCCGTCAAGGCGGTGCTGTTCGACATCGAGGGCAACGACATCGCCCCCATGGCGAAATGCATGGAGCGGCTTCGCCGCCGCGATCCCCT
>JADFJG010000050.1 GCA_022566265.1 Pseudomonadota bacterium | reverse complement strand
CCCGAAAGCCGGTCCGCCTGACGAAGCAGCAGGACGCCGCCGTTGCTGGTGATCTCGCCACCCGAAAAATCAGCCTCCACGCGCCGCCTGCGGCAGGCTGGAAAATCAAAGCTCAAAGAGGTACAATTCGTCACCGCCAAATCCTCGCGTTTGAGACAACTCAACCAATTGAATCATAACGCATCTATGGGGTTTGGCGGTACCCTTTCATGAATTATCCGGGCTAGGGTCGCCCCATGCTGGAATGGCTGTCGGCATATTTTTACCACCCGGTGGTGTTCTGGACCGCGCCCTTGGTGCTCGTCGCCCTCCTCGCCGCCATCCGCAAGCTACGCGCCCGGGCCCGCCGCCATCGCTGAGCGGCGCCGGCCCGGGCCCATGATTGCCGTGACGGCGCGGTGCAAATCGTTTAAGACGGACGCGGCGGCTTCGCGGCCGAGGTTCAAGGAGGGATCGCCATGTACGCAGTCATCTTCGAGGTTCGTCCCAAGGGGGAGCGCATCGAGGAGTATCTCGACATCGCGGCCACGCTCCGCCCCGCGCTCGAGAAGATCGACGGCTTCATCTCGATCGAGCGCTTCAAGAGCCTGACGGACGAGGGCAAGGTCCTGTCGCTGTCGATCTGGCGGGACGAGGCGGCGATCGCGGCCTGGCGGAACTTGCCCCAACACCGCGAGGCCCAGGCCAAGGGACGCGCCGGGATCTTTGACGATTACCGCATCAGGGTCGCCGAGATCGTCAGGGACTACTCCATGACCAAACGGGGCGAGGCGCCGGCCGACGCGCCGCCCGACGCGCCGATGGCGTGAGCGTCGGCACCCGGCGCCCTTTTTTCGCCTGAATTGGAAGGCAAGGTTGCCTTCGCCGCCCGCCGGGCGGTATTAAATGGATGTGGCGCCGGTTGGCGCCGAGTGCCCGCTATCTTGCTGACTTATATGGCAGAGAGTTGTGACCCGAGGGAAGGCCGGCGGCCGTGGCGCCCGAGCCGCGCCGCTTTGGGCGCGCTTGGCCTCGAACGATGGGCAAGGCGCGTAACCTCTCCCGTCGCCTCCGCCCTCCTCGCCGTCCTCGTCCTCACCGCCCCGGGCCAGGGGTTCGCGGCGGAAGATCTCCGCTTCTTCCGCATCGGCACCGGCTCCACCTCGGGCATTTATTTCCCCATCGGCGGCCTGATCGCCAGCGCCATCAGCAACCCGCCCGGTTCGCGCGCCTGCGACCGCGGCGGCAGCTGCGGCGTTCCCGGCCTGATCGCCGTCGCCCAGGCGACCCATGGCTCGGTCGACAACGTCAAGGCGATGGCCAAGGGCGATCTCGAATCGGGCCTGAGTCAGGCCGACATCGCCTATTGGAGCTATACCGGCAAGGGTATGTTCCACGGCAAGAACAGGATCACCAACTTGCGCGCGATCGCCAACCTCTATCCCGAAAGCGTCCATATCGTCGCGCGTGAGGACGCCGGGATAAAAAGCGTCAAGGGGCTGAAGGGAAAGCGGGTCTCGCTCGACGTCAGCGGGTCGGGCACCCAGGTCAATGCCAGGCTCATCCTCAAGCGCTACGGCGTTGGCCTGAAGACCTTCCGGCCGGTCTACGTCCAGCTCGGCCCGGCCATAGACATGATGCGCGAGGGCCGGCTCGACGCCTTCTTCTTCGTCGCCGGCTATCCGGTGAGGGCCATCGCCGAACTGGCCGAGCGGGTGCCCATCCAACTGGTGCCGATCATGGGCAAGACGGCGAAGCGGCTCAGGCGTTCCGACCGGTTCTTCTCCGAGACCGTCATACCGGCCGGCACCTACAAGGGAGTGGACGATACCCCGACGCTCAGCGTCGGCGCCCAGTGGATCGTCAGGGCCGATGTCGATGAGAAACTCGTCTACGGCATCACCCGGGCGCTGTGGCACAAGAACACGCGGCCGCTGCTCGACAGCGGTCATCCCAACGGCAGGCTGTTGCGCCTCGAGACCGCGCTCGACGGCATCGCCATACCGCTCCATCCCGGGGCCGAGCGTTATTACCGCGAGGCCGGGCTGATCCCGGTTCCCGACATGGGCGGCGAGGGCGGCGGCGGAACGGCGGCCAAGCCGGCCGTAAAGAAGAGAAAAATGAAAGGCGGCAAACCGGCGCCCGCCAAGTAACGCTTGTCACTTCGCCCCGCGAAACAGAGGCACGGTGAAGGGCCGCTCTAGCGGGTCTCTTCGGCCATTTCGTAATCGGGAATGATCCACGGTTCGTTGCCGGCCGCCGCCGCCCATTCCGCCATCGCGGGATACGCCGCCAACGCCTTGACGTAGGCCTCCGCCGTCTCGCCGAGCTCGACGCCGTAGGTGGTGAACCGGCTGGCGACGGGCGCGAACATGGCGTCGGCGATGGTGAAGCTTCCGAACAGCATCTCGCCGCCGGCGCCGAACCGTTTGCGGGCCTCGCGCCAGATCGCCTCGATGCGGTTGATATCCTTTTGCACGGCCTCGGTCATGCCGGCGCCCGGATAGGAGGCGCGAATGTTCATCGGCATATCGCGGCGGAGATCGGTGAAGCCGGCGTGCATCTCGCCCGAGATTGCCCGCGCCATGGCGCGCGCTTCCGGATCCTTGGGCCACAGCCTGGCGTCGGGGAAAAGTTCGGCGAGGTATTCCGCGATCGCCAACGTTTCCCAGATGGTCCGTTCGCCGTGGCGCAACACGGGCACCAACCCCGAGGGCGAGTATTTCAGGACTTGCTCACGGGTCTCGGGCTGGCCCTGGGGAATGACGGTTTCCTCGAACGGCGCGCCGGTCTTCTTGAGGACGAGCCAGGCGCGAAGCGACCAGGACGAGTAGTTCCTGTTGCCGATTATGAGGGTGAATTCGGACATCGCGGGGGTTCCGGAAGATGGGCTCTCTACCGAGATATGGGCTCTCTACCGAGATAAGGTGAGAGTGGGCCAAGCGCAAGGCAAAGACCGTCGCCGGCCGGCCGACTTCGGTGTATGCCCTGATCGTGCTCTAACGGCGAAATATGGTTCCGCGCGTCCCAATTCCGATTGCCCACGAGGCCGGGCGGGATTAAAAGGGGGCGAGGTCAGTTCGCAACATGAGCCCATGCGGCTGTTGCCATGACGATCAATCTCACCTTCGACCAGGCCCTGGAGGTCTGGCGCGGTGCCGTTCTCGAAGTCGTCCGCCGCGACCCCGCCGATCTGTCGGCCCGCCAGATGGCGGTCGTCCTCACCGTCTACCTGTCACCGCCGCCCCACACCGTGCGCGGCCTGGCGATGGCGCTCAACGTTTCCAAGCCCGCCATCACCCGGGCGTTGGACCGGTTGGAGAAACTCGAATTCGTCAGGCGAAGGCCGGACGAGAGCGATCGCCGCAGCATCCTCGTTCAGCGAACGGTCAAGGGCTCCGTTTACCTGCGCGAGACCGCGGACCTGATCACCGTCGCCGCGCGTCGACGGTGACGCGCCTTGCCGGGCGCACCTCGCCGGGATAGGGCTCTGGGTGTCGGCGCCTGGGCGCCTAGAGTTCGTATTCGACGTTGTTGAGATTTTCTTCGACGGTGTCGAGACCCTTGCCCGTCGCCAGCACGCAGCTGATTCCGCCGGGCTTGGTCAGAAGCAGGGTCCAGGTACCCTTGGTCCGGGATTTCAGCACCTCCAGGAGGCCGTGCTCCTCCATCATCTTGACTTCGATCAGCTCCTCTCCGTACTCGGACGCCAGGCGATCGAGCATATCCACACGATCGACGCACAACATCTGCGCCGCCAGGATCGAGGATGAGCCGGCAAACAGCGCCAAGGCAAGCAACAACTTCTTCATCTCGGTCCTCCTTTCCGATCCGCCAAGCCCATGCTTGCGAATCGTCAAGTCGAAGTCATAGATCCGGACGCCTCCGGATTCCCATGTCTCCCTGTTTGTTGGACTTTTTTTTCGCCGTTATCGGCGGTTCGCACACGTCTCGCACAACTAATGGACGAGCCTACGGCAGAAAAGTTGACATATGGTTAATTTTAGAAAAATTCAAGATAAACTTTTCGGGAAATGCATAAGGAAAAATACCTACGGAATCCGGGGAGTCCGCCGCTCAAACACGCTGAACGCGGCGCCGGGAAGGTTTCAGTAGCCGGCCTTCGGATCGACTATGGCGAGCGGCGCTTCACCCTTCCTCATCCGGCGGATGTTCCGGGCGATGCCGGTCGCGGCCGAGCGGACCAGGGTTATGGAAGCGACGTGGGGGGTCAGCGTTATCCTGGGATGGCGCCAGAAGGGGTGGTCCTCGGGCAGCGGTTCGGGATCGAAGACGTCAAGCACGGCGCCCGACAGATGACCCGAATCGAGGGCCTCGATCAGGTCCTCATCGACCAGATGGCCGCCGCGGGCACAGTTGATGACCCCGGCGCCCCGGGGCAGGGCGGCAAAGGTCTTGGCGTTGAGGATTCCTTTTGTTTCCGGCGTCAGGGCCAGCAGGCACACCAGGATGCCGGTCTCGGCGAGAAATGGGGCCAGGCCCGGGGCGCCGTGAAAACACCGGACGCCTTCGATTTCTTTGGGCCGCCGGCTCCATCCCAGCAGCCCGAAGCCGAAAGGGCGGAGTTTTTCGGCCGCGTCCGACCCCAGCACGCCTAGGCCCATGATCCCGACGCCGCGCGATCGGGTGTCGGGCGCCGGCAACGGCCGCCATCGGCCGTCCTTCTGGGCCTCCGCGTAAGCCGGCATCCGGCGGTGAAGATAGAGTACGGACAAGACCACATACTCGCTCATCTGGCGGGCGAGCTCGGGGTCGACGAGGCGCACGATTGGCACGCCGGGCGGCAAATCGGCATCGTCCATGATTTGATCGACGCCGGCGCCAAGCGAAAAGATCGCCCTTAGGTTGGCGAAGCGCTTCAACTCCCCGGCTTCCGGCTTCCACACCAGGGCGAATTCGATGTCGTCCGGGTTCCCCGGATCGGACCACGGCCGGACCTCAATATCGGGCAGCAACCGGTGAAGCTCGCGCCGCCACTCGTCCCGCTCATCGCGTCCGCATTTAAGAACAAGTGCCATCGCCCGCGCTCCGTGCCGCGATCCCTACCACGGCTTTCGCTACTGGCTGACCGCGCCCATGTCCGCCACCTCGAGATCGAACGCGGCCGCCATCAGCGCTTTGGTATAGGGCTCCTTGGGGTGGTCCAGAATCTCCTCGGCGGGCCCCTGCTCGACCGCCACGCCATTGCGCATGACGATGACATGGTGGCTCATGGCGCGCACCACCTTCAGATCGTGACTGATGAAAAGATAGGCCAGATCGTGGTCGCGCTGAAGCTTGCGCAAGAGGTCGACGATCTGCGCCTGGACCGACATGTCGAGCGCCGAGGTCGGCTCGTCGAGCACCAGGAACCGCGGCTTGAGCACCATCGCCCGGGCGATGGAGACGCGTTGGCGCTGGCCGCCGGAGAACTCATGGGGATAACGGTGGCGGCTTTCCGGGTCGAGGCCGACCTCCCGGAGGGCGCCGATGATCATACCCTCGCGTTCCTTGTCATCGGCCCCGATGCCATGGATGCCGAGCCCCTCGCCGACGATCTCGCCGACCGAAAGCCTGGGGCTGAGGCTGCCGAAGGGGTCCTGGAAGACGACCTGCATCTCGCGCCGCAGCGGGCGCAACTGCTTCGAGCGCAAATTCTGGATATCGCGCCCGGAAAACACCACCTGGCCTTTGCTCGAGATGAGGCGCAGGATACCCAGCGCCAGCGAGGTCTTTCCCGAGCCCGATTCGCCGACCACGCCGACGGTCTCACCCTGGCGGACGCTCAAACTGACGCCGTCGACGGCGCGGACGTGATCGACCGTGCGCTTGAGTATCCCGGCCTTGATCGGGAACCACACCTTGAAATTTTCCGTCGACACCACTTGCCGGGCGCCGGGCCTCACCGCCGCCGGCCGGCCCTTGGGCTCGGCGGCGATCAGCTGCCTTGTGTAGGGATGCTTGGGGTCGGTGAACAGGGTTTGGACGGCGGCGCTCTCGACGATCTCTCCCGCCCGCATCACGTGGACCCGGCGCGCCATCTTGCGCACCACGGCGAGATCATGGGTGATCAGCAACATCGCCATGCCGAGCTTGGCCTGCAAATCGCGCAGCAGATCGAGGATCTGGGCCTGGATGGTGACGTCGACGGCGGTCGTCGGCTCGTCGGCGATCAGCAGGTCCGGTTCGTTGGCCAGCGCCATGGCGATCATCACCCGCTGGCGTTGACCGCCGGACAGCTCGTGGGGCAGCGCGCCGAGGCGTTCCTCGGCCTCGGCCAGCCCCACCATCTTGAGCAACTCCAGCGTCCGCGTCCTGACGGCGGCGCGGCCCAGCCCCTTGTGCAGGAACAGGATCTCGTTGACCTGCCTCTCGACGTTATGGAGCGGGTTGAGCGACGTCATCGGCTCCTGGAAGATCATCGAAATGCGGTTGCCGCGCACCGCCCTGAGGGCGCCTTTCGACGCCCCGATCATCTCGGCGCCGTCGACCAGGATGGACCCCGATGGGTGCCGCGCCACGGGATAGGGCAGGAGTTGCAGGATGGAGAGCGCGGTGACCGACTTGCCGGAGCCGGATTCGCCGACAAGCGCCACCGTTTCGCCCTTATCGATGTCAAACGAGATACCCCTGACCGCCTTGACCTCGCCGCCGGGCGTGGCGAACGAGACGTGCAGGTCGCGGACCTCGACGATGTGTCCCCCGGGGCTCATTGACCCGGCTCCCTGGCCGCCGCCGCGCCGTTATCGTCGAGAGCGATGGCGTCCTCGGCCGGCACGCCGCCGGTGATGATCTTTCGCGGATCGAAGGCGTCGCGCACCGCCTCGCCGATGAAGATCAACAGGCTCAGCATGACCGCCAGCACGAAGAAGGCGGTGAAGCCGAGCCAGGGCGCATGCAAATTCGCCTTGCCCTGTTTCAGCATTTCGCCCAACGACGGCGAGCCCAAGGGCAGCCCGAAGCCGAGGAAATCGAGGGCGGAGAGAGTGATGACGGAGCCCGAGAGGATGAAGGGCAGGAAGGTCAGGGTCGCCACCATGGCGTTGGGAAGCACGTGCCTGAACATGATGACGACGTCGCTGGCGCCGAGCGCGCGGGCGGCGCGGACGTAATCGAAGTTGCGCGCGCGCAGGAACTCGGCGCGCACGACGCCGACCAGCGCCATCCAGCTGAACAGCAGCAAAAGCCCCAGCAGCCACCAGAAATTCGGCTCGATCATCGACGCCAGGATGATCAGCAGATAGAGCAGCGGGATGCTGTCCCACATCTCGATGAAGCGCTGGAACAAGAGGTCGATCCAGCCGCCGAAATAGCCCTGAACGGCGCCGGCGACGACGCCGATGACGCTGCTGAACAGGGTCAACGTCAGGCCGAACAGCACCGAGATACGAAAGCCGTAGATCAGCCGCGCCACCACGTCGCGCGCCTGGTCGTCGGTGCCGAGCCAGTTCCTGGCGCTCGGCGGCGAGGGCGAGGGCGTCGGCAGGCCGAGGACCTGGGTGTCGAAGCCGTAGGGGATCATCGGCCACAACATCCAGCCCTTGGCCTCGATCAGGTCCTTGACGATGGGGTCGGCGTAATCCGCCTCGGTCTCGAACTCGCCGCCGAATTCGGTCTCGGCGTAAGCCTTGAACACCGGGAAATAGATCGCGCCGTCATAGGAGATGAGGATCGGCTTGTCGTTGGCGATGAATTCGGCGAACAGGCTGACGATGAACAGCACCAGGAAGATCCACAGCGACCAGAAGCCCCGCGCGTTGGCGCGGAAATTCGCCAGCCTGCGCGCCGTGAGCGGGCGGATCGGCAAGCCCAGGAAACGGTTTCCGCCCACCGATCAGACCTCCCGGCTCTCGAAATCGATGCGCGGGTCGACCAGCACGTAGGTGAAGTCGCCGATCAGGCGCATGAGAAGGCCCAGAAGGGAGAAGAAATAAAGCGCCGCGAACATCACCGGATAATCCCGCCCCAAGGCCGCCTCGAAGCCCAGAAGGCCGAGCCCGTCGAGGGAGAAGATGACCTCGATGAGAAGCGAGCCGGTGAAAAGTATGCCGATGAAGGCGCTGGGGAAGCCGGCGATCACGATCAGCATGGAATTGCGGAACACGTGGCCGTAAAGCACCCGCCATTCCGTCAGCCCCTTGGCGCGGGCGGTGATCACGTACTGCTTGTTGATTTCCTCGAGGAAGGAGTTCTTGGTCAGCATGGTGAGGCCGGCGAAACCGCCGATCACCATCGCCACGATCGGCAGGGTGATATGCCAGAAATAATCGGCGATACACGCCGGCGTGGTGACGCAAGCCAGGAAGCCGCCGCCGGCGAACTCGTCGGACAGCAGGCCACGCAGGGGGAACCAGTCGAGATAGCGCCCGCCGGCGAAAAGGATGATGAGCAGTATGGCGAACAGGAATCCCGGTATGGCGTTGCCGGTGATGATCGCGCCGGAGGTCCAGATGTCGAATTTCGAGCCGTCGCGCACCGCCTTGGCGATGCCCAGCGGAATGGAGATGAAATAGACCAGAAGCGTCGTCCACAGGCCCAGCGATATGGACACCGGCATCTTTTCGAGCACCAGGTCCACCACCTTTCGGTCCTTGAAGAAACTCTCTCCGAAGTCGAAGGTCACGTAGTTCTTGAGCATCAAGGCGAAGCGTTCGGGGGCCGGCTTATCCAGGCCGAACTGCTTTTCCAGTTTCTTGATCAGTTCCGGGTCGATCCCCCTGGACGCCCGGGTCGAACTTTTGACGCCGGCGCCCCGGAGCCCCGGCTCGGCCGGGCCCGCCATCTCGCTGCGCGCCCCGGCGCCCACCCGTTCGGTGGCCGCGACCCCCTCTCCCCTCAACTGGGCGATCAACTGGTCCACCGGGCCGCCAGGCGCCGCCTGGATGACGATGAAGTTGATGATCATGATCCCGAGCAGGGTCGGGATGATGAGCAACAGGCGCCGGATGATGTAATTGAGCATTGCCGCCGTGAAGACCTGGTACTAGTTCGCTTTTGTCTTGGACGCCCCGCCCTCGAGCGCCGCCGCCTTGACGGCGTCGACCCACCAGAGATCGAAGGAGGAGCCCAGCATCGGTATGACCTTCGGGATGCCGAACTTATCCCAGAACACCCGGCGATCGTAAGGGATGTGCCATTGGGGAATGACGAAGTGGTTCCACAACAGGACACGGTCGAGCGCCCGCACCCGGTCGATCAGGCCCTTGCGGTCGGGCGCGGCGATCAACAGCTCGATCAACTCGTCGATCACCGGGTCCTTGATGCCGATGATGTTGCGGCTGCCCTTGAAATCCGCCGCCCGGCTGGACCAGGTGTCGCGCTGTTCGTTGCCTGGCGACAGCGACTGGCCGAACGAGCCGACGACCATGTCGAAATCGAAATCCCTGACGCGGTTTTCGTACTGGGCGGGATCGACGAGGCGCGCGCGCGCCCTGATCCCAAGCCGCTTGAGGTTGCGCACGAACGGCAGGACGATGCGCTCGAACGCCGGGCTGTTGAGGAGGATTTCGAAGCGCATCTGCTTGCCGGTCTTGGCGTTGACCAGCTTCTTGTCCCTGACCACCCATCCGGCGCCTTTTAGGATCCGCATCGCGGAGCGCCGGCCGGCGCGGATATTGCCCGAGCCGTCATAGACCGGGGGCCGGTATTCCTCGGTGAACACCCGTTCCGGGATGCGGCCGCGGAAGCGTTCGAGTATCTCGCGCTCGCCCCCTTTCGGCAGGCCGGTGGACGCCAGCTCCGAGTTGGAAAAATAGCTCCTGGTCCGCCGGTACTGGCCGTAGAACAGGTTCTTGTTGGTCCATTCGAAGTCGAAAGCGTATCCCAGCGCCTCGCGCACCCGCGGATCCTTGAACATTTCGCGCCGCGTGTTGAAGGCGAACGCCTGCATCCCCGACGATCTCTTGTGGGCGAACTTCCTCTTGATCAGCCGCCCGTCCTTGACGGCGGGGATGTCATAGGCCGTCGCCCATGCCTTGGATTCGTTCTCGGCGCGGTAATCGAAGCCCTTGGTCTTGAAGGCTTCGCGCGCCACCGTCGCGTCGCGGTAATAGTCGATGCGTATGACATCGAAGTTATAAGCGCCGACGTTGACCGCAAGGTTCCGGCCCCAATAGTCGGTGTCCCGCCGGTAGGTGATGGAGCGGCCGGGATCCACGGTCTCGATCCTGTAGGGGCCGCTGCCCAAGGGCGGATCCAGAGTCGTCTTGGCGAAATCCCGCTTTTGCCAATAGGCTTTCGGCAGGATGGGAAACTGCCCGAGGATCAATGGCAACTCACGGTTTTCCCCCGGCTTGAAAGAGAATTTGACCCTGCGCGCGGCGGTCTTCTCGACCTTGACGACATTGGCGTAATAGGCGGCGAAGAACGGGCTTCCCTTTTCCAGAAGGATGTTGAAGGAGAAGATGACGTCATCGGGCGTGACCGGCGTGCCGTCGTGAAAGCGGGCCTCGGGGCGCAGCGTGAAGGCGACCCAGGAGCGATCCTTCGGGGTCTCGATGGTCTCGGCAAGCAAGCCGTAAACGGTGAACGCTTCGTCCGACGAGCTGGTCATCAGGGAGTCGTAGAGGTACCCCAGGCCGGTCGCCGAAACTCCCTTGATGATGAACTGATTGAGGCTGTCGAAGGTGCCGATCGTCGCCAGCTTCATCTTGCCACCCTTGGGCGCGGCCGGGTTGACGTAATCGAAATGGGCGAATTTCGGCGGGTATTTCGGCGCGCCATGCATGGCGATGGCGTGGCGGGGAGCCGTTTCCTTGGCCGCCGCCCTGGCCGGTTCACCGTCCGCGGCTATCGTCAGCGCCGATCCAAGCGCGAAAATGCCGGCGATGGTGGTCGTTCGCATGGCGATTCTCATGGTTCTCATATGGTCGCTCAATATGCCCACAATATGTCCGACGGCGCGCTCATCCGCTCTGCCCGAGGACCTTAAGGCATTCTTCGTGTGTCCGTCGATCCCCGGCGGCGATCACCCGCCCGTCCGAGGCAAGGTTTAGCGGCCGGCCTCCCCAGTCGGTCATCACCCCGCCGGCGCCTTCGACCACCGGCACCAGGGCGACGTAATCATATGGCCGGAGCTTGGCCTCGACCACGAGATCGGCGAAGCCGCTGGCAAGCAGGCCATAGCCGTAACAATCGGTGCCGAAAAGCGGGTATTTGACTTCCCGGCACAGGCGGTCGAAGGCATCGGCGTCGGCGCCCTCGAACATAAAGGGCGAGGTCGCGAACAGGATGGCTTCGCCGAGACCGGGGCAGGGCCGCGCCTTGACCGGGTCGCCGTTGAAGGTCGACCCCTCTCCCCGGGCGCCGATCCAACGCTCGTCCAGCGCCGGGTGGTCGATGACGCCGAGGATCGGCGCCCCTTGGTGGACCAGGCCGATCAAGGTGCCGAACAAGGGCTTGCCGGAGATGAATGACTTGGTGCCGTCGATGGGATCGAGCACCCAGACATACTCGGCGTCGGCCCTGGCCGGGCCGAACTCCTCGCCGATGACGCCATGATCCGGATACGCGGTCTCTATCCTCTGGCGCATCGCCGCCTCGGCCTCGCGGTCGGCGGCGGTCACCGGGCTGGTATCGTCCTTGGTTTCGACGGCAAGGGGCGTGCGGAAATAACGCCTGATGATCTCGCCGCTCAATTCCGCCAGTTCCGTGGCGAGCCGGATGAAAGAGGTGGGGCAGGGTCTGTCCATGAGTCCGGTTTTGTCGCGGCGCGGGAGCCCGCGCCCCCTGGATCAGGGCAACGGCGCGGGGTTGTCGCTGAGCGAACGGAGATAGGCGATGAGGTCGGCCCGGTCCGATGCCTTCTTGATGCCGGCAAAGATCATCTTGGTGCCGGGTATGGACTTTTTGGGATTGGCGATAAATGCGTCCAGTTCGGCGTATCCCCACTCGCCGCCCGCCTCGGCGAGGCCGCTCGAATAGCGGAAACCCGCCACCCTCGCCCGTTTCGCATTGACGACGTTCCAAAGCGGCGGACCGATCTTTTTCGCCCCGGCCTTCTTGAAGCCGTGACATATGGTGCATTTTCTCGCCGTCTTCTTGCCGGCCTCGACGCTCGCCGTGGCGAGGAGCGGGCCGATCTTTCCGGCTCCCTCCTTCGCCGGCGCTTTCGCCGGCTCCGCCGTTGCCGGCGGCTCCGGCGCGCCGACGACATAGACGTTCCTCTCCAGCGCTTCGCCGCGGGTGAGCCCGTCCACGACGGTGTCGATCGCCTTGGTCACCAGGGCGGCTATCAGCACCGCGCCTATGATCTTGTTCCACTCGAACACTGACATGTCGCGAACCGGGGAGAGTTCAACCTATTCCAATCGCCGGCCAGAGGTTAGCCATTTCGCATTCCCCTGTCCAACGCGCTTTGGTCATCCGCCGGCAAATATTGCGTTACCCCGCCGGCCCGGCGGTATATGGTGCCGAGTCGAGTTTGCCAGCCGTTTCCTGCCGCCTGTCCATGACCGCGCCATGACCGCGATTGAAAATCCCGTCATCCTGATCCCCGCCCGCCTGGCTTCGACCCGCTTCCCGCGCAAGCCGCTGGCCGAGATCGGCGGCGAGGCGATGATCGTCCATGTCTGGCGCCGGGCGATCGAGGCGGACCTCGGCCCGGTATTCGTCGCCTGCGCCGAGCCCGAGATCGCCGATGCGGTGAAGGCGGCGGGGGGTGAGGCGGTGATGACCCGGCCCGATCACCCGTCGGGCTCGGATCGCATCTTCGAGGCCCTCGGCGCCATCGACGCCAAGCGTCGTTTCGATGCCGTCATCAACGTCCAGGGCGATCTCATGACCCTCGACGCGGCGTTGCCCAGGGCGGCGTTGGCGCTTCTCGACGACGCCGAAGTCGATATCGGCACGCTTGCCGCCGAGATCACCGATGAAGCGGAGATCGGGGACCCCAACGTCGTCAAGGCCGTGGTCTCTTGCGCCCCAGGGGCGCCGAGGGGCCGGGCGCTTTATTTCAGCCGCGCGCCGGTGCCGGCGGGCGAGGGTGCGCTCTATCATCATATCGGCCTCTATGCCTACAGGCGCCCGGCACTCGAGCGTTTCGTCAAGCTTCCACCGAGCCCGCTCGAGCGCCGCGAGCGGCTCGAGCAGCTCCGCGCGCTTGAGGCCGGCATGCGCATCGACGTGGCCCTCGTTGACACGGTGCCGCTCGGTGTCGATACTCCCGACGACCTTGCCCGGGCGGAACGGATTCTGGCGTCCGCGGCAGGCCAACCGTCAACCTAGAACCGCTTTAGAATATCAGTCGAAACATGGCCGGCGCCGCCGATCCACAGCAAACCATCACCTTCCAGGGAGCGCCGGGGGCCTATTCGGACCTCGCCTGCCGCCAGGTCCATCCCTCCATGACGACCCTGCCGATGCCGTCGTTCGAGGAAACCTTCGCCGCCGTCACCGGCGCCCGCGCGGCGCTCGCCATGATCCCGATCGAGAATTCGGTGGCCGGCCGGGTCGCCGACATCCACCAACTGATGCCCGAGACCCCCCTTCACATCGTCGCCGAGCACTTCCAGCGGGTGAACCATCACCTGCTGGCGCCCAAGGGGGCGGCGATAGAGGGGCTGAAGACCGTGCGCAGCCACGTCCATGCGCTTTCCCAGTGCCGCAAACTGATCGCCGCGCTCGGCCTTGTTCCCGTCGTCCATGCCGATACCGCCGGCGCCGCGGCGGACGTCGCGGAACGCAACGACCCGACCTCGGCGGCGATAGCGTCCCAGCTGGCGGCGGAGATTTACGGACTCGATTCGCTAAAGGCCAATATCGAGGACGCCGAGCACAACACCACCCGGTTCATCATCCTGGCCAAGGAGCCCGTCGACCCCGATCCTGGCGACGGGCCGGTCATCACCTCGCTGCTGTTCCGGGTGCGCAATATCCCGGCGGCGCTTTACAAGGCGCTCGGCGGTTTCGCCACCAACGGCGTCAACATGACCAAGCTCGAGAGCTACATGATCGGCGGGCACTTCTCCGCCACCGGCTTCTACGCCGATGTCGAGGGGCACCCCAACGAGAGGCTGGTCAAGCTGGCGCTCGAGGAGTTGGACTTTTACTCGAGTGAAGTGAAGGTGCTGGGGGTCTATCCGGCGCACCCCCTCCGCTCGGGCGGCGCGCCCGGCGAGACCGAATAGCGTCGCCGCATTGGCGCTTGCCAGCGAGCCGATGAAGGTCTTCGTCGGTTATTACAGCGGCTGGCCGAGACCGGCGGCCCTGAGCACGTCCTCATCGACGCCTTGGCTGGTGCAACAGTCCGCGAGCTTGCCGTCGATCACCACCGCGGGCAAAGAACGGATGCCGAGCGCGTCCGCCCGTTCGGCGACACCCTCCTCGTTCATGTCGAGCGTCGTGACCTCGCACGACGGACAGGCGATATCGTTGATGCGCGCGATCGCGGCCTCGCAGACCGCGCACCCGGCGCTGAAAATCTCGATCTGGCGTTTGGCGTTCATGCTTACCTCTCTTTCCTCTGTTTTCCGACGGCGGTCCTCGGTCCGGCGCCGGCCAGCGCGTCCATGATCGTACAGGCTCCAAGGGCGCCCTGGCCCGGACAGGCGGCGATGATTTGCGCCAGCGCGGAACGCAAATGTTCGAGCCCGGCGATCTTGCGGTCGACCTCGTCGAGCTTGGCCCGGGCGTGGTCGCGGACATCGGCGCAGTCCGCCGAGGGGTCCGCCCGGAGCGCCAGGAGCCCGGCGATCTCGGCCAGCGAAAAGCCCAACTCCTGGGCCTGGCGGATGAAACGGATGCGTTCGACAGTCTGCTCCGGGTAGACGCGAAAGCCGCCATTCGCCGGTGTCGTCGGCTGGTCGATGAGCCCCCTTCTTTCGTAGAAGCGGACCGTCTCCACGCCGACTCCGGCGTTACCGGCGGCCTTGCCAATGGTCATGGTGCTCATTTACGTCTCCTGAGCCGACAGTCTACATCCTGTACCATTGTACGGAGTCAAGAATTATCCGGGGGCGGATGGCAAGACGGCAGCCGTCATTCCCTGGTCTCGACGCCATCGAGGAACGCCACGTAATCCTCCGGCAGGCCGCGCTGGCGCGCCGCCTCGCGGAGGAGATTGAGGTAGGCCAGCGACGGCCGCCCCTCCGGCGCCGCGGCCGGCACCTTGAAGGTCACCGCCGGAACGATGTTGCCCGCCGCGTCCTCGATCCCGGTCCATAGATAAGCGTAATTCCGGCCCTCGCTGGCGTCGAGGCGGACGAACTTTCGCAGCGTCAGGAGGTAGAGGACACCCAGGACCGTGCCGCCGGGATCATCGGCGATGTTGGCCGGCGCCGATCGGCCGGGCCGCATGCCGCCGCCGATGGTGAAGCACAGGCGATGGTTGGTCAGCCGGCCGATCCGGGTCTCGATAGGGTCCATATGGCGGCGGCGCCGGAACAGCCGCTCGTTCATGTTCGAGCCGTAGGCGAAATACCACACCGGGTCGGCAACACGCGGTGGCGGCACGCGGCCACGGCGGATTCGCACCCACAACCGGCAAACAGGCCACAACGCCGAATTCATTGTCCGTTGTCCCCTTGGGTATGGTCGGATAGTGCTCTCACTCAACGGTTCCCATAGCGCGGCGCGATCTGCTGTGGCGAGGGGCCGGTTTCGATGCGGGCCCGCCATTCGAGGTCGACGGCGTCGAGCACATCGACGCGCCCCTGGTGCGGCAGGGTGACGTAGACCGTGCGCCCGTCCCGCGCCAGCGCCAAATGCTGGGGCTCACCGTCGGCCTTGATTTTGCCGGAAACGGTCTGGCTCGCCACGTCGATGGCGACCAACATCCCGGCCGACATCACCGCCACCAAGACCCGGCTTCCATCCCCCAAGGCGATCAACCCAAGCGGCTTTTTGCCGCCGACCGGGATCGTCGCCACCGCCTTGCCGGCCGGAATGTCGATCACCGTGACGTCGCTCGAGCCGAAGTTCGTGACGTAAAGGAAGCGGCCGTCCGGCGTCACCGTCAGATGAACCGGCTGCTTACCCGTGGGCACCGCGAAGATCTGCCGCCACGTGGTTGCCTCATGGGCGGTCACCCGGTTTTCGTCCCAGTGGGCGAGAAAGATCGTCGCGCCGTCCGGCGAAACCGCGAAGTGAGTGGGATCGCCGCCCTTGATGGTGCGCCCCCGATCACCGGCGGCGTTGTAGATTTCCACGGTGTCGCCTTTCCAGGTGGCGACGAACACGGCCCCGCCGCCGCCGGTGACGACGTCGAGCGGGTACTCGCCGGTGGTCACGGTGCGTACGGGGCCGGGCGCCGCGAAATCGAGGAGCGAGAGCGTGTCGTCCTTCCTGTTGGCGACGAACACCGTCGCCGGGCGCGGCACGGCGATGCCATGCGCCCCGTCTCCCGCTTTCTGGGCGGCGACCACGCGATGGGTCCGGGTGTCGATCGCCAGCACCGTCTCGCAGCCGCCCATGGTGACGAAAACGTAGCCCTTCGCCGGGTCCCCCACGCCGGCGGGGACGCGGTTGGTCCAGTCGGTGCACGGTTTGAACCAGTCGAAGGCCAGGGCGAATCCGCCAGCGCCCAGCATCGCCGTTCCGGCCAGGATAATTCCGAACCCTCTCCTCATGGCGGCGCTCCTATTTGTTTCCCGCCGGCGGCCGCAGCTGTTCGAAGGCGCGCAAGGTAAAGCCCGCGTCCTTGACGATCCGGTCCGCCTTGGCCTCGGTCATGGTGGCGCCCTCGTTCATGGTGACCGTCACGATGCCGGCGTTGATGTCGATGGCGATGGCGGCGACACCCGCCGTGCGGTTGAGTTCTTTCTCGATGCCGTAGGCGCAGAACGGGCAGGCCAGCCCGTCGATGCGCAACTGGTACTGCGTCGGCGCCGCCAACGCCGAGAGGGGAAACAGCAGCGCCAGCGCGAATAGCGCTGTCCGAATGATCCCAGACCTGGTCATGGCTTACCTCCATCGTTTGTTGGCATCGACCCGCCTCAGAAGTGGTAGATGAATTCGACCCGCGCCCGGTAGTCCGACGTGGCCTGATTGCCGTTGAGGCCCTCGGCGATGGGGATCTGTACCCCGCCGCGGATGGCGATTTGTCCGAAGGTCCACCACAACACCGGCGAGACAAACAGCTCCCAGCCCCCGGTGTCGGCGAGTTCCGTTCCTCCGAGGTCGTCGCGCCCGGCGCGCTCCCAGTTCAGCTCGACCATCAGCACCGTGTCGGGCTCTTTGTACTCGGTGAGCACCGGCCGCACGCCGCCGACGACGTTAAGGAACTGCCTGTCGCCCTTCTCGAGGCCGCCGGCGCCCTCGGTGTTCGCCCGGTAGACCCCGCTGGCGAACCAGTACCAGCGGCGCGATTCGTAACCCGTCGCCAGGCCGGCGATGACGTCGGTCGATCCGCTCCCCAGCCGCGGCGCGCCGCCGTCGCCGCCGGTCGGAAGCTTGGTCTTGAGGAACGCGGCGGCCTTGTATTGCGCCATCGGCAGATCGCGCTTCCAGAATTGATATTTGGTGTCGAGGACGATGTCGCCGATGCCGTCGGCGTCGCCGCCATTCTCCTCCTTCCAGGCGTAGGGAATCTCGATGCCGATCTCCCAGTCGGCGGTGATGCCGTATTTGGCCTCCAGGAACATCTCGTACGCCTTTTCCTTATTGCCGGCGCCGGTGGCTTTTTCGCTATGAAATCCCAGGGTGATTTCGGTGCCGCCCTTGAAGACCGTCTCCGGCGCCGGGCTGAAGAGCGGTCCGTGGGCGTCGACGGCGGAGTTGGCTAACGCCGTCGCGGCCATGGCGGCAATGAGAAGGTTAAGGACTCTTCTCATAAGTAATTTCCTCATCGGGGCGCTTCGTCCTTGCCAATTCCTCGCGCGAGTCTACACCCTGTACCATTGTACGGTGTCAAGAATAAATTTGGCGGCGCTATTGCGCGGGCTCGACGGCGTCGAGGAAACGGATGTAATGGTCCGGCAGGCCGTGGGCGCGGGCGCCGTCGCGCAACAGGGTGATGTAACGAAGCGACGGCCGGCCGTCTTTTTCCTTGCCCTCGGCGATATAGGTGAATGCGTCGACGCGGTTCCCATCGATGTCCTCGGCCTCGACCCAGAGGTGCCGGTAGCGCCGGCCGGGGACGCCCTCGGTCGAATCGAGATGCACCATGGCGGCCCGGGTGATCAGGTAAAGCACGCCCCAGACCTCGCCATCGGGGTCGGGCGAGATGTTGGCCGGCGCCGCCTTGCCGCGCGGCCGCCCTTCGAGATTGAAGCGCAGGCGATAGCCGCGGACCCGTCCGGCGCGCCATTCAAGCGGCTCCATGGCGCGGCGTTGGCGAAAGGCGCTGTCGTGCATGTTGGCGCCGAAGGCGAAGTACCATACCGGATCCCGTGGCGCGCCCGAGAGCCCCAGCCCATGGCACCGGTAACGAAGCTTGGTGAGGAACCATTTGATCCGGTTCATGGCGGTACCTCGCTCTCGAGCCGGGCGAGGCGGCCGAGGATGAGGAACTGGGCACCGGCGAACATCAGGCTGAGGGTGAATATGACGGCGAAGGAGGCGATCTCGGCGATCACGGCGGCGGCGATGGGGAACAGCGACGCTGGCGCCACCAGGGCGTTGAAATAGCCGCTATAGGCCGGGCGCCTCCGATCCGGGGAGATTTCCATCAGGTATCCGAGCTGGGCGATCGTCGCCCCGTTGCCGACGGCGCCAAGCACGAAGAACACCGCGCCGAACCACATCAGCACGTCTTCGCGCCGATGCCCGCCCACTCCCAGCCACGCGAGGGTAAGGGCGGGCGCGATGGCGCTTAAGGCCGCCACCAGATACAACAGCTTCAGCTTTCCCCGGTGGTCTCCCCACCAACCCCACAGGGGATTGGAAGCCAGCGCGCCGGCCGTCTGCGCCGCGATCAGGACGGCGATGTCCTTGACCAGAAGCGCGCCGCCCCTTTGCGCCAGCACGACGTAAAACGGCAGCGCCATCGTCACCAGGCCACGGCACCACTGGGCGCCGAGGAACAGCCGGAAGCGCCGATCGGTGCGCACGACCTCGACCCCGGCCTTGAGGAATCTGGCGAAACCGGGACGGGCGCCGTCGACCGGCGCCGGCGGCTCGCCGGCGGAGACGAACAAAGTGGCCGAGCAAGTCAGCAGGATCGCGCCGAAGAGAAAAATACCGGCATAGCCGCCGGGAAATGCCAGCGTAGCGAGGAGCCGATGGGCCAAGGCGGCGACGGCGAGGGCCAGCAGACCGCCGCCGAAGAAGCGGACGGCGAGAAGGCGGCTGCGGTGCGCCGATGGGATGACGCGGGCGACGATGTCATTGTAGGGGACGGCGACGATGCCGCTGACGAACGCGTACAGGGTCCACAGCACAAAGAACGAAATGACCATCAGGTTTCCCGGCGCCGTCCCGCTCGACCACAGCAACCCAGCGAGTGCCGCCAGGCAAAGCACCCGGCCGAAGGCGCCGAATTTATAAAATCCCATGCGCCGGTCGCGGCCGCCGGCAAGGTAGGCCACGAAAAGCTGGGGAAACAGCCAACCGTAGCGCGATATGGCGGCGGCGGCGCCGACCGCCAGCGGGCTTCCCGTCAGCCCGTTGACGAGGGCGGCGACGATGGTGCTGGTATCGACGGCGGCGGCGCCGCCTTGGAAGAAAATGCCGGCGCCGGCGATGCGGGTGAACGGCCTCTTCACCTCAGCCATCGCGCGCAGGGTTTTCGTCCGACCCGCCTTCCGCCGTGGCGCCGGCGCCGCTTTCGGGTAACGCGCCGGTCAAGGTCATGCCCTGGGCCCACAACGCCACCGCCCCGCTGATGGCGACGGTCGATAAGGTGGCCGCCTGGACGATGAGCGTCATGGCCAGCGCCTTTTCCACTTCGACGCCGAGCCCCTCGAGGACGAACACCGCCCCCACCGTGAAACCGCCGACGATGCGAAGGGCGCCGGCGAGGATGACGAGGAAACCGAGAAAGACCATGACGAAAAGATAATCCACGGGCGTCAGCACGACGCCGAAGGCAAGCCCGGCCCACAGGAAGTAGCTGATGGCGAAGATCTTGATGACGATGGATGTGGCGACGATGGCGGCGCCCCGCCAGGCCTCGGCCGGCCAGACGACGCCTTCGAAGAAATGACGGACGAAATCCCGCACCGGATCGCGCCAACGCCGGGGCAGCCATCCGATGAGGCGCGGGGGCGCGGCGGAGGCCCGGTTTCGCCGCCGCCCCCGGCTGAACGCGACCAGCGCCGCGATCGATCCTGAAAACACCGCCAGGCTCCCCAGGGCTCCCCATCTCAGGGCCTCCCGGATGGTGCCGCCGGCATCGGGAAAGCGGATGAGCGTCAGCGCCAGCGCGGTGAAGGCGACGAAGACGATGCCGTCGATCAGGCGGTCCAAGGCGACGGTGGCAAGAAGGGTGCTGGTGCGAAGCGCCTCGAGACGGGCGATCAGCCAGGCGCGCACCAGCGGGCTGACCCGCACCGGGGCCGCGAGGTTGGCGAGATACCCGGCCATGATGGCGCCGAACAGCCGCCAGGTCCCCACCGGGCGGAGGGGATAGAGCATCTGGCGCCATTTGAAGGCGCGAAGCAGTTGTTCCAGCACCGTCGCCACCGGCAGCAACAGGAGCGGCCAGATTTCAGCCTTGGCGATGATGGCGAGGAAGCGCGACGGATCGAGATCGCGCAGCACCCAGGCGAGCAGAACCAAGCCGGCCGCGGCGCCAAGCCAGCGCCATTTCCTCGATTTCAGCCGAGTGGCGATCCCAGACATGTTTCAGTTTACCGCATTCGCGAGTTCCGGCACCCTAGGCCAGAATGTCATCGAGGAGGATCTTGACGCCGAGGCCGATCAGCACCAGCCCGCCGATGATTTCCGCCTTCTTGCCCAATAGCGGGCCGAATACGCGGCCGAGATGAACCCCCACCGCCGCCGCCGCGAAGGTGACGGCGCCGAGGATCGAGGCGGCGGTGACGATGGCGACATCGAGGAACGCCAACGTGACGCCGATGGCCGCTTCATCGATGTTGGTGGCGATCGCCAGGGTGAGGAGGGCGAGGGCGGAAAGCGCGCGCCTCTGCTTGGCGCCGCGCCGGCGCCGCGAACCTTCGACGATCATGGCGCCGCCGACGATGGCGAGAAGCCCGAAGGCGATCCAGTGGTCCCAATCGGTCACGGTCTCGCGGAAATAGGACCCGAGGCCCCACCCCAGCACGGCAAAGAGCAGGGCGAAGGCGCCGAAAGGGGCACTGATCTTCAAGCCATCGAGGAACGTCGGCCGCCCGAGCGCCACGCCGGCGACGATGGCGGCGGCGAAGGCGTCCATCGAAAGTCCAAGGGCGACGAGAAACAGGGTCGGGAGACTCATCGGTTCAGGCGATCGACCGCCGCGCCGGCGCTATTCTTCGGCCAGCCAGCCCTCGATCAGGCGGCGCGAGATGGACACCGGGCGGGGCAGCCGCAGCGTGGCGCCATCGCCGGCCGCGTAGGCCCTGATCTCGTCCCGGGTCAGCCAGCGGGCGTCCACCAGCTCGTCGTCGTCGAGGCGGATATCGGTGGTGACCGCACGGGCGGTGAAGCCGAGCATCAGGGACGCCGGGAACGGCCATGGCTGGGAAGAATGATAGCGCACGTTCTCGACCGCGATGCCGGTCTCCTCCATGACCTCCCGCGCCACCGCCTCCTCCAGGCTTTCGCCGGGCTCGACGAAGCCGGCGAGGACCGAATACATCGGCTCGGTCCGTCCTACTTTTCGCGCCAGCAGGCATTTGTCGCCGGTGCTTACCAGCATGATCACCACCGGGTCGGTGCGGGGGAAATGGTGGGTTGCGCAAGACGGGCTTTCGCAGACCCTGAGATGCCCGGCCTCGCGCATCGACGTCGCTTCGCCGCAGACCGAACAGAATCGGTGGCGCCGGTGCCAGTGCATGAGCCCCCTGGCGTAGGAAAGCAGCGCGCCGTCCCGCCGGTCGAGGAGTTGGCCCATGTCGCGAAGCTCGACCAAATCGCCCTTGTCCTCGAGCTCCGGCCGGCTCAACGGGTCCTCGATGTGGGAGATGTCGACGGCGAAGCGGGCATCGCCGGCGATCAGGCCCAAGAGCGCCAATTCGGCGCCCTTGCCGGCAAGGGTCCTGGCCTCTCCGACGGCGAGCATCACCGGGCTTGGCGCGTCGCCCATGGAGACCAGATTGGCGCCGCGCCAGACCGGCAGGACCCGGCACGAGGGGTGGGCGATCCGCCGTTCGATCCACGCCGCGTCCTTGCGGAAATTCGCCGCCCGGTCTATGCCGGCGCCGGCGAAGATGTTGGCATCCCTGTTCTCCATCCTTATGTCCGTGTTTTCATCATTGGCCCGTTACGATGCGATCAGGCCTGAGCCTGAAAAGCACCACCGCGAACCAGCCCCTGTCATCGGTCCAGGCCGCGACCTTCTCCCATCCCTTGGCGGCGAACTCGGCGGTCAGCGCGGCGAGGTCGAACTTGCCGGAAATCTCGGTCCTGATCGTCTCCTCCGCCTTGAAGGTGACCTCGAAGCCGAGATCCTTGAAGACCACGCTTTGATCGCCGAGGCTCCTCAGATGCATCTCGATCCAGTGCCGGTCGATATTGTAGAAGGCGTGGTGGGCGAACCGGTCGAGCACGAAGTTGGCGCCGAAACGCCGGTTGAGGTGGCGCAGCATATTGAGGTTGAATTCCGCCGTGACGCCCTGGGAATCGTTGTAGGCGGCTTCCAATATGTCCTTGTCCTTGTGCAAATCGGCGCCGATGAGGAAATATTCGCCGGGCGCCATGGCCGAGGTGGCGGATTCGAGGAAGACATCGCGCTCGCGTGCGTCGAAATTGCCGATCGTGCCGCCGAGGAACATCAGCATCCGCGACGCCGAGGAGCGCGGCGGTAGCGCGGCGAAGGCCTGCTCATAGGTGCCGGAGAACCCCTGGATGTGCAGATCCTCGTAAAGCGACAGCAATTCCCGGGCGGACGCCTTCAGCATTCCTTCGCTGACATCGATGGGGAGGAAGCGCAGGGGATGGCTTCGTTGGGCGTGGGCATCGAGTAACAGCCGCGTCTTCTGGGCGTTGCCGCTGCCGAGTTCGACGAGCTCCGACGGACCGGTCAGCCGGGCGATTTCGGGCGCCGCGCGTTCGAGGATGCCGCGCTCGGTGCGGGACGGATAATACTCGTCCAGCTCGCAGATCTTCTCGAACAACGCCGAGCCGCGATCGTCGTAGAAATAGCGACACGGCAGGGTCTTCTGAGCCCCGCTAAGTCCGGCGATCACATCGCCGCCATCGTCGGTCTCCCCGGCGGGACCGGAAAGCCTGGTGTATTCGAAACGGGCGGCCTCCTTGACCACGCGCATGTGCTTTTCCTTTTCTTCCCACGCCCTGCGTGCGACTCTCTCGCCGCCGAAGACCAGCCGGGCGGGACGCGGTGGGTGCGGGGATGATAGCAGGCCAGGGCGCCTCAAGGCAAAACCCAACCCGCATCGCCCGCTTCCATCAAGGGGTCAAGTCTTGACAATTATCATTTTAGGCCGCGGTGCGACATCTTACAGGTGGCTTCAGCCAAACGCGCTGGCATATTGTCTGTCTCCTGTCGGCTACTCAACCGGCCCCGCGGTCGCCGAACCGCTAATTTTCCGCCACCCGCTGGGTCAGCGTCACGAGGACATGGGGATGAAGGCCGGTTCCATAAAATGATAATTGTCAAGACTTGACCCCTTCAAGGAGTTTCCCCAGGCCATGGGCGCCGCCGCGGTTATTTTCCTCGCGCTCTTTCCCGGAGCCGCCATAAGCCATTTCCACCGCACCGCCGTCTCGGTGATCGCGCCGGATCTCATGGCCGAGATCGGGCTGAGCCACCAGGAATACGGCACCATGGCGAGCGGCATGTTCTTCGGCATCGCCCTGGCCCAGATCCCCACCGGCATCCTGTTGGACCGCTTCGGCGCCCGGATCACCATTCCGCTGATGCAGATCCTCGCCGTGGCGGGAACCGTCATGTTCGCCGCCGCCGACAGCCTGACGGACCTCTTCATCGCCCGTTTCCTCATCGGCGTCGGCTTCGGCAGCACCTTCATGGGCGGGCTGGTGGTGGCGTCGCGCTGGTTCCCCCGCGACCGCTTCGCCCTCGTCACGGCGCTGTTTCTCGGCGGCTCCTCGGGTATCGGCAACCTGCTGGCGGCGACGCCGATGGCGGCGCTCACCGGCTGGATCGGCTGGCGCTGGGCTTTCGCCTGGGTGGCGGTGGTGACACTGGTGGTGGCCCTGTTCACCTATCTGGTGGTGCGCGACGCGCCGCCGGATCATCCCTATCACAGCCGCCGGCCGGAAACCCTCTCCGCCGCGTGGAAGGGGATCGGCCCGCTGCTCAAAACCCCCAGGCTTCCTTACATCATCGCCCTGGCGATGGTCGGCTATCCCACCCTGGTCGCCATCCTCGGCACCTGGGGCGGGCCTTACCTGCATGACGTTCACGGGCTCGACGGCATCGCGCGGGGCAACGTGCTCTCAGGTATGTCCGTCGCCGTTGTCATCGGCTTGCTGTTCTTCGGCCCCCTGGACCGCTATTTCGACACCCGCAAGCGGGTGGTGATTTGGGGCGCGACCCTTGCCGCCGTCGTCCTCGCCGTCCTGGCGATGGCGCCGGGGCTGGGCCTGTGGCAGGTGACGGTGCTGTTCGCCCTCTACGGCCTGCTCGGCTCTTTTTATGTCACCAACTTCGCCTTCGCCCGCTCGTTGTTCCCCGATCACATGGTCGGGCGCGGCATCACCATCGTCAATTTCGGTAACTTCATCGGCGTCGCCCTGGCGCAGGTCATGACCAGCCTGATCGTCGGCTATTTCGCCACCGGCGACGGCGGCGC
>JADFJG010000049.1 GCA_022566265.1 Pseudomonadota bacterium | reverse complement strand
TCCTGGCGGCGATCTCCAACACCATGGACATCGGCGACGTGACGACGCTGGCCAACCCCGACATCGTCGAGGAAATCCGCGTCCTGGTCCAGGGCAAGGACAAACTCGCCACCAAGGAAGGCCCGGAGGACCTCAAACGCTTCGGCGAGGAGGGGTAGGGGGGGCGCCGACTGGGAACGGCTTGACGGGGAAGTGGCACCCTGAACGTCGTTCGGCTCCGAGAGAACGTTTGAGAGGCGGAGGCTCAGCCTTCCTCGTCTTTCGTGCCCGCTTTTTCCTGGCTGCATCCCGCTTCGTCCATCCACCCGCGGACCTCTTCGGCGCTGCCAGAAGCACCGACTTCGATATATAACCCCCTAGACTTAGCCCACGCCCCGCAGGCTTTCGACAAATCCCCACGCGCCTCATAGACAAGCCCGAGATTGCCGTATTGGGACGCCATGGCCTCCTTGCGGCCAAGCTCCTCGTCGATGGTCAGGGACTTGAGGTGATACTCCTCCGCCTTTGCCAAATCTCCCTGCTTCTCATAGATAATGCCGAGATTACCATAATCGCTGGCCATGCCCTCCTTGTGGCCAAGCTCCTCTTCGATGGCCAGGGATTTGAGGTGATACTCTTCCGCCTTTGCCAAATCTCCCTGCTTCTCATAGATAATGCCGAGATTGCCATAATCGCTGGCCATGCCCTCCTTGTGGCCAAGCTCCTCTTCGATGGCCAGGGATTTGAGGTGATACTCTTCCGCTTTTGCCAAATCTCCCTGCTTCCCATAGATAATGCCGAGATTGCCATAAACGCTGGCCATGCCCTCTTTGCGGCCAAACTCCTCGTCGATGGCTAGGGACTTGAGGTGATACTCTTCCGCCTTTGCCAAATCTCCCTGCTTCTCATAGATAATGCCGAGATTGCCGTAGGTGTTGGCCATGCCCTCTTTGCGGCCAAGCCGCTCTACGATAGAAAGGGATTTAAGTTGAAACTCCTCCGCCTTCGCCAAATCCCCGCGTACCGTATTGATGATGCCGAGACCGCCGTAAGCGATAGCTAAAAGTGACTCGTCGCTGGCCCTATTGCCAAGCGCAAGGACACGTTCGCAAGCCTCCTCGGCACCATCAAGATCGCCGACTCGATGGCGCAAATTTCCCAACATATTCCAACCGTCCGGATCGTCAGGATCGAGCTCGACGGCCTGGGTATAAGCCGAAAGGGCCTTATCCGTATCATGCAAGTACGCCAACGCCCCTATATGCTGTGCGGCCGCGGCCGCTTCCTTCAGCGAAGCCTCTCCCTCGACCTTTTTACGTTCGAGGATTTCCTCGAAAAGCGCCTCGGCGGAATCGGTCTCACCTCGCGAAAGCTGTTCGAGCGCAGCGTCGATGCCTGGTGGGGCGTCGGGTTCGCTACGCTGCTCTGCGAGTGCGTTGACGGCGATAGTTAACTGGCGAATTTGCTGATGTGTCTCTTCGTGACCTTGAATTAATTCATCAATCTGAATGCCAGCAGCGTCCTGCTGACGAGACTGTGCCTCCAGAAAAGTTTTTACGAGCTCGTTGACGTCTATCTGTGCCCCTGCGTGATAGTGAACATCTCCGCTTGCCTGCCCAACTTGAAGGTTTTGCCTCCCTTGCTCTACGCGCTGATCGACAGTTGGCGGTGGTGCTGGTTTCTTGACGACGAGCCCCAAGACCCAGCGAAAGAATCCAGAAATCCACCCGATGATGACGAAAGCGCCACCGCTAAAGAGCGCAAGCAGCCACTCCTTGTTCTCCTTGAACCACGAGAGAAAAGGTTCAAAGTCCATGGTGGGCCTCCCGAGCAGCCCACGCGGCAAGCGCTTGGGCGCTTCGCCCTATCCTGACGACGCGAGCCGCGACATTGGTCGACGCCGATTAGTTGTGGAAGGCTAACACATCTTCGATCGGCATGGATAGGCTTGGGCGGGATCGGCCCGGCCTTCACCGATTAGGCGCGGGGCCCCTCAGCTGCCGGGCTGGCGGGCGGTGATGTCGGCCTGGCGGGCGCGGATTTCGGGCGGCCAGGAGGCCTTGATGTAGGCGATCACGGCGGTGATCTCGGCGTCGCTCAGCACCTCGGCGAAGCCCCCCATGGTGGTCTTGTAACCCGGCGGCGCGAAGCGGAGCGTGCCGTGCTTGGTGACGTCGAACAGAAACCCGTCCGGGTGGTGCCAGGTGTGCCCCGAAGCGTCATGGGGCGGCGCCGGCAATTCGCCGCTGGGCAGGCGCTGGCGCCAGTTGGGCTGGCCTTCGAGGTTGACGCCGTGACACGCCGCGCACTGGGCGACGTAGACCGACTTGCCGAGCGCCAGTTGCGCCGTGCCGCCCGCCTCGGGACCGGGTTCGTCGGCAAAACGCCCGATAACGTATCCGCCGACCGCGATGATAAGGATGGCGCCAAGGGAAACGGCCAGGATCAACGCCATTTGCCGCCTTGGGCCCGTTCCCTTGGGTCGCGGGTTCTTGCCCGAACCGTCGTTCATTGCCGCCATTCCTTTCAGTCAGCCGCCGTTCCCTTCATGAAATATCCGGGTTGACCCTGCTGGAAGGTCAAGGGGCAATCGGTGGGGAAGTGCCGATGATTTGGGGAGCGCGGTCCGCCCTGTCAATCGCCGGGCGGCGGGGCGCACCAGTCTTGGCGGCGCTTGCCTCTATAGGGCCGCCCCAAACCGGCGTCGAGAAGCGCCGTTTTGAGGTCGACGCCGGCGCTGGTCTCGACCCTGGCCAGCACCCGGCCGGCGAACTTGCCGTACTGGATCGCGTGGAGGCGGACCTCGCCATCGGCGATGCTGGCGGCGACGAGGTCGCGCGCCCGGCGCGCCAGGATGCGTTCCCTCTCGCACTTGCCGCGAAGCTCGGGCGCGTCGACGCCGGCGAGGCGGACCTTGATCTCGATCTCCTGGCCGATCCAGATCCGCGCCCGCACCATCAGCGTGTCGCCGTCGATCACCCGAAGCACCTTGGCCGGGACCGGCCCCGGCACGGATCGGCGGTGAAGGGGCGCGGACTTGGGCGATGCCAGTTGCCCCGATTGTCCCGCCGCCGGGGCGGCGCCGAGGATAAGGGCGGAGACGAAGGCGAGAACCGCGACCGCGGCGCCGGTTCCGGCGCTCATTCCCTTGCGCCGCGCCCCGCTAGACACCCTCGCCCAACCGAACATCCAACAACTCTCAAGGCCCCGGGCGGCGCCTAAGGCGCGGCCCCCGAAACCCCAAGATAATCCCGCTTGGGGAACAAAACAAGTACAATTTAGGGATATGGTCTTAAACTTCTTGGTGCATGTATTTACTGTCGATCAATCTACACTTGCAAGCCGCCGCCGTCCCGCACCGACCGACTATCCGATTATCACAATCCCATCGGCAATGAACTCGTAGGGCGGGATGTCGAGATTTCTTTTCGCGGGGCCTCGGCGAACTCGGCCGGAGGTGTCGTAACGGGACGTGCAAACGGGACAGAACCAACCCTCCCAATCCCCCCGCGTATCTTCCGACCTTAGCTCTACGAGTAGGGCTCCGCGGTAAGTGCAATAGTTAGAGACGATAAGCCATTCATCCCGTTGCACCCTGGCACTGTCGGGCTGTGGATGAACTAGGCCCGCAAGGTCGACTTTCCGCGCCGCGGCGATCTCCTCCGACGAGCGATGTATGATAAGAATGGGCCGAATAACCCAATTGACCGTCTTGCGTTCCCCCACCTTGACCCGCCTGAGATCGACATAGATTTTCGATGCGGCGATGACGTCGGCGGATGGGTTCATGCTGTCGATGAAGGGCCAAAGCGCCGCGATGCCACCGACGGTCACGACCAATCCCGTGGCTTTGCAAAGGAAGTCGCGCTTGCTCACCTGGGGCGCTTCCCATTTCGCCGCTAATTCGTGATCCGACATCCCGTGTGGTCGTCCTCGGTTGTCTCAAGACGACGGCGCCCTAAAAATCGATGCACCGGCCTTTCTTTTCCCAATCGCCGTAACGCGTCGGGTCCGGCCCCTTGCGGCCGCCGATCTCCTTGGGCCCGGCTTGAGGCTCAGCCGGCTTTGGCGCCTTCGGCGGCGGGACGGCGGCGCGGCCCTGCCCCTTCCTCTGAGCGCCCTTCTCATCGGGGGCCTTGATCTCGGCGTCTAACTCGTCGTCGGCCACGGCGGGCTCCTTATCGATCGACCCGGCCACTTGCGGCGGGGCGTCGACAATTCTAAGTATGATCGGGCGCCAATGCACCCATTGAATGGACCCCTGTCACTCTTGGCCCCGCGCCGATAATGAGGATCGCGGAGATGTCCGTCGCCGGGCCAAGGCCAGTCTTGAACCACGGAGATCACAGAGCCCACGGAGATCAGATTTCAGATGACAGGAATCAGAAATCAAATACTAAATGCAGGAGAGGACTAATCTGTCGTCTGACATCCGTCGTCTGGCATCTGATTCCTGACCTCTGTGATCTCCGTGGGCTCTGTGGTTCATTTCAAAAAACCTGTCCGCGCTTAGGCCGGCCGATGACGATGGGGCCGGCGCCCATCCATCGGCCGTCAGGGGAAACATGAGTGACGCCCGCGAAATCGCCCTCGACTGCCTGGCCGCCATCTTGCGCCGGGGACGGCGTCTCGAGGACGCGCTCGACGATCACCCCGGATACGGCCGCCTGGAAGCGCGCGACCGTGCCTTCGCCCGTCTCCTGGTGGCCACCACCTTGCGCCGGCTGGGTCAGATCGATCGCCTGATCGGCCATTGCCTCGAGCGCCCGTTGCCGGCCAAGGCCGGAGGCGTCACCGACATCCTCCGCCTCGGCCTGGCCCAGCTTCTGTTCATCGGCACGCCGGCCCATGCCGCCGTCGATACCACCGTCACCCTTGCCGCCAAGCACGAACCGGCCAAATTCAAACCACTGGTCAACGCCGTCATGCGGCGCCTGGCGCGCGAGGGCGCCGGGCTCCTCGCCACCCAGGACGCGGCGCGGCTGAACACGCCGGACTGGCTGTGGCGGTCATGGTCCAAGGCTTACGGCGAGGAGAAGTGCCACGCCATCGCCGAGGCGCATCTCATCGAGCCGCCGCTCGACATCACGGTCAAGGACGAGGGCGGGGACTGGGCCGCCAGGCTCGACGCCAGGCGCCTTCCGACCTCGACGCTGAGGCGCGCATCCGCCAGGCCGGGCGAGCTTCCAGGTTTCGCCGACGGCGCGTGGTGGGTCCAGGACGCGGCGGCGTCGTTGCCGGTGCGGCTTCTCGGCGATGTCGGGGGAAAGACGGTGATCGAGCTTTGCGCCGCGCCGGGGGGCAAGACGGCGCAACTGGCGGCGATGGGCGCCGAGGTCATCGCGCTCGACCGCTCGGAGGCGCGTCTCGAACGCCTCAAGGGGAACCTCGCCCGCCTCGACCTCGAAGCCCGGCTGGTCCTGGGCGACGCGTTGAGTTGGCGCCCCGATGCGCCGGCGGCGGCGATATTGCTCGATGCGCCCTGCACCGGCACCGGCACCCTGCGCCGTCATCCCGACATCGCCCGCACCAAGGAGCGCGGCGATGTCCGGCGCCTCGCCGCCCGGCAGGGCGAATTGCTCTTGGCCGCCGTCGCCATGCTGGCGCCGGGGGGTGTATTGGTCTACGCCGTCTGTTCGCTCGAGCCCGAGGAAGCGGAGATGCGGGTGGCGGCGCTGCTTGAGGGCGGCGCGCCGGTCAGGCGTGAAGCGGTGGAAAGTTCGGAGATCGGCGGGCTCTCCCAGGCGGTCACCGAGGCCGGCGATCTCCGCACGCTACCCTGTCATCTCGCCGATCTCGGCGGCATGGACGGCTTTTACGCGGCGCGCTTGCGGCGCTCCGGCTAAGCTGATAATTAAGCCCGGTGCAGCAGCCGACCCGCATAGCCCCGTCCATCCTGTCCGCCGATTTCGCCAGATTGGGCGAGGAAGTGCGGGCGATCACGGCGGCCGGCGCCGATCTCATCCATGTCGATGTCATGGACGGCCACTTCGTTCCCAACCTCACCATCGGGCCCGACGTGGTGAAGGCGTTGCGCCCGCACAGCGATCTGCCCTTCGACGTGCATCTGATGATTTCCCCGGCCGATCCTTACATCGCCCGCTTCGCCGACGCCGGCGCCGACATCATCACCGTCCATCCCGAGGCCGGACCGCACCTCCATCGCACCCTCGGCCAGATCGCCTCGCTGGGCAAAAAGGCCGGCGTCGCGCTCAACCCGGCGACGCCGGTGGACGCCGTGGATTACGTCATCGAAGATATCGACCTCATCCTGGTGATGAGCGTCGATCCCGGCTTCGGCAACCAGAGTTTCATCAGCTCCCAGTACGACAAGATCCGGGCGCTGAGGTCGAAGATCGATGCCAGCGGCCGGGACATCGACCTCGCGGTCGACGGCGGCATCAACACCGAAACGGCGCGTAAGGCGGTCGGCGCCGGGGCCGACATGCTGATCGCCGGCAGCGCCACCTTCACCGGCGGCGCCGGCGCTTACGCCGACAACATCAATCGGCTGCGCGGCGGCGGTTGACCGCACCGGGCGCCGCACCGGGCCTAACAGAATCTGCAAGACCGTCGGATATGTCATCTTTCCATGACAGTGGGCACTACGGCGAAGGCGACGGTTTGAGACGTTTCCTGGCCCTGGCGCGGCGGCCGGCGCGGCGCAACCTGGCGGCGCTTGGCCATCGCCTCCGAACGCTGATCTTCGCCATCCCCGCCTATTCCCTGACCCTCGTCGGCCTGACCCCGGCGCGGCTGCTGCTTTGCCCGACCGACCCCTGGCCCGGCGACGCCGATAACGGGCGCGCCATTCTCGAAGGCCGCTTCTCCTTCGCCGGACGGACCATAAGCACGCCGGTGCCCGATGGACCGCCGCCCGATGGCGCCGCGCCCGACCCCTTCCACACCTTGTGGCTACCCTTGGGCCTGGGGCCCCATTGGCGGGCGGAACTGCACGCCTTCGCCTGGCTCAGGGACCTGCGCGTCGCCGGTAGCGATAGCGCCCGGCACCGGGCGCGCGATCTGGTGGCAAGCTGGATCGCCCATCACCAGCGCTGGGACCGGCTGGCGTGGCGCGCCGACATCCTGGCGGCCCGCCTCGCCGCCTGGTTAAGCCAATACGAATTCCTCTCGGCGGGCGCCGACGCCGCCTTTAACAACCTGTTCTTCAAGAGCCTTTCCCGCCAGGCCCGCCACCTTGCCCGCATCGTCCCCGGCGGCATGGTCGATGGGCGTCTCATCGGCGCCGCCAAGGGGCTGATCTATTGCGGCGTTTGCCTGCCGGGCGGCGAACGGACCTTGAAGCGGGCGCTCAGGCTGCTGGAAAAGGAGCTGGTGCGCCAGGTGCTGGGCGACGGCGGACACTTCGAACGCAGCCCGTCCTTACAACTCTCGATCCTGCGCGACCTCGTCGATATCCGCTCCACCCTGATCGCCGCCCACGGGGACGTTCCCGCGGCCCTGCAATCGGCGATCGACCGCATGGCGCCGATGGTGCGGTTCTTCCGCCACGGCGACGGCACCGTCGCCTTGTTCGATGACAGCAACGAGGAACAGGCCTGGCTGATCGACATGATCCTGACCCACGCCGACGCCAAGGGCAAGCCCTTGGCCTCGGCGCCGCACTCGGGCTTCGAACGCCTGACGAAGAACCGTACGCTCATCATCGCCGACGTCGGCGCGCCGCCGGCGCCCGGCGCCGAGAGCCATACCCACGCCGGAACGCTGAGCTTCGAGATGAGCCTGGGCAATGAGCGCCTGATCGGCAACTGCGGCGGTCCCGCCGGCCTGAACAGGTCGTGGCGCCACAGCATGCGCACCACCGCCGCCCATTCGACGCTCAGCGTCGAGGACACCAACTCGACCGAAATCTTCGAGTTAGGCGATGACGAGAGTTTCCTCGGACGGCGCCCGAGGTCGCTTGTCTGCCAGCGCAAGGAGGAAGACGGCGCCATCTGGATCGATGCCAGCCATGACGGCTATCTCGGCCCGTTCGGCCTCATCCACCGGCGCCGGTTCTATCTTTCGGCCGACGGCGATGATTTTCGCGGCGAGGACACATTGGCGGCGCCCAAGGAGGGAAGGGCGTTCAGACGCAAATTCGTCGGCCGCGTCTTCGCCGTGCGCTTCCACCTTCATCCACGGGTCCAGGCGTCCCTGGTCCAGGACGGCACCGCCGCGCTTTTGCGCCTGCCAAGCGGCGCCGGCTGGCAGATGAAGATTTCCGGCGGCGTGCTCGGCCTCGAGGAAAGCGTTTATCTCGGCGTCAAGGGAGAGATCAAGCGCGCCGAGCAGATCGTCATCCGCGGCCACGTCGCCAAAGAGGGCGCGGAGGTCAAATGGGCCTTGACCCGCGTCGCCGGCAAGTCGTGAGGCGAGCCGGCCGCCGGGAGATCGTCGATGGGCCGTCGAACCCCTTCCGATCATCCCCGCCCAAGGCGCCAAGAGCGGCGGCGGCGGGGACCGCGATGACCGCCGGCGGCAACGCCGGTTGAGTGAGCGATCATGACCCCTTCGTGGTTGACCGCCTGGCTCCCGACCGCCGCCTGGTTCGCCGTCGCCTTCCTGGGCGCGCTTATCGGCACCGGGCTGGTGCTTCGCGTCCTGCGCCGCCGGGCCATTCTCTCCCATCCTGATGAACGATCGAGCCACGCCGTTCCGACACCGCTGGGCGGCGGCATCGCCCTCGTCTTCGTGCTCCTTGCCGCCTGGGCGGTGATCGCGCTGGGCGTTCCAGGACAGACATTCGTCATCTGGCTGGTGCTTGGCGCCGCGCTGCTGCTCGCCGGCGTGTCCTGGGCCGACGATCTCGGCGGCATCTCCCGATCGATAAGGTTCGCCGCCCACATCGCCGCCGTATCCATGGTGCTGAGCGCGCTGCCGGGCGACGCCTTCTTGTTTCAAGGCGTGCTGCCCTTGGCGCTCGACCGCTTGGCGGCCGGCATCTTGTGGGTCTGGTTCATCAACCTGTTCAATTTCATGGACGGCATCGACGGCATCGCCGGCGCCGAGACCGCCGCCATCGGCTTCGGCCTGTTCCTGATCGCCGCCATCGCCGGTGGCGAGGCGCAAAGTCTGTTCGGCCTTACCCTCGCCGCCACGGCCCTTGGTTTCCTGTGGTGGAACTGGCATCCGGCGCAGGTTTTCCTCGGCGACGTCGGCAGCGTTCCGCTGGGCTATCTCCTGGGCTGGCTATTGCTCGAAGCGGCGATCGAGGGCTTCTGGGCCCCCGCCCTGATCCTGCCGCTCTATTACCTGGCCGACGCCACCATCACCGTTTCGCGCCGGCTTGTCGCCGGTGAACGGATCTGGCGGGCCCACGCCCAGCACTTCTACCAAAGGGCGGTGCGACGCGGCTTGAGCCACGCCACCGTGGTGCGGATCATTCTGGCCGCCAACAGCGTGCTCATCGTCCTGGCGTTGCTGGCGGCGGGAGGCGCCGAGGCGGCGGCGCTGCTCGGCGCCTTGGCGACCGTCGCGGTGTTGCTCACCGTGCTCGCCCGTTGGCGCGGCGGCGGAAGCGACCGGTGACACGGGTCCTGGTCACCGGCGCCAACGGCTTCATCGGCCAGGCGCTTTGCCGGGAGCTGATATTGGCCGGCTTCGAGGTCACCGGCGCGGTACGCGATAAGGCCGGGCGCGATAAGGCCGGGCCGGGCGAGGCGGGTTTCGACGCCGTCGCCACCGGCGAGGTTGGCCCGGACACCGACTGGCGCGAGGCGCTGAGGGACGCCGAGATCGTCGTCCATCTCGCCGGCCGCGCCCACGCCACCGACGGGGCCGGCGCGCTGGCGCTCTATCGCCGCATCAATGTGGAGGGCACCCGACGCCTTGCCGAGGCGGCGGACGAGAGCGGCGCGCGCCGCCTCGTTTTCCTCAGCTCGGTCAAGGTCCATGGCGAGGCGAGCGGCGCGACCCCGTTCACCGAGCGAGACCCGCCGGCGCCTGAAGACCCTTACGGCATCTCGAAATGGGAGGCGGAACAGGCACTGGCGCGGGCGACGGAGCGCTCCGATCTCGTCGCCGTCATCCTGCGCGCGCCGCTGGTCTACGGCCCCGGGGTGAAGGGCAACTTCGGGTCGCTATTGCGGGTCTGCGACGGCCCCCTTCCTCTGCCCTTCGGCGCCGTGACCAACCGCCGTTCCCTGATCTATCTCGCCAACCTTACCGGCGCGATCAGGGAATGCGTCACCAACGCCGGGGCCAAGCGCAAGACCTTCGTGCTTCGCGACGGCGAGGACATCTCGACCCCGGAGCTGATCCGCCGCCTGCGCGCCGCCCTCGGCCGCCCGGCGAGGCTGATCTCCGTGCCGCCATCCTCGCTTCGCCGCCTCGCCGGCATCGTTGGACGCAAGGCGGCGGCGGGGCGTCTCTTGGACTCCCTCACCGTCGATGATGGTCTTATCCGCTCATCCCTTGGCTGGTCGCCGCCGCTCGGGCTGGACGAGGGGCTTCGGTTGACGGCGGAATGGTTCAGAGCCCATGGAACCGCCCGCCGGGGCGCGGCATAGGCCGGCGATGGATTGCGCGCCGACGCTTTGTGGCCCAATATACCGGGCTCCTAAGGGTTAGAGCACTATTCGGCGCCGATGCAGGTCAACTTCAGAACACTTAACCGCGCCACGCTGATGTTCGCCCATGACACCGTCATGGCGGCGGCGTCCTTCCTCATCTCGCTTTACCTTCGTCTCGGCCAGAACCCCCTCGACTATTCCCGCGATCTGGCGGTGACCGGCACGGCGATCTTCACCCTCGTCGCCGTTTCGGTGTTCTGGTCGATGCGGCTTTATCGCGGCATCTGGCGATATGCCTCGGTCGACGATCTGTTACAGATCGTCAAGGCGGTGTCCCTGGCGATCCTCGTCTTCGTCTTGGCGCTGTTCTGGATCACCCGGCTCGAAGGCCTGCCGCGCTCGACGCTGGGAATCAACTGGTTCGTGCTCGTCGGCCTTCTCGCCGGGCCCAGGCTGGTCTACCGCATGCTCAAGGACCGTGGGTTGAGCGCCGTGTTCAAACGCGCCGATCCTTCGCGAATTCCGGTGCTGTTGGTCGGCGCCGGCGACGGGGCCGAGCTTTTCATCCGCGCCATGGAGACCAGCCCGGGCGCCAGTTACCGCGTGGTCGGGCTGGTCGACGACAAGGGCACCCGGGTCGGGCGCAAGATCCACGGCCTCGACGTCATGGGGGACCTTGCGGCGCTTAGCGGCGTGGTCGAGCGGCTGACCCGGCAAGGATCCCGGCCACGGCGCCTCATCGTCACCGAAAACACGCTTGACGGGGCACGCATGCGCGCGCTTCTCAAGGAGGCCGACGGGCTCGGGCTGACGCTCGCGCGCCTGCCGAGGCTTACCGATTTCAGGAGCGGCGTCACCGAGCGATCGAAGGTCAGGCCGGTGGCGCTCGAGGACCTCCTCGGCCGGCCCCAGACGGTGCTCGACCGCAATTCCATGAGGGCCCTGATCGCCGGCCGGCGGGTCATGATCACCGGCGCCGGCGGCACCATCGGGTCCGAGCTTGCCTGTCAGATCGCCGATTTCGCGCCGGCCCATCTGACCCTGCTCGATCATTCCGAGTTCGCGCTCTACACCATCGATCTCGAAATTTCCCGGCGCCATCCCGGCCTCGGGCGCGCCGCCATTCTCGGCGACATCAGGGCAAAACACAAACTCGCTACCCTGTTCGCCGCCGAGAGACCGGACCTGGTGTTCCACGCCGCGGCGCTCAAACATGTGCCGCTGATCGAGTCCCACGCCGATGAAGCGGCGTCGATCAACGCCGTCGGCACGCGCAACGTCGCCGACGCCTGCCAAGCGGCGGGGATCATGGCGATGGTGCAGATTTCCACCGACAAGGCGGTCAACCCGGTCTCGGTCATGGGCGCCACCAAGCGCCTCGCCGAAAGCTATTGCCAGGCCCTCGATCTCGCCGGCGCCACGGAGACAGATGGCGCCAGGGAGGCCGAAGGCGGCGACGGCGAAGGGCGGCGGACCCGGTTCATCACCGTCCGCTTCGGCAACGTGCTGGGATCGACCGGTTCGGTGGTGCCGTTGTTCCAGAAGCAACTCGAGGCGGGCGGGCCGATCACCGTCACCCACCCCGACGTCAAGCGCTTCTTCATGACCGTGCGCGAGGCGGTGGAACTGGTGCTCGAGGCGTCGGCGCTGGGCGTCGAGGAGGGCAGCGAAGAGGGCAGGATATTCGTCCTCGATATGGGCGAGCCCATCCCCATCGCCGGCCTGGCGGAGCAGATGATCCGCCTCGCCGGCCTCAGGCCCGGCGAGGACATCGAGATCCGCTTCATCGGCTTGCGCCCCGGCGAGAAGCTGAACGAGGAGCTGTTCCATGCCGCCGAGACGCCCAAGCCCACCCGTTACCCCGGCGTCCTTCTGGCCTCGCCACGAACGGCGGAGCTTGCCGGTTTGCGCGCCGGGCTCGATGAACTCGCGGCGGCGGCCGAAGCGGGCGACACCGCCAGAACGCTTTCCTTGATCGCCAGGCTGGTCCCCGAATATTGTCCGGCGGATGACGATGAAGCGAAAGAACCGAGAGCCGCCGCCGCGACCTAGAAGTGAACCGACCAAGAGTACCGGAGTAAATCCATGGCCGAGGATGCCCTCATCCCGATCTCCCGCGCCCTTATTTCCGTCGCCGACAAGACCGGAATCGTGGAACTGGGCAGGTTTCTCGCCGCCCGCGGGGTCGAGATCCTCTCCACCGGCGGCACCGCCAAGGCGCTTCGCGACGCCGGCATAAAGGTCAAGGACGTCGCCCAACACACCGGCTTCCCGGAGATGATGGGCGGGCGGGTCAAGACCCTGCACCCCCATATCCACGGCGCCATCCTCGCCCGGCGCGACAACGCCCAGGACCAAGAGGCCCTGGACGCCCTTGGCATCGGCGCCATCGACCTGGTGGCGGTCAACCTCTACCCGTTCGAGCAAACGGTGGCCAAGGGGGCCGGCGCGGCGGAAGTGATCGAGAATATCGACATCGGCGGCCCCACCCTCATCCGCGCCGCCGCCAAGAACTTCGCCGCCGTCACCGTCATCGCCGATCCCGCCGATACCGCCGCCGTCATCAAAGAGATGGAGGCCAACGGCGGCGCGACGACGCTCGGGCTTCGCCACAGGCTGGCCGCCACCGCCTTCGCCCGCATCGCTCATTATGACGCCGCCATCGACGGCTGGTTCGCCGGGCAATCGGAGACGGGCTTCCCGGACCGCATCGCGTTCGGCGGCACATTGAAGGAGATCCTGCGCTACGGCGAGAATCCCCATCAGCGCGCCGCGCTCTATCTCGACCCGGCCGATCGGTCTCCCGGCCCGGCGAGGGCGGAGCAGTCGCAGGGCAAGGCGCTCAGCTTCAACAACCTCGCCGATGCCGACGCCGCCTTCGCATTGGTCGCCGAGCTCGCCCGCCCGGCGATCGCCATCATCAAGCACGCCAACCCTTGCGGCGCGGCGCTGGGTAATGATCTCCACCAGGCCTATGTCCGCGCCCTGGCGTCGGATCCCGAAAGCGCGTTTGGCGGCATCGTCGCCGCCAACCAACCGATCGACGCCAGGACGGCGGAAGCGATCGTCAAGATCTTCGTCGAGGTGGTGATCGCCCCGGCGCTCGACGACGACGCGCGTCGGGTGTTGGCGGCGAAAAAGAACCTCCGGGTGCTGACCACGGGCGCCATCGACGATGCGGCGCAAGCGGGCATGACGGTCAGATCCGTCGCCGGCGGCTATCTCCTGCAATCGCGGGATACCGGCGCGGTCCAGGCCGGCGACCTTAAGACCGTCACCCGCAAAAAACCGAGCGATGACGAGATGCGCGATCTTCTGTTCGCCTTCACCATCGCCAAGCACGTCAAGTCCAACGCCATCGTCTTCGCCAAGGGCGGCGCCACCGTCGGCATCGGCGCCGGTCAGATGAGCCGCGTCGATTCGACGCGCATGGCGGTGATCAAGGCGCAAGCGGCGGCGGCGGCGGCGGGCGAAGGGATGAGCCGCGCCAAGGGCGCGGTGGCGGCATCCGACGCCTTCTATCCGTTCCCCGACGCCCTTCTCGCCGCCGCCGAGGCCGGCGTCGGCGCCGTGATCCAGCCCGGCGGCTCGATCCGCGACGCGGACGTGATCGAGGCCGCCGACGGCGCCGGCATCGCCATGGTGTTCACCGGCATGCGCCATTTCCGGCATTAGGGGACGGTTCCTTGAGCGGGATGAGCAACACGAAGCCGGTGATGAAGAAGATCAGCACCGTCGCCATGCCGGCGCGCTGGCTGTCGAACGCGGTGGTCGCCCAGGCGAGCAGCGCCGGGCCGAGGAACGCCGTCGCCTTGCCGGAAAGGGCGTAGAGCCCGAACATCTCGGCCTCCATGCCGCTTGGCGCCAGCCTCGCCATGAGCGAGCGCGAAGCCGCCTGGGCGGGCCCGAAGAAAACACCGAGCATCACCCCCAGCGTCCAGAACAGCGCCTTGTCCTCGACCAGGACGATGGCGGCGGCGATCAAGATGATGGCGCCGAGCGCGATCAGTATGGTGCGCTTGGCGCCGATCCAGTCGTCGACCCAGGCGAAAAGCGCGGCGCCGACGCCGGCCGAGGCGTTGAGCGCGATGCCGAAATAGATGACTTCGGTCAGGTCCATGCCATGGACCCCCGCCGCATAGATGCCGCCGAAGGCGAACAGGGTGTTCAGCCCGTCGATATAGATCATCCGGGCGACGAGGAAGCGGACGATCTGCTTGTGCCGGCGGACGTTGCGCAAGGTGGCGCCAAGGGCCTTCAACCCGGCGCGCACGGCCTCGGCCTTGCCGAGCCCCGTCTTCGGCCGGTCGGGGGTGAACAGGAACAAGGGCACGGCGAAGACGGCATACCAAAGCGCCGCCAGCGGCGCCGCGGCGCGCACATGTTCCGCCGTCTCCTTGTCAAGCCCGAACAGGGGGGTATCGGTGTCGACGAAACCGAACAAGGCGATCACCAGGCACACCAGCCCGCCGGCGTAGCCAAGACCCCAGCCCCAGCCCGAGAGCCGCCCCATGCGCCGTTCGTCCGTCAGGTCCGGCAGCATGGCGTTGTAGAATACGATCGAGAACTCGAAGGCGAGGTTGGCCAGCGCCAGGAAGACCAGCGCCCACAAGACGTCCGCCGGCTCCGGCTTGGCGTACCACAGCATAGAGATGAAAAAGGCCGCCAGCACCGTGAAGCACAAAAGCCACGGCTTGCGCCGGCCGCCCTGGTCGGCGATGGCGCCGATGACGGGGCTGATCAGGGCGATGGCGAAGGCGGAAAGGGTAAGCGCAATACCCCACTGGGCGGTGCCCTCGACCGGCGTGCGCGCCACCGCCTGGGTGAAATAGGTGGCGAAAACGAAGGTCAGGATGACCGCCGGAAAGGCCGAGTTCGCCCAGTCGTACAGGCACCAGGCCACCAGCGCCGAACGCCTAGGCCCAGGAGGCCGAGGGGGCCGGCCGGAGCGTTCGCCTTCAACCGCTGCCGACATGATGTCTCGCCGCCGCCTCGTCCTTTTCAGGAATGCCGTGCCTTGAGACAGTGTAACCCGCGAAGCGGGATTTCCTAGCCGGATATCAGGGAGCGGAGCTGACGCGTCGCCACCGCCAGCATGGCGATGTCCGGGGTGCCGGCGGCCTTGAGATCGCTAAGCAGTTGTTCGGTGCGCCCGACGAGCCCGGTCCGCGTTCCGATCCAGGCGGCGACGGCCGCGTCCGCCTTCCCGCTGCCGTCCGTTTCGATGACCTTGCTGGTAAGCTCCGACTGCAGGGCGAAGAGATCGTCGACGATGGCGGTGACGGCATCCTTCTGCCAATGGGTGTCGGTGCCCATGGCCTCGGCCGCCGCGCGCAGCCAATCGAAACCGAATCTCATTCCGAGATCGAAATAGACGCGTCCGATATCGCCGATCGTTCCCTTGGCCTCGCCGGCGATACAGACGATGTCGCAGGCGGATACCAGGATGTCCAGGCTCGCCACCCGCCCGGCAAGGTCCTCGGGCACGCCACGCCCGATCAAGCCGCTCGTGTGCTCGCCAAGCTGGTCGCGGTCGTCCGGCGAAACCACGTCCTTGAGGCACTGGGCTAGATCCTTGACGCCGGGTCCGTAGGCGCCGATCGTCGCCTGGACGTCGAGGGGGTGGCCGCCGTTTCGCAGGAACCAAAGGGTGCACCGCTCCACCAGCCGGCCGGCTTCGAGCAGCATTTCGGTCTGGACATCGGCGCCGGTCACATTGTCCAGCGCCTCGATCGCCGCCCATATCTCGCGCAGGTCGAAAACGTCGCGGGTGATGGTATAGGCGCGGGCGATCTCGCTTGCCGGCAACCCGGTCCTTTCCTTCAGCTTGTTGACGAAGGTGCTGCCGACCCTATTCACCATGCTGTTGGCCACATGGGTGGCGATGATCTCACGGCGCAGCCGGTGCTTGGCGATGACATCGGCGTATTTTTCCCGCAACGGCACGGGGAAATACCGCTTGAGGTCCTCGATCAACAGATCCTCGTCGGGAAGGTCCGATTCCAGCAGTTCGTGATACGTCGAGATCTTGGCATAGGCGAGCAACACCGCGATCTCGGGCCGGGTGAGCCCGCATTTCGCGGCGGCCAGTTCGCCCAACCCTTCATCATCGGGAAGTTTCTCCAGCGCCCGGTCGAGCTCGCCGGCGCGCTCGAGGCCCCGCATCAGGCGGGTCTGGGCATCGAGAAGATCGACGCCGCGGGCCTCGGCCAAAGTCAGCGCCAGCGATTGCAGGTAATTGTCCCTGAGCACCAGAGCGGCGACCTCTTCCGTCATCGTCGCCAGCAGCGCGTTACGCTGCTCCATCGTCAACTCGCCAGCCTCGACCACGGAACGCAGCAGGATCTTGATGTTGACCTCGTGGTCCGAGGTGTCGACACCGGCGGAATTGTCGACGGCGTCGGTGTTGAGCCTGCCGCCGGCGCGGGCGAATTCGATCCGCCCCAACTGGGTAATGCCGAGATTGGCGCCCTCGCCCATGACCTTGCAACGGAGTTCCCTGGCCTCGACCCTAAGGGCGTCGTTCGCCCTGTCGCCGGCATCGGCGTGGGTCTCGGAGCTCGCCTTGACGAAGGTGCCGATGCCGCCGAACCACGCCAAATCCACCTCGGCCTTGAGGATCGCCCTGATCAGTTCGTTGGGCGGCACCTTGGACTTGGAAATGCCGAGAAGCTCCTTGATCTCGGGCGTCAAGGCGATCGACTTGGCCTTGCGTTCGAAGACACCGCCGCCGGCGGAGATGAGCTTGGGATCGTAGTCGCTCCATGCCGAGCGGGGCTTTTCGAACAGGCGCTTGCGTTCGCGGATACTGGCGGCGGGGTCGGGATCGGGGTCGATGAAGATGTGCAGGTGATTGAACGCCGCCACCAACTTGATGTGCCCGGACAGCAGCATGCCGTTGCCGAACACGTCGCCCGCCATGTCGCCGACGCCGATCACGGTGAAGTCCTGGTTCTGGATGTCGACGCCGATCTCGCGGAAGTGGCGCTTGACCGCTTCCCAGGCGCCCTTGGCGGTGATCCCCATCTTCTTGTGGTCATAGCCCGCCGAGCCGCCCGACGCGAAGGCGTCGTCCAGCCACAAACCGAATTCGCCGGCGACCTCGTTGGCGATATCCGAGAACGTCGCCGTGCCCTTGTCGGCGGCGACCACGAGGTAGGGGTCGTCGCCGTCATGGCGCACCACGTCCTTGGGCGCCACCACCTCGGCGCCGGCGTAATTGTCGGTGATATCGAGCATGCCGTGCAACAGGGTCTTGTAACAATCGATGCCCTCCGCCATCAGCGCCTCGCGGCCGCCTTCGGCCGGGGGCTTCTTGACCACGAACCCGCCCTTGGCGCCGACCGGCACGATGACCGCGTTCTTGACCATCTGCGCCTTCATCAGACCGAGGATCTCGGTGCGGAAGTCCTCTCGGCGGTCGGACCAGCGAATGCCGCCGCGCGCCACCTTGCCGCCGCGCAAATGCACCCCCTCGGTGCGCGGGGAATAGACGAAGATTTCCGCCATCGGCCGGGGCAGGGGGAGCTCGTCGATCTCACCGCTCGCGAGCTTGAACGAAAGATAGGGCTTGGGCCCGCCGGCCTCGGCCTGCTGGTAGAAATTGGTGCGAAGGGTGGCCTCCATCAGATTGAGGAAACGCCTGAGGATGCGGTCCTCGTCCAGGCTGGCGACATCGTCCAGCGCCTCCTCGAACTTCACCTTCAGGGCCGCGGCGCGGCTCTCGGCGTGATCGCGGTCGGCGGGATCGAAGCGGACGGTGAAATAATCGATGAGCATCCGCGCCAAGCGCGGGTTGTTGGCGAGGGTCTCTTCCATATAGGCCTGGCTGAAGGGAATCGCCGCCTGACGCAAATACTTGCAGTAGGCGCGCAACACCACCACCTGGCGCCAACCGAGACCGGGCCTGAGGACCAGCCGGTTGAAGCCGTCATCCTCGGTCACGCCGGCCCAAACGCGCGCGAAAACGTCCTCGAAGTTCTGCTTGACGCCGCCCTTCTCGATATCGATGGCGCCCTTGGCGACCAAACCGAAATCGTGAATCCAGACCGGGGGGCCGTCGGCGGCGCCGTCGCCGGGATGATGGGGCTGGACCTTGTAGGGAACCTCTTCCAACACCCTAAGCCCCATATTCTCGAGCATCGGCAGGATGTCCGAAAGCGCCACCGGATGTTCACGGTGATAGACCTTGAAGCGCACCGTGTCTTCCGGCGCCCCGGCGGGGCGGTAGAGGTGCATGCCGAGCCCGCCGGTGGTCCGCGTCTCCTCGACGTTGTCGATGTCGAGGATCGCGTCGGCGGCGCTGAAACCCTCGCGGTAAGCGGCGGTGAAGGCGTCTGAATAGCGCCGGAAATGGGCGAGCCCCCAGTCCCCGCCCTTGCTTTCGGAAAGCGCCTCGCGCAGTTCATCGTTCCAGGTGCGCGCCGCCCGGACCAGGCGCGCCTCGATCTCGGGCAGTCGGTAGTCGGGAATCTTTCCGGGGACGGTGGCGACGATGAAATGCACGCGCGCCAGGGGCGCGTCGCCGATCTGGGTATAGAACGCCGACAGCCTGCCGGCGAATTCCTCCACCAGAATGTCCCCGATGCGTTCGCGCAGCTCGGTGGTGTAGCGGTCGCGCGGCACATAGACGAGACAGGACAGGAAACGCTCTAACGGATCGCGGCGAATGAACAGGGCGATCCGTTGGCGCTCCTGCAGCTGCAGGATGCCGAGGGAGATGTCGAGAAGATCATCCTCGGAAATCTGGAACAGCTCATCCCTGGGGTAGGTCTCGAGGATGTTGAGAAGCGCCTTGCCATCGTGGCCGGTCGCGTCGAAGCCGGCGCGCGCCACCGTACGGTCCAACTTCTGCCTGAGCAGCGGGATACGGCGTGGGCTGACGTTATAGGCGTGGGAGGTGAACAGGCCGACGAAGCGGTGTTCGCCGACGACCCTGCCCTCGGCGTCGAAGGACTTGATGCCGATGGTGTCCATATGGACCGGCCGGTGCACCGGCGATTTGCGGTTGGCCTTGGAGATCAGGAGCAGCGTCGGCTGGCGGATCAGTTGGCGCGTGTCGGGCGGCAGGGAGGCCGCGGCGCCCGCCGGATGGAAGATGGTGAACCCCCGGTCCCGGAGGATCCCCAGACCCGTGTCCTCGATGACGGTGCCCATCACCAACTCGTCGCGGCCGGTGAATTCGTAGGCGCGATAGCCGAGGAAGGTGAAATGGTCATCATTGATCCAGAGCAGGAATTCCCTGGCCTCCTCGGCGTCCTCCTTGGCGACGCCGGGCGGCGCCTTCTCCATCTCGTCCAGGATGTCGCCGACCTTGTCCCGCATCGCCTTCCAGTCCTGGACCGCGACGCCAACACAGCCGAGCACGCCCTCGATATCGTCGCGGGTTTCCTCCATCTCCCGGGCGGAGAAATGCCCGTCGATCTCGACGTGCATGTAGGATTCGTCGCCCGGCGCGCCCGGATCCCGGTCGTCGCCGATGAGATCGGAGATTTCGCCCCTGGAGTCGCGCTTTACGCGGATGACGGGATGGGAAATCCGGTGGACGGTCATTCCGCGTTCGTTGAGCGCCGCCGTCACCGAATCGACGAGGAAAGGCATATTGTCGTTGACGATCTCGAGCACGGTGTTGCGGGAATCCCAGCCATGCTCCTCGAGGCGCGGGGCGTAGATCCGGACCTTCGCCTTGCCCGCCTCGCGCGTGGCGGCAAAGCGCCACAGCGAAAGGGCGGCGCCGAACAGGTTCTCCGGGGTATCCTCGGCCATGTCGTCGGCGGAGGCGGGGGCGTAGTAAGCGCGGATGAAGCGCTCGGCCAGTGCCGCGCGGTTGCCCTCGAGATGGCTCGCGGTGAGCGCCGCGATCTCGTCGATCATGTCGGCCTTGAGAGTTGCCGGCCTTTCCACCTGTCACCGTCCTTCGTTGGCCTTCGTTGGCCGGCGCGCGCCCCGCCATCGAGGGTAAGGTAAGGGCAAGGGCGCCGGGGCGATCCGCCGTTCCGGATACGAAACATCGACTAACCGAGATTTAGGTTAAATTTTGTTGAATGACCACCCCTCTCTTGCCGGCGGGCCCGGGACCGCGACGCGAAGGGCCCGGCCACTATGGCCAGGCCCTCGGAAAAATTGGAGCGGGCGAAGGGATTTGAACCCTCGACCCCAACCTTGGCAAGGTTGATTTGAAGTTAAAGAGACGGCGGAAATGGTGGATGGCGGCGGCTTTTAAGATACAGGGCAAGTCAGTTCGAGACAGCAATCCCCACTAAAATCCCTACCAGGCGTTGTGGGCCGTTCGCGAGGAGGACTGACCACCAAGGTTCACGCGCTCACCGATGCTCGGGGGCTGCCGATCAAGCTGGCGCTCACCCCCGGCCAGGCCCATGACATCAAGGGCGCGGCGATGCTTCTGACCGATCTCGACGATGGCAGCGTCCTGCTTGGCGACAAGGCTTACGACGTCGACTGGATCAGGGAGCGGATCGAAACCCAGGGCGCGACGGCGAACATTCCCGACAAGGTAACCCGCAAGCATCGTCACCGCTTCTCCGAGGCCCTTTATAAGGAACGCAACCACATCGAACGCTTCTTCAACAGGATCAAACACTTCCGCCGCGTCGCAACGCGCTTCGAAAAACATGCCGCCAATTATCTCGCCATGATAAAGTTGGCCTCTATACGCATTTGGCTACGCGTTAATGAGTCCATGGCCTAGATTTGGGAAGACCGTCAATTCCCTCATAGCGGTGACATCGATACTGTTCTGTCTCGCGTTGCTGGAAGGCGCTGTTCGATACGCTCCCTTCTTGGGGGGCTTCAAGCCAGAGCCCCGCACCTTCGTCGGCGATTTCGAGAACCGGGAAAGCCGAAACTTCATCGCGGACCAGAACACGGGTTGGCGTATGAGGCCCAACATCGAGTTTGTCTGGAAAATCGCCGGCGAACGAGACATTTACAGATCGAACGATCAAGGCTTCCGCAGCGAAATGAACGTCAGTCGGTTCGAGAACCGCAAGGTCATTGCCCTGATCGGCGATTCTTTTGCCTTTGGCACTGGGGTTGAGTTCGAGGAGACGTTCGGAGAACTGCTGGGGGATTCACTGGGAGACGACGTGACCGTTTACAACCTCGCGATGCCCGGGTTCGGGCTGGATCAGATGTGGATGAGCGTGCGGCACCAGGCATTGCCGCTCGAACCAGCGCTCATCATTTTCGCATTCATCGATGCCGATCTGGATCGGAGCCAATCCGCCTATCGCATGGCCGAGGGATTCAACAAGCCAACCTTTGAACTAGAGAACGGCAACCTGCGCCCGCAAACCAGGCGGGACAAGCCAAGCGTGATGATCCGACTCCTGGAGGCGCACTCGGGCCTATGGACAATACTCAGAAAGACCATCAAGCACATTGGCTACCGCTATTCCTTCGGCGACTGGTGGTTGCGGAACCGGGCGATTATCAAGGCCATGAACTCCGACGCGAAGTCGGCCGATACGCCGCTTCTGCTCGTCAGGTTGCCGTTGCGACAGCGCAGGACCTTTCCCAGTCTTCATCGGCTCGCGAAGACCGAGGATCTGAACCTGCTTGACCTCGGGGGACCCGAGACCGGTTCGTTCGACAACCTTCATTTCGTCGATGACGCGCATATCAACGAGGCCGGCCATGCCTTTGTCGCCGACCGCTTGACCCAATGGATCAAGGAGAATCGGCTCTTGGACTAGAGTCCGTTCTCCAGTGATCGTCCAACGAGCATCGTCTGGCGGTGAATGCGGCGGCTGAACTCAAGGAACTAACCTCGCTGCCTCACGCTTGCCGCCGGGTACGGACCGCGCCACGGCTGTTGAGAACCGCGACATTGTTTCCAAGCTTATGACCCCCGCCCAGATCGCCGAGGCCCAACGGCTGGCGCGGGAGTGAAAGCCGAAGGAAGGGAAGTGATGCCCGGCTACCTGTGCGTCGTCGAGTTTGCCGTCCGGTTTGACGGTTCTTTCCCCGCCACATCGCTTTCCCATGCTGTAGGCGGGCGGCCCTTTTGGTCCGGGAAATTTTCGGCCGGGTCCCTTTAAGGTCTCAGTGGGTCCGATACGGTAACATCCGTTTTTGGTTGAAACATGACGGGGCTGGAAGGTACGCCCCCGCGCCCCCGGTGGGGGGTGTGCCCAAACCACCCCCCCGGCACCCATCCGACGCCCGACCTTGCGCCTATCGTTGTCGAAACCGCTCGCCGTATGGGCTCGCGGCCTATCGCCCGAGCCGTCGGCCGGCCTGAACCGCAACCCTGTCAGGTCTCTCCGAGGACGTGGAATCGCTTCGTATGATTGCTATTCAATTGCTACAACGCTATGGCGATGGGATGATCGCCACTAACCTACTGAAAATCTGGAGCGGGCGAAGGGATTTGAACCCTCGACCCCAACCTTGGCAAGGTTGTGCTCTCTATTTCCGCATATTTCCTATGACTTCCAAACCCATTAGAATTAAAGTCAATTTATGGCAACGGCTTTCGTTGCGTTTCTGGCTCTTGCCCCTTGTTTGATTGCTAGTGATTGCTATATGATTGCTAGACAGACAGACGGAGGGCAGAGCTATGAAGGCCAAAATCACTAAACGGGCCGTCGATGCCGCCAAGCCCGCCAAGCGGGACTGGTTCCTTTGGGATACCGACGTGAAAGGTTTTGGGCTGAAGGTCACGCCCAACGGCAACCGCGTCTACGTCTTACAGTACCGCTTCAATCGGTGGCTGCGCCGCTACACCATCGGCAAACATGGCAGCCCTTGGACGCCGGATGAGGCCCGAACCGAGGCCGAGCGATTGCTGGGGATGGTTGCTGAAAGGGTGGATCCGGCGGAATTGAAGGCCGCCGACAAGGCCGCCATGAGCATTGCCGAACTTTGTGACCTGTATCTGGCCGAGGGCGTCGCCACTAAGAAAGGGACAACCTTGGCGATGGACCGCAGCCGTATTGAGCGCCATGTGAAGCCGCTGTTAGGGCGGCTGCCGGTTGGCGCGGTGACGCGCACCGACATAGCCCGATTCATGCAGGATGTGGCCGCCGGCAAGACGGCACGCGACGAAAAGACCGGCTTCCGCGGGCGCTCCATCGTGAAGGGCGGCAAGGGCGTCGCCACACGCACTGTTGGGATGCTCGGAGCGATTTTCGCTTTCGCCGTTGACCGCGGTCTCCGGCCCAACAATCCGGTGCGGGGTGTCAGACGCTTCACGGACGGCAAGGGCGAGCGTTTTCTGTCACCAGCCGAGCTCGCGCGCCTAGGAGAAACCCTGGCCGCCGCCGAGCGGGAAGGCGAAAGCCCCTCCGCCGTTGCGGCAATCCGCTTGCTGGCGCTCACCGGTGGCCGAAAGAACGAAATCCTTTCGCTTCGCTGGGAATACGTCGATTTCGAGCGGGCCTGCTTGAGGCTGCCGGACAGCAAGACCGGCGCCAAGGTGGTTCCGTTGGGTGCACCTGCCCTCGAATTGCTGGCGTCACTGCCCCGGGTGGAGGGCTGCCCCTATGTCCTGCCGAGCAACACCGGCGAAGGGCATTTCGTCGGGCTGCAAAAGGTATGGGCGCGGCTCCGCGAGCGCGCAGGGCTCCCGGGGGTGCGCCTGCATGATCTGAGGCATTCGTTTGGGGCCGTCGGTGCTGGCGGCGGAGACAGCTTGCTGGTGATCGGCGCGCTCCTAGGTCACCGCGACCAAAAGGCAACCCAACGCTACGCGCATTTGAGCGATAGCCCAATACAAGCCGCCGCTAACCGGATCGCCGGGGAAATTGCCGCCGCCATGAACAGTGGCGACAAAGGCGGGGCGGAGGTTGTGGCGCTGCCAAAGCGCAAGGCTTAGGCCGAACCGGCGCGGCTAGGCCGACGGGCCGAAAGCCGGGACACCCGCACCCGGTCGCCGCGCCGTCCCTTTATTTGCGGGCTGCACCTTGCGGAGGTGCTATGCCGGAACTCGATTTAGGTCCTCTCGATAGGCTTGAGCTAAGCAATCCCGCGCCATCGTTTGACCTTGCGCTGGCAGCACATAGGTTGGCCACTTACATGGCCTGGCCGCGTGAAGAGAACCGCCGCCGGGAATACCTCGCCACACTGGGAGCACAGACGCTTCAGGCCTTCCAAAACTTTGAGACATCTCCCGCGGTCGATGTACCGCCCGAGGGATTTCACGAAGCCAAAACCCAAACCTTTCATGAGGTTTTCTTGCGGCACGGCGGCTATGGCGCCGTATCCGAGGCACCGGGTATGCCTCAGCTAGCGAAATTGATGCGCGAGAGTTTGCGTCGCGGGTATGTCGCCGGAACCGTTCTCCGCCTG
>JADFJG010000149.1 GCA_022566265.1 Pseudomonadota bacterium | reverse complement strand
ATCCAGGGGCGAGGTGGTCTATGCCGCCGCCTTCATCGAGTGGTTCGCCGAGGAAGGCAAGCGCATCTACGGCGATATCATCCCCCAGCACGCGCCGGGCAAGCGCATCGTCGTGACCAAGGAGCCGATCGGCGTCGTCGTCTCGATCACGCCGTGGAACTTCCCTTCCGCCATGATCACCCGCAAGGTGGCGCCGGCGCTCGCGGCGGGCTGCACGGTGGTGGCGAAGCCGGCGTCGCAGACGCCCTTTTCGGCCACCGCGCTGGCGGAACTGGCCGAACGCGCCGGCATGCCGGCGGGCGTGTTCAACGTCGTCACCGGCAAGGCGTCGGAGATCGGCGCCGAGATGACGTCCAATCCGATCGTCCGGAAGCTTTCCTTCACCGGCTCGACCGAGGTCGGGAAATACTTGATGCAACAGTGCGCCGGCACGGTGAAGAAGGTATCGCTCGAGCTTGGCGGCAACGCGCCCTTCATCGTCTTCGATGACGCCGATCTCGACGCCGCCATCGTCGGCGCCATGGCGTCGAAGTACCGCAATGCCGGCCAGACCTGCGTCTGCGCCAACCGGCTGTTGATCCAGGACGGTGTCTATGAGGAATTTTCCGGCAGGCTCGCCGAAGCGGCCTCGGCGATGAAGGTCGGCGACGGCTTCGAGGACGGCGTCGAGCAGGGTCCGCTGATCGACATGACCGCCGTCGAGAAGGTCGAGGATCACATCGCCGACGCGGTCTCAAAGGGCGCCGAGATCATGGTCGGCGGCAAGCGTCACGAGCTCGGCGGCACCTTCTTCCAGCCGACGGTGCTGACCAATGTCGACACCCAGATGAAGATGGCCCACGAGGAGACCTTCGGGCCGGTGGCGCCGCTGTTCCGCTTCGCCACCGAACAGGACGCCATCGAGATAGCGAACGATACCGAGTTCGGCCTCGCCGCCTACTTCTATACCCGCGATATCGGGCGCGTCTGGCGCGTCGCCGAGCGCCTGGAATTCGGCATCGTCGGCGTCAATGAAGGCATCATCTCGACCGAGGTCGCGCCCTTCGGCGGCATGAAGGAGTCCGGCATCGGGCGGGAGGGCTCCAAATACGGCATCGATGAGTTCGTCGAGGTCAAGTACATCCTCATGGGCGGGCTCGACGCTTAGAACCCGTCGGCTTTCGCGGTTCAGGCTCATGGCCGAATACGACTTCGATCTTTTCATCATCGGCGCCGGGTCGGGCGGCGTGCGCGCCGCCAGGCGGGCGGGCGCCCATGGCAAGCGGGTCGGTATCGCCGAGGAAAGCCGCATCGGCGGAACCTGCGTCAATCGCGGCTGTATCCCCAAGAAGCTCTATGTCTACGCCTCCCACTTCGCCGAGGAGGCCGAGGACGCAGAGGGTTTCGGCTGGACCGTCCCCGATGCGTCCTTCGACTGGCCGAAGCTGGTCGGCGCCAAGAAGACGGAGATCGCCCGGCTGAATGGCATCTACGACCGCATGCTGGACGAGGCGGGGGTCAGCTACATCGAAGGGCGCGCGATCCTCGCCGGTCCCCACGGGATCGAGGTGGCGGGACGGAGCCTCGGTGCCGAGACCATACTCATCAACACCGGCGCCAGGCCCACCCTTCCCGAAATTCCCGGCGCTGACCACGCCATCACCTCCGATGACGCCTTCGACCTGGCGGTATTTCCCGGGCGGATCGCCATCGTCGGCGGCGGCTATATCGCCGTCGAATTCGCCGGCATCTTCAACGGGCTCGGCGCGGCGACGACGTTGTTTTACCGCGGCGAGATGATCCTGCGTGGGTTCGACGACGACGTGCGCGCCACCCTTTGCGAGGAGATGGGCAAAAAGGGCATCGACGTGCGTCTCGGGACCAATCTCGTCGGGATCGAGAAGCAGGCGGACGGGCTTCACGCCACCACCACCAATGGTGACGTCAGGGTGTTCGATCAGATCCTGATGGCGACCGGGCGCATCCCCAATACCGATGGGCTAGGGCTTGGCGAAGCCGGGGTGGAGCTTGCGCCCGGCGGCGCCATCGTCGTCGATCCTTACTCAAAATCGACCGTGGACAACGTCTACGCCGTCGGCGACTGTACCAACCGGTTGAACCTGACGCCGATCGCCATCCACGAGGCCCAGTGCCTGTTCGAAACCCTCTATAAGCACAATCCGAGCCGTCCCGAATACCGCGACGTGCCGAGTTGCGTGTTCAGCCAGCCCGCCATCGGCACCGTCGGAATGACGGAAACGGAAGCCCGCGAGGCGTTGGCCGCCGTGGATGTCTATCGGTCCAAGTTCAGGCCCTTGAAACACACCCTCAGCGGGCGCGATGAAGTGACCTTGACGAAGCTTGTCGTCGATGCCGATACCGGCCGGGTGGTGGGCGCGCACATGGTCGGCGCCGAAGCGGGCGAGATCATCCAGGGTCTGGCGATCGCCGTCAGGGCGGGGCTCACCAAGGCCCAGTTCGACGCCACCATGGGCATTCATCCGACCTCGGCCGAGGAGTTCGTCCTGATGGGCGAGAAAGTGACGGACGCAGGGGCCGGAGCGGCCCAGTAAAGGGTGAGTTTTGGCTCCATTTTGGGCTTTTTCGCCGCTTTTGCCGCCCTCGATACTATTCCCGATATCACCACTTTATCTGGTAAAATGGGTGCTTGAGGCGTATAAGTCTGCGCCTTCGCCCCATTGAGGGCGAGTCGAAGGGTAATGGGTATCGAGAGTGTCATGATGGCTGGGAAGTGGACGCCGGACAGTTGGCGGGGCAAGCCGATCAAGCAGCAGCCCCAATGGCCGGACGAAGGGGCGCTGGCGGAGGTCGAGGCCAAGCTCAAGAATTTTCCGCCCCTGGTATTCGCCGGCGAAGCGAGGCGCCTTCGCGAGCACCTCGCCAAGGTCGTCGACGGCCGGGCCTTCCTGCTCCAGGGCGGGGACTGCGCCGAGAGCTTCGCCGAATTTCATGCCGACAACATCCGCGATACCTTCCGCGTGCTCCTGCAGATGGCGGTGGTGCTGACCCACGGCGCGAGCCTGCCGATCATCAAGGTCGGCCGCGTGGCGGGCCAGTTCGTCAAGCCCCGGTCCGATGATTTCGAGACCAAGGACGGGGTAAGCCTGCCGAGTTATCGCGGTGACATGGTCAACGCGATGGAGTTCACCGAGGAGGCCCGTACGCCCGATCCTCAACGTTGGCTTCAGGCCTACAGCCAGTCGGCGGCGACCCTCAATCTGCTGCGCGCCTTCGCCCAGGGTGGCTTTTCCGACCTTCACCGGGTGCACCGGTGGAATCTCGGGTTCGTCGAACAGAGCCCTCAGGGGGAGAAATACCGCGAACTCGCCGACCGGATCGCCGAAACCCTCGGCTTCATGGAAGCCTGCGGGCTGACCTCCGAGACGACGCCGCAGATCAGGGAAACCGAGTTCTTCACCTCCCACGAGGCGCTATTGCTGAACTACGAGCAGGCGCTGACCCGGATCGATTCCTTGACCGGCGAGTGGTACGACTGCTCGGCCCATCTGGTGTGGGTGGGCGAGCGAACCCGCCAGCTGGACGGCGCCCAAGTCGAGTTCCTGCGCGGAATCAAGAACCCGATCGGCATGAAAGTCGGCCCGACGCTAGAGCCGGATGAGCTTTTGCGACTGATCGACATCTTGAGCCCGGAGAATGAGCCCGGCAGGCTGACCCTCATTTGCCGCATGGGCGCGGACAAGGTGGAGGCGCGGCTTCCGTCCCTGATCCGGGCGGTGGAGCGCGAGGGACGCAAGGTGGTGTGGGCTTGCGATCCGATGCACGGCAACACCGTCAAATCGTCCAGCGGCTACAAGACCCGGCACGTCGACCGAATTCTTTCCGAGGTGCTGAGTTTCTTCGCCATCCATCAGGCGGAAGGGACCCATGCCGGCGGCGTGCATTTCGAGATGACCGGCCAGGACGTCACCGAATGCGTCGGCGGCGCCCAGGCGATCACGGAATCGGGGTTGGCGGACCGTTACCATACCCACTGCGATCCCAGGCTGAACGCCAACCAGGCCCTGGAGCTCGCTTTCGTTATCGCCGAGATGCTCAGATCGGAGCGAACGGCGAACGCCAAGGAGCGCATCGCCGCGGCCTCCTGAGATTCACTTTATTCGCAGGGTTAGGGTTTCTTGTTCAATGCCACCCGTTAGGGCCTCCCTCTACGATAGAGCGCCATGAATCCGGAAATCGAAGATATCGCCCGTCTGACCGACAGCTACTTCGTCAAGACGAAGAAGACCGTCGAGCGTTTCGGCGACACTAACGCGACCTACGCCGTTTTTATGCGCCGGCCGGTGATTTTCACCCCGAAACTGATGGTGGATTGGCTGAACGCGGTGGCCGAGGCCCGTGGCACCGAATTCGATATCGAGCTCAATTACCAGGAAGGCGATTGGGTCGGCGCCGGCGAGCCCTTGGTGTATATCACCGGCGCGCTTACCCATCTCGTCGACCTCGAAACCCTTTACCTGCAGAAGTTGGGGGCCGCCGCGGTCGCCGCCTATAACGCCTATACCATGTGCGTCGTTCTGCCGAAGGTGGCGTTCCTCGCCTTCGATGCGCGCCATTGCGCCGGTACCGAGATGGCGGAGCTCATGGCCTATGCCGCTTCCGTCGGCTCGAACGCGGCCAAGAAAGAAGTGGGCGCCAAGGGCTTCATCGGCAACTCGGTGGACGCCACCGCCCATTACTTCGGCAACGAGAAGGGCCTGGGCAGCATGCCCCATGCGTTGATCGGCTATGCGGGGTCGACCGTGCGCGCCGCCGAGATGCTTTTCGAGACCTATCCGGACCAGGATCCGATCGTGCTGGTCGATCATTTCGGCCAGGAGGTTACCGACGCCATCGAAGTATGCCGCCGCTTTCCCGAGATGGCCGAGGCCGGCAAGCTCGCATTCAGGATCGATACCCACGGCGGGCGTTACGTCGAGGGACTCGATCCCGCCAAGTCCTATGCCGTGCTCGAGCGGCACAATCCCGACGCCATCAGGCGCTACCGCAGCGAGATCGAGCTTCGCTATATGGTCGGCACCGGAGTGTCCGCGGCGGCGATTTATCACCTGCGCGAATCACTCGATGAGGCGGGTTTCGCAAACACGAAAATCGTCGCCTCGTCCGGTTTCGGGCCGGCGAAATGCAAGGTGATGGCGGAAACGGCGGCTCCCGTCGATATCATCGGCACCGGATCGTACCTGCCGGAAAACTGGCACGAGACCTTCGCCACCGCCGATATCATCGCCTATGACGGGGCGCCGAAGGTCAAGGTGGGCCGAGAGTTCCTGTTGAGGCGGTCCCATCCTTAAGCACGGTGCCGTTTGGACCGCCGCCGTTGACAGCACCGGAACCCGACCCTAGCTTTCTGTAAGCTATTGAAAATTCGCCGTTCATGACCTCTTGAGGACGCCACGTTCCATGACCGACACGCTGACGATAGCGCTGGCCCAACTCGACTACACCGTCGGTGACATCGAGGGGAATATGGCGCGCATCGAGGCGGCGCGGGATGAGGCCGCCGGGCTCGGCGCCGATCTTGCGATCTTCAGCGAGCTCGGCGTCAGCGGCTATCCACCCGAGGACCTGGTCCTCAAGCCAATTTTCCAGGATGCGGTGGAAGCGGCGGTCAGATCCTTCGCGCCGTCGACGAAAGATGGCCCGGCGGTGCTTATCGGCGCCCCTTGGCGCGCCGACGGCGCGCTTCACAACGCCGCGCTCCTGATCGATCGGGGCGAGGTCGCCGCGGTCAGGCTCAAGGTCGATCTGCCGAATTACGGCGTGTTCGATGAAAAGCGGGTGTTTGCACCCGGACCTTTGCCGGAAGCCATTGAATTCCGGGGGGTCAAGCTTGGGGTCATGATCTGCGAGGATATGTGGGGGACGGACGTGACCGCCCATCTCAAGGCTTCCGGGGCGGAGATCCTTGTCGTCATCAATGG
>JADFJG010000148.1:2908-5986 GCA_022566265.1 Pseudomonadota bacterium | reverse complement strand
CAAAACGGTCCCTCGGGTAGGAGCGGCGCGCGGCGCGATGTAGGACATCGGGCAAGCGTCGCGACGCATCCGAGGGGCCGTTTTGCCCCACCGAAGGCCGGGTTCTTTTGCGCCGTGGCGTCGTTGCACCCCTTTGCCGATGCGCAAGCATCGCCATGCGGCGCGCGCCTAGCCACGACGCAAAATAATCCCGGTCAAACGATTCCATCTGGTCGGATAGTGCTCTAGTACTTACTTTCATAGGAGGGTGATACATATGATCGCTTTTCGCGGCCTCCGGGTAGGAAGCGTCGCGCCGACGATGCTTGGAGCATCGTCAAGCGGCGCCGACGCCCTCCGGTGGCCGCGAAAAACGACCCTTCGGGCGGCCTTGCGGGCCCTTCGGACGTCGTCGCGCGGCCCTTGTGATGCGCCACATCACGGCGGACCACGCTCCTAGCCGAAGAACCCGCAAGGCCGTCAGATGTGTCACCCTCCTATGAAAGTAAGTACTAGTCCCGGGAAACCAATATGACGACGTCAATACCCGCCTCGGTGGATGAAACGCTCGCCTTGCTTCGCAAGGGTGATTATCTCGCCGACCGCAGCCTTGCTACGGCTCTGTTCCTGGCGCTTCGGCTGAAGCGGCCCTTGTTCCTCGAAGGCGAAGCTGGCGTCGGTAAGACCGAGATCGCCAACGTGCTGGCGGCAACGCTCGGACGCCGGCTAGTGCGGCTGCAATGTTACGAAGGGTTGGATGTGGCTTCGGCCGTTTACGAATGGAACTACGCCCGGCAGATGGTGGAAATCCGACTGGCGGAAGCCGCCGGCGACCGTAACCGCGACAGCATCGAGGAGGACATTTTCAGCGAGAAGTTTCTCATCAAGCGTCCGCTGCTTCAGGCGCTGGAATCAGGTCTTGAAGGTTCGCCGGTATTGCTGATCGACGAGCTCGACCGCACCGACGAACCTTTCGAGGCCTACCTCTTGGAAGTGCTAGCGGATTTTCAGATCACCGTACCCGAGATCGGGACCATCAAGGCCGAAAAACCGCCCGTCGTCGTCATCACCTCCAATCGGACGCGGGAAATCCACGACGCGCTCAAGCGGCGCTGCTTCTATTACTGGATCGATTACCCCGATGCCGGGCGCGAGCTGGAAATTCTGAAAATCAAGGCGCCGGAAGCGTCGGCGACACTCTCGGCGGAGATCGTCGGCTTCGTACAGAAGCTGCGTCGGACGGATCTGTTCAAGCTTCCCGGTGTCGCCGAGACCATCGACTGGGCCAACGCGCTGACAGAGCTCGACTGCGTGGCGCTCGATCCCGAAAACATCAACGACACGCTGGGTGTATTGCTGAAATATCAAGACGATATCACCAAGATCCAGGGCAGCGAGGCCGGCCTGATCCTCGATCAGGTCAAGGCCGAACTAGAGGCGGCCGGAGCCTCGGCGACTTGACGGCAACCGCAGCCACCAATGACGGCGGCCGTCTGGTCGCCAACATCATGTATTTCGCCAGGGTATTGCGGAACGCCGGCATACCGATCGGGCCCGGCAAGGTGATGGACGCGCTTCGCGCCGTGATCGCCGTCGGCGTCGCCAACCGCGAGGATTTTTACTGGACATTGCACGCGGTTTTCGTCGACCGCCATGACCGACACGACCTTTTCGATCAGGCCTTCCGGATTTTTTGGCGCGGCCCACGAATCTCTGAACGGTTGCAACCGGTCCGCCAGCCGGCCATCGGCGGCGACGGCGAGAAGGGTACAGGAGAGACCATCGCTCGCCGGATTGCCGAAGCTCTCAAGATCGCGGGCGCCGCGACCGAGACCAAGGAAGTGTCACCTGATGAGGAAATTCAGCTTGACGCGGCGATGACCTGGAGCCGGACGGAGGTGCTCCGGAACAAGGACTTCGAGAAGATGACGGCGCACGAAATCGAGGCGGCGCGCAAGGAAATTGCCAAGATGCGCCTGGCGATCGCCGATGTGCCAACCCGCCGTTACCGGGCGAATCCCGCCGGCGCCCGCGCGGATATGCGGGCCACCCTGCGCGCCGCGTTGCGCTTCGGTGGTGATTTCATCCCGTTGAAGAAACGCAGTATTCGAAGGCGTCCTCCACCTTTGGTCGCCATCTGCGACATCTCGGGGTCGATGGAGAGGTATTCGCGTATGCTCATCCACTTCCTGCACGCGATGACGGGCGTTCGCGGGCGTGTGGACACTTTCCTTTTCGGCACCCGCCTGACCAACGTGACCCGTTGGCTGAGATACAAGGACGTCGATGTCGCTTTCGCGAAACTCGGCGCCGCCGTGGAGGACTGGTCGGGTGGCACCCGCATCGGGCGTTGTGTCGGCGAGTTCAACCGCAAATGGTCGCGACGGGTACTCGGCCAAGGCGCCATCGTGCTGTTGATCACCGACGGTCTCGACCGCGACGCCGGCGCGGGCCTTAACAAGGAGATGGAACGGCTGCATAAATCCTGCCGCCGTCTTATCTGGCTCAATCCCCTATTGCGCTATGACCAGTTTGAGCCAAAATCAGTGGGGATACGTGCAATCATGCCTCATGTGGATGAATTCAGGTCGGCCCATAATTTGGATTCGCTCTCGGACGTCGTTGCCGCGCTCAACGAAAAAGAGGCGGGTCGCTACAAGGACATGGCGAAGTGGCGGGAGCTGGCGCAATGAGTGAAACGCAGACCGCAGGTTATGATGACGTTCTCGAGCAAGCCGCCCGGTGGAAGGCCGAAGGCAAGGCCGTCGCAATAGCGACCGTGGTGACCACCTGGGGATCCTCTCCCCGGCCTGTCGGCAGCCAGTTGGTCGTCGACGAGGGCAGCAATTTCGTCGGCTCGGTTTCGGGCGGCTGCATCGAGGGCGCGGTCATAGACGAGGCGCTTGGCGTCATCAAGGATGGAAAGCCTCGGCTGGTGAAATACGGCGTGACCAGCGAAATGGCCTGGGAGGTCGGACTAAGCTGTGGCGGCAAGGTGGAAATTTTCGTCGAGAAGCTGGAATGAAGTCGGAAATCCTCGATGACGTCCTGGCGGCCCGCGAGGCGAAGAAGCCCGCGGCGCTTGTCACCGATCTCTCA
>JADFJG010000148.1:0-2809 GCA_022566265.1 Pseudomonadota bacterium | reverse complement strand
GTCGGACTAAGCTGTGGCGGCAAGGTGGAAATTTTCGTCGAGAAGCTGGAATGAAGTCGGAAATCCTCGATGACGTCCTGGCGGCCCGCGAGGCGAAGAAGCCCGCGGCGCTTGTCACCGATCTCTCAGATGGCGCCCAGGCGCTCATCGTCGATGGAAAGGTCAAGGGCAATCTAGACCTGACGGATGCGATGCTCGACGGCGTGAGGAAAGCGCTGGCCAGGGACGAGAGCCCCACTATCGTCGCCGATGACCGCAAAATCTTCATCCATGTCTTCATCCCCCCGAAGCGCCTTGTGGTCGTCGGCGCGGTTCACATTGCCCAGGCGCTGGCGCCGATGGCGGCCCTGGCCGGTTATGCGGTGACCATCATCGATCCCAGAAGCGCGTTCGCCATGGACTGGCGCTTTCCTGGCGTCACCCTGACTCACGATTGGCCCGATGAGGCTCTCGAAGCGTTGCGCCCCGACCGCCGGACCGCGGTCATCACCCTGACCCACGATCCCAAGCTCGACGATCCGGCCCTTAAATTGGCGCTCAAGTCAGATGCCTTCTATATCGGCGCGCTGGGCAGCAGGCGGACCAACGCCAAGCGCCGCGAGCGGCTCGGCGCCGACGGTATCAGCGCGGCGGAACTCGCGCGCATCCACGGGCCGGTCGGCCTTGACATCGGCGCCATCTCGCCGGCGGAAATCGCCATCGCGATCCTGGCCGAGATGACCAATGCCCTTAACGCGTCGGGCAAGGACAAGAGTCAATGAAGTTTGGCCCGATCCCGATTGGCGAAGCTGAAGGGGCGATCCTCGCCCACCGCCAAAGTGCGGGCGGGCGAATGCTCAAGAAAGGGCGCGTTCTTACCTCCGAAGATATTGAAGTTCTTAGGAGCGCCGGTGTCGAAAGCGTGCTCGCCGCCCGGCTCGAGCCCGGCGATGTCGGCGAGGACGAGGCCGCCGGGCGAATCGGCGCCGCGGCGCGCGGAGAAAACGTCACCGTCAGCACCGCCTTCACCGGACGGGTGAATTTGTACGCAGACACCCGTGGCGTTGCCGTGATCGACCGCGAAGCCCTCGATCGGATCAACACCACCCACGAGACCGTGACCGTCGCCACCGTTGCCCCCTTCGAAGTGGTGGAAGCCAAACAGATGGTGGCGACGATCAAGATCATCCCCTTCGCGGCACCGGAGAAAGCCATCGAGGACTGCGCCGCCCTCGCCGCCGCCGAGGGCGGGTTGATCCGAATCGCGCCCTTCCGCCGGTTCGACGTCGGTTTGATCCAGACCGTGCTCACCCACACCAAGGCCTCCGTACTCGATAAGACTTCCGAGGTGATCGGCCGGCGCGTCGAAGCCCTTGATAGCGGTCTCAAGGAGGAGATCCGGTGTCCCCATGAGGCCGGCGAGGTGACCGGCGCGATCGAAAAGCTGCGTGCCCGCGGATGCCGAATGGTGCTTATCCTCGGCGCATCGGCGATCACCGACCGTCGCGACGTCGTTCCTGAAGCGATCGAACGGGCCGGTGGCAAGATCGAGCATTTCGGCATGCCGGTGGACCCGGGTAATCTTTTGCTGTTGGGCCGCTTTGACGACGGGGCACCGGTCCTCGGTCTTCCGGGCTGCGCCCGTTCACCCAAGCTCAACGGCTTCGACTGGGTATTGCAGCGCCTGCTGGCCGAACTGCCGTTGGAAGGGCGCGACATCATGTTGATGGGCTCCGGAGGATTGCTCAAGGAAGTCCCCGACCGCCTCCTGACCCGCTCCGCCGCCGTCAGCAAACCGGAGCAAAGGGAGGCGCCAGTGGCCCCGCACATCGCCGCGATCATCCTTGCCGCCGGCCAGTCGCGGCGCATGGGCAAGGTCAACAAACTGCTGGCCGAACTCGGCGGCAAGCCGATGGTGGTCCGGGTCGCCGAGGCGGTGCTGGCCTCGAGTGCGAGACCGATAATTGCCGTCGTCGGCCATCAGGCGGATAAGGTTCGCGCGGCCCTTTCGGGGCTCGACATTGCGGTGGTCGAGAACCCGGATTACGCGGCGGGACTCAGCGCTTCGCTCAAACGCGGCCTCGCGGCGGCGCCCGACGAGATCGATGGCGTGCTGGTTTGCCTCGGTGACATGCCGAACGTGACCCCGGCGGACATCGAGCGGCTGATCGGGGCTTTCAATCCGTTGGAGGGATGCGCCATCTGCGTGCCGACGGTCGAGGGCAAGCGAGGAAATCCGGTGCTGTGGTCGAAGCGCTTCTTCGCCGAGATGGGGGACATCTCCGGCGATGTCGGGGCCCGTCATTTGATCGGCGCTTATCCCGAATTGATCTGCGAGGTCGAAATGACGGGAGAGGACGTATTGATCGACATCGACACGCCCGAGGCCTTGGAGAACCTGGCGGGCTAGGGCGCCGCGTCGAAGCAAGGCTTCAAAGTGACGCGGCGGATATTACCAGTCCCCGCCCCTTCGCTTCTCAATCAGCCGACCGAAAGGGCCGGTACCCGCAAGCGAATTTTTTACCAACCTTGACCGCCGAACCGTGCCACCGGACGAACTCCAATCACCGTCTGGTCCGTGTGCCAACCGGTCCGTGCGCCAAAAGCGCCGCAAACAAACGCAAAGATGACGTTGAGCAAAATGCTGGCGAAGCCTGCCTTTGGCAGCGCGCAGGGATGTTTTTAAGGGGGGGAGAGAGAAGAGACAGCCAATCCATCGGACAACGGATCCGCCAGGGGCGCGCCGCCGCCGGCCTGACCCAGGAAGCCCTCGCCGGGAAGTGCGGCGTCAGCCGCGCCGCGGTGGCCCAGTGGGAAGGCGATATCACCC
>JADFJG010000048.1 GCA_022566265.1 Pseudomonadota bacterium | reverse complement strand
CCCGCCTGTTCGCCAAGCGCGACGCCGCCGCCTTGCTTGTAAAGGAGCTGGAAAATCCGCGCTACCGTTGCCGTCCCATCGCCCTTGGCACCAACACCGATCCCTACCAGCCGATCGAACGCGACTTCAAGATCACCCGGAGCATCCTCGAGGTGCTGGCCGAATTCGACCATCCGGTGACGGTGGTGACCAAATCGGCCCTGGTGGTGCGCGATATCGACATCCTCGCGCCCCTCGCGGCCAAGGGGCTCGCCAGCGTGTGTATTTCCGTGACCACCCTCGATCCGGCGCTGTCGCGGCGCATGGAACCGCGCGCGGCGGCGCCTGAGAGGCGGTTGAAAACCATCGCGGCGCTGAAAGATGCCGCCATTCCGGTGGGCGTCATGGCGGCGCCGATGATCCCGGCGCTCAACGATATGGAGCTCGAGAACATCCTCGCCGCCGCCGCCGCCGCCGGCGCCGGGACGGCGGGCTATGTCCTCCTGCGCCTGCCCCATGAGATAAAGGATCTGTTCACCGAGTGGCTCGAGGTCCACTACCCCACCAAGGCCAAGCACGTCCTCGGCCTGGTCAGGAATATGCGGTCGGGCGCGCTCAACGATGCCGCCTTTCACACCCGCATGCGCGGCTCCGGTCCATATGCCGATCTTCTCGCCAGGCGATTTTCACTCGCCTGCAAGCGCCTCGGTCTCACCAAGAACGACTGGGCGCTGGACACTTCCCGTTTCCGCCGCCCGCGAAGGGGAGCCGAACAGTTGGAGCTGCTCTAGGACATCATCCGTTACAGGCGCGCGCGTCGGCGACGGGTTCGCCGATTTTTGACGCGTTTTTGAAGTTGCCGGCCCCCGGCCTCGCCGCCATGGCGCGTCGCCCGCACGAAATGTGGGTCATCCGCCCGCGCTTGTGATAGTGTCCGCAGCCGATGCCGGATCACTCGCAACTCACCGCCATCGCCATCGTCGGACTGGCCGCGCTGATTTGCGGCATGATCATGACGCGGCTCCGCCAGCCCGCCATCGTCGGTTACATCCTCGCCGGCATCATCCTCGGTCCCTCCGCCGCCGGCCTGGTCGAGAACCGGGACCAGATCAACACCCTCGCCGATCTCGGCGTGCTGATGCTGTTGTTCCTCATCGGCATGGAACTGTCGATTTCCGCCTTCAAGAAGGTGTGGCGGACGGCGCTGCTCTGTTCCTTGTTGCAGATCGCCGGATCCCTCGCCGTCATGCTCGGCTTGTCCCGACTGCTTGGCTGGCCTATGGGGCTTTCGGTGCTGCTCGGCTTCGTGGTGGCGCTGAGCTCGACCGCCGTCGCCATCAAGATGCTGGACGACATCGGCATGACCAAGACCGAGACCGGCCGCATCACCATCGCCGTCCTCGTCGCCCAGGATTTGGCGGTGGTGCCGATGATGCTGGTGATACATGGCCTCGCCGGCGCCGGTTTCGGCGCCGCCCCGGTGGCGAGGATCGTCCTTTCCATCGCCTTCCTCGTCGTCCTGGTGATTTATTTGAGCCGCGGCCCGAAGATCCGCCTGCCGCTGTCCGAGTGGGTGATGAACCACGCCGACCTGGCGCCGCTCTCGGCCTTCGCGCTCTGCCTCGGCGCCGCCGCGCTTACCGGCGTCCTCGGTTTCTCTCCGGCCTATGGCGCCTTCCTCGCCGGCCTGGTGATCGGCAACAGCACCCATCGCGCGACCATGATCCGCATGACCCAACCGGTCCAGAGCATCCTGATCATGGTGTTCTTCCTGTCCATCGGTCTGCTCATCGACCTCGACTATATCTGGGAGAATATCGAGAGGGTCTTGGTATTGCTGGTCATCGTCACGGTGTTCAAGACCGCCTTCAACGTCGTCGTGTTGAGGCTCCTGGGTCAGCCGTGGCAGCGCGCCTCGCTTGCCGGCGTCCTCCTCGGCCAGGTCGGCGAGTTCTCCTTCATCCTCGCCGCGATGGCGCTTACCACCGGCCTCATCGAGGAGTCCGAATCCCGCCTCGTCGTCGCCATCGTCGCCCTTTCCCTGATCATCAGCCCGCTATGGTACCTGACCGCGCGCCGGCTCAAGCGCCTGATCGCGCCGGGCATCGGCTCGATCCAGGAAATCCTGCGGCTGCTTTACGGCAAGGAGGCGGCGTTCGTCGCCGCCGGCTCCCACCAGGCGCTGGAGCGAGCCCGGATCCTGACCGCCGCCGTCGGCCAACGGCTCGAGAAACGCCGCGCGCGCAAGGGGAAGGGAAAGAAAGACGCCTGATATCGAATCCGAGAACCCCGGCGCCGATGGGCGTTATGTTATGGTGCGCCGGCAAACCGGAAACGAGGAGCGGACGATGAAACTTGCGAGTTACGTTGGCGGCGACTGGGTCGAGGGCGGCGGCGAGGGCGTGGCGCTGACCGACCCGGTGCTGGGCGACGAGTTGGCGCGGGCCTCGAGCGAGGGCATCGACATCGGCGCCGCCATGGACTATGCGCGCAACACCGGCGGGCCGGCGCTGCGCCGATTGAGCTTCGCCCAGCGCGCCGGGCTGCTCAAGGGAATCGCCGACACCCTTGGCGCCAATCGCGACGGCTATTTCGAGACCGCGCTGGCCAATTCCGGCAACACCAAGACCGACGCCGCCATCGACATCGACGGCGGCATCGGCACGTTGAAGTTCTTCGCCCGCCTCGGCGAATCGCTGGGCGAGACGCACAATCTGCGCGACGGCGGTTTCGACCGCCTCGCCCGCGACGAGGCCTTCCAGGCGATGCACCTCTCGGTGCCGATCGAGGGCGTGGCCATCCACATCAACGCCTTCAACTTCCCGTCATGGGGTCTGTGGGAAAAGGCCGCCGTGGCGCTGCTTGCCGGGGTGCCGGTGCTGGCCAAGCCGGCGACGGCGACGGCGCTGCTCAGCTATCGGATGGTGAGGGACGTGATCGAGGCCGGCGTGCTGCCGGCGGGCGCGCTATCGCTCATCTCGGGTTCCGCCCGCGGGTTGTGGGAGCACGTCACCGGCGCCGACGCCATCGCCTTCACCGGCTCGGCCGGGACGGCGAACGCGCTCCGCGCCCAAACAGGCGTGATCGCTTCCGCCGTTCGCTTCAACGTCGAGGCCGACAGTCTGAATACCAGCATCCTCGGTCCCGACGCCAAGCCAGGCGGCGCCGAGTTCGACCTCTTCGTCCGCGAAGTGGCGCGCGAGATGACCCAGAAGGCGGGCCAGAAATGCACCGCGATCCGCCGGGCGCTGGTTCCCCGGGCACTCATCGACGACGTCGCCGGGGCGCTCGAGGCCCGCCTCGCCAAGACCGTCACCGGCAACCCGAGGGACGAGACCGTCACCATGGGACCGATCGTCGACAAGACCCAGCAGGCGGCGGTACTCGGCGCCATCGGGCGGCTCAAGGAAGAGACCAAGGTCATCACCGATGAGCGCGACTTCCGGCCCGTCGACGCCGACGCGGAAATCGCCTCTTTCGTGCCGCCGACATTGCTTCGCTGCGACGACCCCAAGGGCGCCCGCGCCGTCCATGAGGTCGAGGCCTTCGGTCCGGTCTGCACCCTCATGCCTTACGGGGACGCCGGCGAGGCCTACGACCTCGCCGGGCGGGGGGGCGGCTCGCTCACGGCGTCGGTGTTCACCGGCGACGACGCCTTCGCCACCGAGGCAACGCTTGGGCTCGCCGCCAATCACGGCCGGGTGCTGGTGGTCGATGAGAGCATCGGCGAATCGCAGACCGGCCACGGCATCGTCATGCCGATGTGCGTCCATGGCGGCCCCGGCCGGGCCGGCGGCGGCGAGGAGCTTGGCGGGCTGCGCGGCCTTCGTTTCTACCATCAGCGTCTCGCCGTCCAGGGCCGGGGCGACTGGCTCAAGGCGCTGGCCGGGGGCGCCGCGGAAATATAGGTGCCTGACTTCAACCTCGAGCGCGCCGCCGGCGGGCGCGTCGCCGGCATCGACGAGGCCGGGCGGGGGCCGCTGGCGGGTCCGGTCATCGCCGCCGCCGTGATCCTCGATGCCGAAACACTGCCGGACATGCTTCGCGACGGCATCGACGATTCGAAGCTGCTGACCAAGTCCCGCCGCGAGGAACTGTTCGCCGTCCTTCAAAGCCACGCCCATATCGGCATCGGCGGGGCGAGCGCGGCGGAGATCGACCGCATCAATATCCTCGCCGCCACCCTTCGCGCCATGGGCCGCGCCGTCGATGACCTTGGCATCGTCCCCGACCTGGCGCTCATCGACGGCAACCGGACGCCCGAACTCGCCTGTCCGGCCACGGCGGTGGTGAGGGGGGATCGGGCCTCGCTTTCGATCGCCGCCGCATCCATCGTCGCCAAGGTCACCCGCGATCGCATCATGGCCGCCCTGGCCCGGCGCCACCCCGGATTCGGCTGGGAACGCAACGCCGGATACGGCACGGCGGAGCACAAACAGGCGCTGACGCGCCTCGGCGTGACGCCGCATCACAGGAAAACATTCGCCCCAATCAACAAGATATTGAGTCTCTCTTAGATTTGACTCCAAGATATTGCGTCTAAGGCATTGAATCCCTGAAAGTTATTGACGCCGAGTCCCGCTTGACTCATGCTCTGGCGCCATGAACGGCAACAAGCCCCCCAAGGCCGGCGGGACGCGCGCGACCAAGCGCGCGCAAAAAACAGCCGGCGAGGCGCCCTTCGTCAACGACATCCACATCGGCGACAGCGTCGAGATCATGGCCGGCCTGCCGGCGCTTTCGGTCGACATGGTGTTCGCCGATCCGCCCTATAATCTGCAGCTCAAGTCCGAACTGCGCCGCCCCAACAACTCGGTCGTCGACGGCGTCACCGCGAACTGGGACCGGTTCGCCAGCTTCGCCGACTATGACCGCTTCACCGGCGAATGGCTCGAGGCCGCCAGGAGACTGTTGAAGGACGACGGCACGCTGTGGGTCATCGGCACCTATCACAATATCTATCGCATCGGCGCCATCCTCCAGGAGCTCGGTTTCTGGATCCTCAACGACGTCATCTGGCGCAAGAGCAACCCGATGCCCAATTTCAAGGGCCGGCGTTTCACCAACGCCCACGAGACCCTGATCTGGTGCGCCAAGTCATCCGACGCGCGTTACCGTTTCAATTACCAGGCGATGAAGGCGCTGAACGACGATCTGCAGATGCGCAGCGACTGGCTGTTGCCGCTCTGCTCGGGGCCCGAGCGTCTGCGCCGGAACGGCGTCAAGGCCCATCCCACCCAGAAGCCCGAGGCGCTTCTGCACCGGGTGATCCTGGCCTCGACCGGCGTCGGCGATATCGTCCTCGACCCGTTCTTCGGCACCGGCACGACGGGCGCCGTCGCCAAGAAGCTCGGGCGCGGCTTCATCGGCATCGAGGCCGACCCGGACTACGCGGCGCTGGCGAAGGAACGGATAAGTGCGATCGAACATCCGGAGGATCTGGATTTGATGGTTACCCCTTCTAAGCGGGCCGAGCCCCGCATCCCATTCGGTTGGGTGGTCGAGCGCGGCCTGCTGGAGGCGGGAGACGTGCTGTTCGATTCGCGCCGGCGCTGGCATGCCAAGGTCAGGGCCGACGGCACGCTGGTTTCCGCCGATTTCACCGGGTCGATCCACAAGGTCGGCGCCCATGTCCAGGGCGCGCCGGCCTGCAACGGCTGGACCTTCTGGCATTTCGACGCCGAAGGGGAACCGGTCCCGATCGACGTCTTGCGCCAAAAGATGCGCTCCGAACTGACCTAAAAAGCCCCCGGGCGCCGGCGAGAATTAAGGTGACAGCTTACTTAATTCCATAGCCCCGAATGACCGGGACGGGGAATTAAGTAAGCTGTCACCTTAATAGGGCCGGGCTGAGCTAAAATGCCCCCGGCCCCGGCGTCGAAGCCAGGGGAGTCACATATTGGCGAGGGCGTGGGCGGCGATCTTCTTCATCACCGTCGGCAGGGCGTGATCCCCTAGCCGTTCGGGCCGACACCACACCGCTCCGTCGCCAATCCCGTCGCCATCCTCGAGGCGCGCCGCCAGTACCGTGACCTCGAGGCGGAAATGGGTAAAGACGTGCCCGACGGTGCCGGGCAGCACCCGCCAATCGGCGGCGAAGGGGGCGTCGGCGTCGGCGGTGGAGAGGGCGATCTCACCGTCGCGCCAAACGCCCGACGGCACTTCCATCATGCCGCCGAGAAGCCCCTTGGCGGGGCGCTTGCGCAACAATACGGCGCCGTCCGGGCGCACCGCCCAATAGGCGAAACCGCGCCGGACCGGCCTTGCGGGCTTCGCCGCGCGGCGCGGCAACTCATCCGCCAATCCCTTTTCGAAGGCGACGCACGAGGCGCTCAGCGGGCAGCCGCCGCAGGCGGGCTTTCGCGGCCTGCACACCAGCGCGCCCAAATCCATCAGTCCTTGCGCGTAATCGCCGGGCCTGTCGTCGGGCGTCAGTGCCGCCGCCAGCGAACGGATTTGCCCCTTCGCCTTGTCCAGTGTCTCGGTAATGCCGAACAGCCTGGCGATGACACGTTCCACATTGCCATCGACCACCGTCGCCGGCCGGCCGAAGGCGATGGCGGCGATGGCGGCGGCGGTGTAGGGGCCGATGCCGGGAAGCGCCTCGAGCCCGTCCGTGCTTTCGGGGAATTTTCCGGCGTGCTCGGCGCTTACCGTCTTGGCGCATCGGTGCAAGTTGCGCGCGCGGGCGTAATAGCCCAGCCCCTGCCAGGCGTGCAGCACGTCGTCGAGCGGCGCCTTGGCGAGCGCGCCGACGTCCGGCCAGCGCTTGGTGAAGGCAGCGAAATAGGGGATCACCGTGGCGACGGTGGTTTGCTGCAACATGATCTCGGAGAGCCAGACGCGGTAGGGATCGGGGTACCGGCGCCGCCTTGGCGAAGGGCCGAGGCGCCACGGCAGCGAGCGTGCATGGGCGTCGTACCAATCGAGCACGCGCCCGGCGATCTCCGCCCCCGGCGCGCTTGGCGCCGCGACGGCGGAAAAATCTGGACGAGATACGCGTTTGTTGCTCAAGCGCTGTTGCCTTGGCCGGGGCCTCTAACATATAACAACCGAGGCGGCCCGCCCACCCGGTAACTAGAGCACTATCCGACCAGATGGAATCGTTTGACCGGGATTATTTTGCGTCGTGGCTAGGCGCGTGCCGCATGACGATGCTTGCGCATCGGCAAAGGGGCGCAACGACGCCACGGCGCAAAAGAACCCGGCCTTCGGTGGGGCAAAACGGCTTCTCGGATGCGTCGCGACGCTTGCCCGATGTCTTACATCGCGCTGCGCGCCGCTCCTACCCGAGGGACCGTTTTGCCCCATCAAATCGCTTCCATCTGGTCGGATAGCGCTCTAGAGGATAGGCTCCCGGAGGACATCGATTCGTGGCACGGAAATGATCATGGCGGCGGGCAGGTATTCGAGCACGATCGAGAGGCGCTCCGGCATGCGGGCGCTGGGCGCGGCGGTGGCGCGCATAACGGCGCCGGCCTTCAGGAGACGCGGTTTCGCCGAAGCCGGCATCCTCACCGACTGGCCCCACATCGTCGGCAGCCAACTGGCATCCCAGACCGAACCCGAGAGACTTAGCTTCGCCCGGGGCACGCGCGTCGACGGGACGCTGCGGATCCGGGTCAGCGGCGCCTGGGCGACCGAGCTGCAGCACCTGGCGCCCCAGGTGATCGAGCGCGTCAATTCCTATTTCGGCTACCGGGCGGTGGACCGGCTCGCCATCCTGCAAGCGCCGCTGTCCCGGACCGCCGAAGCCGAACCAACCGAGACGAGCAAACGGCCGGGAGATCGGGAGCACGGGGATTGGGAACCGGTACTGGCCCAACCGGCACTGGCCCAACCGGCACTGGACAGTGGCGCCTCTAATGTCGAAAATGCGGAACTTCGCCGCGCGCTCATCTCACTGGGCGCGGCGGTGAAGAAAAGACCCGGCAGGGACTGAGGAAGTTCAAGTTGTATTCCGCCTCCCATCGGATTTCCCCCGACACCGAAGCCCCCGACCGAGGACCCAGGGCGCGCCGCCGATTCTCCGCCCCGCTTCGGGGCCAGGAGGCGGCTGGACGGCACGGCTCCTTATACGCTATATGTTGTGGTCAGGGCTTTTGAATGCGTTACATTTTGACGATCCTCACAGCGATTGCCGTCGCCGCCGTCCTTGGGATCGCGGGCATGGAGTATTTCGGCGGCCCCTCAACCGACCGGCAGGCAAGCCAGACGGCGACGTCTCCAGCCGCGCCCGCCACGCCCGCCGCCGTCGCCGCCAAGGCCGCTCCGGTCGAGATCGGCGCCGACGAGTTCATCATGGGCGATGCCAATGCGCCGGTGACGATCATCGAATACGCTTCCCTTACCTGTCCCCATTGCGCGAATTTTCACCTCAACATCTTGCCCAAACTGAAAAAGTCCTATATCGACACCGGCAAGGCGCGTTTGGTCTATCGTGACTTTCCGCTCGACAGGCTGGCGCTGAGCGGCTCGATGATGGCGCGCTGCGCCGGGCGCGAGCGATATTTCGGTTTCATCGACACCATGTACAGGAAGCAGGCAAGCTGGAAGGCGGCGAAGGATCAGCTGAAGGCCCTCGCCCGCATCGGCCTGCTTGGCGGCATTTCCCAGAAAGATTTCGACGCCTGCATGAAGAACAAGGCGTTGGAGGATCAGGTCATGGCGATGCGGCTTGACGGCCAGAACGAATTCGCCATCGACTCGACGCCGAGTTTCATCATCAACGGCAAGAAATATCCGGGCGTCGTGGAATTCGCGCGGTTCGAGAAAATCTTGGAACCCTTGTTGAAGCAACAGTAGGAAGATCCGGGGACGCGTCGGTGCAGTTTTTGAAGTTTCGCCTTTCGGGGTTCAAATCCTTCGTTGATCCGACCGAGTTGCGGATCGATTCCGGGCTCACCGGGATCGTCGGTCCCAACGGCTGCGGCAAGTCCAACCTCGTCGAGGCCCTGAGTTGGGTGATGGGCGAGTTGTCGGCGAAGAAACTGCGCGGGGCTGAGATGGACGACGTGATCTTCGGCGGCACCGTCGACCGACCGGCGCGCAACATCGCCGAAGTCGCCTTGCTTCTCGACAATTCCGACCGCAAGGCGCCCGCCGCCTTCAACGATCAGGACGAAATCGAGGTGACCCGCCGGATCGAGCGCGGTTGCGGCTCCACCTACCGGATCAACGGCGCCGAGGTGCGCGCCCGGGACGTCCAGTTGCTGTTCGCCGACGCCGCCACGGGATCGGGATCGACGGCGCTGGTGAACCAGGGTCAGGTCGGCGCCCTGATCGCCGCCCGGCCCACCGACAGGCGGGGGCTTCTGGAGGAAGCCGCGGGCATCACCGGGCTTCATTCGCGCCGCCACGAGGCGGAACTCCGGCTGCGGGCGGCGGACAACAACCTCGAACGGCTCGAGGACGTGGTGGTGGCGCTCGAGGCCCAGCTCGAGGGACTCAAGCGCCAGGCCCGCCAGGCGACCCGTTACCGCAATCTTTCCGATCACATCCGCCGCGCCGAGGCGACGTTGTTCCACGTGCTCTGGAGCGAGGCGGCCGGGACCCTGGAGGCGACCGGCGCCGCCCTCGAAAGCGCCAAGTCCGTGGTCGAGAAACTGACCCGGGGCGCCGGGAGGGCCGCCACGGCGCAGGCGGACGCGGCGGCGAAATTGCCCCAGTTGCGCGCATCGGAGGCCGAGGCCGCGGCCAAGCTACAGCGGTTCCGGCTGGCGCGGGAGGCCCTGGACGCCGAGGAAGCCCGCATCCACGGGGTCCAGGAGAATTGCCAACAGCGCCGGGTCCAGATCGGCGCCGACATCGCGCGCGAGGAGGCCCGCGCATCGGAAGCCGCCGAGGCGATCGCCCGGCTCCACAAGGAAGGCGCCGGGCTCAACCGCTCGCGGGACGAGCACGATAGCGCCGAACGGCAAGCGAAGGCGGCGTTGTTCGCCGCCAGCACGGAGGTCGGCGCGCTCGAGGGACGCCATTCGGAACTGACCGAACGGGTGGCGGCGGCCGAGGCCCGGCGCATCGACGCCGACGGCCGCATCGCCGAGCTCGAGGCGCGAAGGGCCAGGCTTAACGCCGCCGCCGCCGAAAACGCCAAGGAACGCGCGGCGATCGAGGCCGAGGCATCCGACGCTGACGCGCTCCTCGCCGCCGAGGCCGGTGTCGCCGAAGCCAGCGAGAGGCTCGTTGCCGACCGGGCGGACGCGGAAGGCGCCGAACAGGCGCGCATCGAGGCGCAGCGGGTGGAGGAAGAGGCGCGCGAGGAATGGCATTCCCGCGAAGCCGACGCCGCCAGGTTACGGGCCGAGGACACGGCGCTTAAGCAGTTGCTGGTGGTCGAGGACACCGATCCGTGGCCGCCACTGATCGACTCGATCACCGTCTCGCCGGGCTATGAGACGGCGCTCGGCGCGGCGCTCGGCGATGACCTCTCGGCGCCCGACGATGTGGCCGCCCCGGCCCATTGGCGGGCGCTGGCGCCGTTCGACGCGCCGCCCCGGCTGCCCGAGGGCGCGCGGCCGCTTGGCGATTTCGTCAAGGCGCCCAAGGCCCTCGCGCGGCGGCTTTCGCAGACCGGCGTGGTGGAGAAGGAAAGCGACGGCCAGGCGCTCAGCGACGCCTTGGTCCAGGGCCAGCGGCTGGTCAGCCGCGACGGCGCGCTTTGGCGTTGGGACGGCTACACCGTCGGCGCCGGTACGCCGATCGCCGCCGCCACCCGGCTCGGCCAGCGCAACCGCCTGCGCGAACTCAAGGATGAGCTCGAACGGGCCGAGTCCCTGGCCGGCGATGCCAAGACCAAGGGCGACGATGCCAGGGCGATGACCGAGGGCGCGGCCAGGCGGGAGCGCGAGCTTCGCGCCGCCACCCGCGACGCCGAAGCCTGGCTGCACACCGCGCGCGAGGAACATGCGTCAATGGTGCAACAAGCGGTGGCGACGGCATCCAAGCTGAGCACCTTGGACAACGCGATCGAGCTGCTGCGGGCCGATATCGCCGAGACCGAGGCCGAGATCGCATCGGCGCGCGAGACACAACGATCGCTCGGCGACGCCGAGGCCAGCCGCCGCCAGGTCGCCGAGTTGCGCGCCGATCTCGGGGTCCTGCGCGCCGCCGCCGCCGAAAAGCAGCGGGCCTATGACCTGCTGATGCAGGAGAGCGAGCGGCACAAGTTCAGGCTCGCCGATATCGCCATGGAAGGTGAGTCGTGGCAGACCCGGGCCGACAACGCGACACGCCAGATCGAGGAACTGGGCGCGCGCAAATCGGTGGCCGAGAAGGAGCTCGAACGCCTCGCCTCGCGCCCCGGGCAGATCACGGCGGAGCGTCACCGGCTCGCCGACCGGATCGACGAGTTCGAGAGTTTGCGGCAAACCGCGGCGGACGCGCTCGCCGCCGGCGAGACCGCCCTTGGGGACGCCGATAGGACGCTTCGCGAAGCGGAAACGGCGCTCGGGGAAGCGCGGGAAGAGATGGTGCGTAACGAGGGCGCCCTTACCCAGGCGCGCCAAACCCTGGAAAGCCTGAGGGAGCGGATCGGCGAGCGGCTGGAATGCAAGCCCGAGGCCCTCGCCGGGATCGCCAACTTGAAGCCGGGCGAGCTGCCCGAACAAGGCGTACTCGAGACCCGGCTGGAACGCTTGGCGCGCGAGCGCGAGAACATGGGTCCGGTGAATCTCAGGGCCGACACCGAGGCCAAGGACCTCGCCGAGCAGATCGCCACCATGCGGGCCGAGCGCGAGGATCTGATCCAGGCCATCGCGCGGTTGCGCCGCGGCATCGCCGAGCTCAATCGCGAGGGCCGCGCGCGGTTCCTCAGCGCCTTCGAGGCCGTGAACGAGCACTTTGCCGACATGTTCACGCGGCTGTTCGGCGGCGGCCGGGCGCATTTGAGCCTGACCGAGGCCGACGACCCGTTGGAGGCCGGTATCGAGATCATGGCGAGCCCCCCCGGCAAGAGGCTTCAGGTCCTCTCGCTGCTGTCGGGCGGCGAGCAGGCCCTGACCACCATCGCCCTGCTGTTCGCGGTGTTCATGACCAACCCGGCGCCGATCTGCGTTCTCGATGAGGTCGATGCGCCGCTGGACGACGCCAATGTCGGGCGCTTCTGCACCCTGGTCGAGGAAATCGCCCACAACACGGCGACCCGCTTCCTGTTGGTGACCCACAACCACGCCACCATGGCGCGCATGGACAGGCTCTATGGCGTCACCATGTCCGAGCGCGGTGTCTCGCAACTCGTCTCCGTCGATCTACAGGGAACGCGGCATCTCAGGGCGATCGCCTGAACCCGCCGCAAATCAAAATTTATCTATTGATTTCAATCTATTAAACGATAACCGTTGAACCTTGACAGCCACCGAGCCAACTCCTATGGTGCCAGCCGTTTTTGCCGTGGCGACGGCTCCTGACGCGGGTTTTGACGCCATTCCCATGGACGAGGATAACCATCCACCTTCCCTGGAGGACCTGGACGCACGCTTGCGGAAGGCTCGCGGGAAAGCTCACCCGGCGAACGCGGCCGAGGGGGACGATGTGCCCGTCGGTGGCTGGGGCTCGGCCATGCGGGTCGGGCTGGAGTTGGTATCGGGCCTCGCCGTCGGCGTCGGCATCGGCTGGCTGCTCGATGAATGGCTGGGCACGCGGCCGTGGCTGATGGTGGTGTTTTTCTTCCTCGGCGCCGGGGCGGGCATGCTCAACGTCTATCGCTCGGTGTCCAATCTCGGCTATGGCGTCGGTTACGGCGGGGCGCGGTCCGGAGACGACACCGGGGACGCGGAGAAGGAAAAGGAGGACGACAAGCCTTGAGGCTGGTTGGGGGATCGGAGTGGCCAAACCGTTAGAACAGTTCGAAATCAAGACCCTGGTGGACATCCCCCTCGGCGGCCTCGACGCGTCCTTCACCAACGCATCCGCCTTCATGGTCATCAGTGTCGCCGCGGTCACCTTGTTCCTGACCGTCGGCATGCGCCGACGCGCCCTGGTGCCGGGCCGCTGGCAGTCGATGGCCGAGCTCAGTTACCAGTTCGTCGCCCATCTTGTGCGCGAGAACGTCGGGACCGAGGGGCGCCGGTACTTCCCCTTCATCTTCACGCTGTTCATGTTCATCCTGTTCTCCAACATGATCGGCCTCATTCCCTACGCCTTCACGGTGACCAGCCACATCATCGTCACCTTCGCCCTCGCCCTGGTGGTTTTCCTTGGCGTTACCCTGATCGCCATCATCAAGCATCGCCTCCGCTTCTTCAGCTTCTTCATGCCGCCGGGCGTGCCCCTCTACATGGCGCCGCTGCTGGTGCCCATCGAGATCATTTCCTACCTCGCCCGCCCGGTGACCCTGAGCCTCAGGCTGTTCGCCAACATGATGGCGGGGCACACCATGCTCAAGGTGTTCGCCGGTTTCATCGTCGTCCTTGGCCTCGGGGGCATCGCGCCGATCGCGGTGATCGTCCTGCTTTATGGCTTGGAGGTCATCGTCGCGGTGCTACAGGCCTATGTGTTCACCATTCTCACCTGCCTCTACCTTCACGATGCGCTGCATCTGCATTAGGGATGAGTTGCGTCCGCGCAAGGCAAGGCGGGAATCGGTTTCTCGGTTCAAGAACAGCAACGGATAAGGAATTAGGAATATGGATGTTGAAGCCGCAAAGCTCATAGGCGCCGGGCTCGCCGTCATCGGCCTCGCCGGTGTCGGGGTCGGTATCGGCAGTATTTTCTCGGCCTTCATTTCCGCCGTCGCGCGCAATCCGGCGGCGCAGCCCCTGGTGTTCCCCTACACCATGCTGGGCTTCGCCCTGGTCGAAGCGGTCGCGCTCTATGCCCTGTTGATCGCCTTCCTGGTGCTGTTCGGCTAGGACAGGCGTCGGCGACGGGCGGCGGCTGGCGAAGCCGGCGCCCGATTCCTAGGAGTTAAGATGCCGCAACTCGACACCGCGACCTTCGCGCCCCAGTTGGTGTGGCTGGCCATCACCTTCATCGGCCTTTACCTGATCCTGGCGCGCGCCGTGCTGCCGCGCATCGCCTCGGTCCTCGAGGAGCGCCAGAAGAAGATCGACGGCAATCTGGAGAAGGCCGAGGCCCTGAAGGTCGAGGCCGAGGCCGCCCGGGCGGCTTACGAAGAGGCCCTGGAAGAGGCGCGCGTCGCGGCCCATCGACGGCTGATCGAGGCGGGGGAAGCGCTGGCGAGCGAGGCGGAGGAGCGCCACCAAGCGCTGGCCGGGAAACTCGCGAAGGAGGGCAAGGAGGCGGAAGAGCGCATCGGCGCCGCGACCCGCGACGCGCTCAAGCACATCCATACCGTCGCCGCCGAGATCGCCGGCGCGGCGACGGAAAAACTGATCGGCGCCAAGATCGGCGATCAGGGCGCCCGCGCCGCGGTCGAGACCGTGCTTGGGGAGAAGGACTGATGGGGGCGTTGGCGGCCGAGAAGGTTATCGGGCAAGCGGCTCCTTTCTATCTGGCGGCCGAGTTCTGGCTGACGGTGGCCTTCATCATTTTCGTCGGCCTGTTGTTCCGGCCGGTGACCCGGATGATCACTTCGGCGCTCGACGGCCGTTCCGATGCCATCGCCAAGGAACTGGACGAGGCCGCGCGTCTGGCCGAGGAAGCGCGGGCGGCGCTCGCCGAATATCAGCGCAAGCAGCGCGACGCGGTCAAGGAAGCCGAGGAAATCCTCGCCCGCGCCGAGGCCGAGGCCAAGCGCATGGGTGAGCAGGCGGCTCAGGGCTTGGCGGCGGCGCTCGATCGGCGCGGGCAGCTGGCGATGGAGAAGATCGCCCAGGCCGAGGCCCGCGCCGTCGATGAGGTGCGCAACGCCGCGATCGACATCGCGCTTAGCGCCACCCGCAAGCTGATCGAGGAAAACGTCGACAAGGGGAAATCGGACGCCTTGGTCGACGACGCGATCAAGGAACTCTCCGACAAACTGCACTAGGGGCACTCCAGTCGCCCGCCTCCCGAAGTCGTACAAGTGAAAAAAGGGGTCAAGTCTTGACAATTATCATTTTAGGCCGGCTCTCTGCTAAAATGATAATTGTCAAGACTTGACCCCTTCACCCAGGCGGAGATCGAGCGGCGGGCCCAGCCACATCGCGAAGTCGGTGTGATCGCGGGTGCTGCTCTCGTCCGTCTTGGCATGGACCAGGACCGTCAGCCCGTCGCGATTCAGCATCAGCCACGGCACCAGCCGTTGGAACTGATCGGCGCCGAAGCTGATCAGATACATCGCCTGGGGGTGGGGACCGACCGGTTCGTCGTGCCAGCTCCCGACCGTGACCTCGAAGCGCCCCGCGATCGCCTCGCGCAGACGCCCGGCGCGTTGCCGCGTTTCCTTGTCGTAATAGACATGGGCGTGAAACTCATCGATCCGGCTGGTATCCAACACCGATCCCTCCCTAGCTGGACTTTCACTCATGGGTCCAGGCGTAGCAGTTGCCCTTGCAATATTCGCGGAATCCCAGCCTCCGGTAAAGCCCGATGGCGGCCGCCGAGGCGAACAGGACGCCGACCCGATAGCCCTCCCGCCGCGCTTCCAGCAAGGGCGCCAGCGTGACCGCCGTGGCGATTCCCTGGCCCCGGAACTCCCCCAGCGTGGCGACGTTGGAGATACCGGCGACACCGGCGCCAAGGAACATCGACGCCGTCGCCACCGGTGTTCCCTTGAGCCTGGCGATGTAGTGACGGTAGGGCCGGTCGGCGCCCAGCCCCACCGCCGCGTGCATGTCGAGCCACGGCTCGAGGGCAAAACCGGGAAAATCGTAGACCGGGGCCATGACGGCACACCAGGTCCCAAGGGTCTCGAAATCACGGACTTCCTCGATCTCGAGGTGGCGCGGCGCCGGTGGACCGTCGGCCAAGCGGCTGAGATCGACCGCCATGCCCGTCGCCTCGAAACCATGGACCAAACCCCTGGCCTCCAAATGGGTCGCCAGGTTCTCGGGCCCGGGCGACGGGCCGATCCACCACAGCATCGGCACGTTACGCTCGGCGAACCGGGCGACGGCGGTATCGATGGCCGCCTCGATGCCGTTGGGCGAAAGCCGGGCGCGGAAGACGTTGTTGAAGACGGCAAAGGGGATGTCGGTGCGGGTCCAGATCATGTCCGCATCCTCGTAAAGCTCGATGCCGGGCCACCGCGACCAGGCCTTGCAGCTTTCGATCGCGTTCTCCTCGATGGCGCCGATCAACGCCGGAATGGAAAAGTCATTGAGGATCGTCGTCATCCGGCGCGCCGCCTATCCGGCGGCCTTGTCCGGCGCCGGGCGCCAGCGCAGGACCGGGTGGCGCGCCGCCCCGGTCTCGTCGAGGCGGCGTCTCGGCGTCAGCTTGGGGGCGTCATGGAATTTGGCCGCGTCTCCCGACTTGGCGGCGGCGGCGAGGCCCCTGACGGTGGCGATGAACTGATCGAGGGCGGCCTTGCTTTCGGTCTCGGTCGGCTCCATCAGCATGGCGCCGCGCACCACCAGGGGGAAATAGATGGTGGTCGGGTGGAAGCCCTCGTCGATCAGGGCCTTGGCGAAGTCGAGCGTGCTCACCCCGGTATCCTCAAGAAAACCGTCGTCGAACAGGACCTCATGCATGCAGTGACCGGGATAGGAAACCGTCAGCACGTCCTCGAGGCCGGCGAGAAGATAGTTGGCGTTCAATACCGCGTCCTCCGCCACCTGGCGGAGCCCATCGCCGCCGTGGCTCATCATGTAGGCCAGCGCCCGGATGAACATGCCCATCTGGCCGTGAAAGCCCTTGAGCCGGCCGATGGCTCTTTGCCCTTCATCTTCGGTTTCGCCGCGATGCTCGACCAGGCGGAAGCCCTCCTCGCCATGGACGACGAAGGGCAACGGCGCGAACGGCGCCAGCGCGCCCGACAGCACCACCGGACCCGAGCCCGGCCCGCCGCCGCCATGAGGCGTCGAGAAAGTCTTGTGCAGATTGAGATGCATGGCGTCGATGCCAAGATCGCCGGGCCTGACCTTGCCGACGATGGCGTTGAAATTGGCCCCGTCGCAATAGAAGTAGGCGCCGACTTCGTGCACCGCCCGGGCGATCTCCAGGATCTCGTCCTCGAACAGCCCGCAGGTGTTGGGATTGGTCAACATGATGGCGGCGACATCGTCGTTAAGCTTCGCCTTCACCGCCCCAAGGTCGACCCGGCCGCGGGCATTGTTGGCGACGGCGTCGATCTCGTAGCCGCAGGCGGCGGCGGTCGCGGGGTTGGTGCCATGGGCGGATTCCGGAACCAGGACCCGCCGCCTGGCGTCGCCCTTCGCTTCCAATGCCGCCCTGATGCACATCATGCCGCAAAGCTCCCCCTGGGCGCCGGCCGCCGGTGACAGCGCCACCGCCTCCATGCCGGTCAGCAGCTTGAGCCAGCGGGCGAGGCTGTCGATGAGTTCGAGCGCGCCCTGGACGGTCGCTTCCGGCTGCATCGGATGCAAGTCGCCGAGGCCGGGCAAGCGGGCGAGCCGTTCGTTGAGCCTGGGGTTGTGCTTCATGGTGCACGACCCCAGCGGATAGAAGCCCGCATCGATGGCGAAGTTCTTCTGGCTCAGGCGCATGAAGTGACGCATGACCTCGGGCTCCGACAGTCCCGGCAGCCCGATCTCGCCTTCGCGCGCGAGCCCGCCGAGCCGGTCTTCGCGCCGGACCGGCTCCTCGAAGTCGACGCCCGTGCGCCCAACGCCGCCTTGCTCGAAGATAAGCGGCTCCTCGATCTGGAGCCCGCGGTTACCGCTTATGGTGCCCGGTGTTCGGCCCGTGGCGGCCATCACAATATCTCCCCCAGCGCCCCGGCGAAGGCGGCGAGGTCGGCCTCGGAATTGGTCTCGGTGACGGCGACGAGCAGGAGATTGGCCAGTTCGGGTTCCCGCGGATAGAAGCGCGACACCGGCACGCCGCCAAGCACGCCGCGGAGTGCCAGCTTATCGGCGACGGCGCCGGCGGGCTTGGAAAGCCGGAGGGTGAACTCGTTGAAGAAGGTGTGGTTCAGGACCTCGACGCCGGGCACCGCGCCCAGCACGTCCGCCGCCCCGACCGCCGCCGAATGATTGATCGCCGCCAGCCGCTTCAACCCGGCCGAGCCGAGAAGCGCCAGGTGCACCGTGAAGGCCAGCGCGCACAAGCCCGCATTGGTGCAGATGTTGCTGGTCGCCTTGTCGCGGCGGATATGCTGCTCTCTGGTGGCAAGGGTCAGCACCCAGCCGCGCCTGCCGTCGGCATCGGTGGTCTCGCCGACGATGCGCCCGGGCATCTGGCGCACATGCTTGTCCCTGGTCGCCAGCAGGCCGACATAGGGGCCGCCGAAACCGAGGGGATTGCCCAGCGACTGGCCCTCGGCGACGACGATATCCGCCCCCATCCCGCCGGGCGGCCTGACCGCGCCCAAGGACATGACCTCGGTGACGGCGACGATCATGACGGCGCCGGCCTCGGCGCAAACGGCGCCAATGGGGGCGAGATCGGCGAGGTGGCCGAAGAAGGACGGGTTCTGGACGACGACGCAGGCGGTCTCGCCGTCGATCATGGCGCCGAGGTCCTCGACGCCGTCGACGTCGGGCGGCGCCGCCGCGAACTCGGCATTCGAATAGCGGGCGAAGGTGGCGGCGGTTTCACGGTAATGGGGGTGCAGCCCGCCCGACAGCACCACCTTGTCGCGCCCGGTGATGCGGCGCGCCATCATCACCGCCTCGGCGCAGGCGCTGGCGCCGTCATACATCGAGGCATTGGCGACGTCCATGGCGGTCAACAGCGCCACCTGGGTCTGGAACTCGAACAGATATTGCAGCGTGCCTTGCGACACCTCGGGCTGATAGGGGGTGTAGGAGGTCAGGAACTCGCCGCGCTGGATGAGGTAGTCCACCGTCGCCGGCAGGTGATGACGGTAAGCGCCGGCGCCGAGGAAGCTGGGCGCCGTCGCCGGACTGAGATTCCTTGCCGCCAACCCGGCGATGGCGCGCTCGACCTCCATTTCGCCGGCATGGTCCGGCAGATCGAGGGGGGCCTCGAGGCGCGCCGCCTCGGGCACGTCGGCGAACAAATCCTCGATCGAGGCAACGCCGATGGCCGCCAGCATGGCGTGGCGATCGTTATCGGTCAGCGGCAGGTAGCGCATCAGCCGAGCCCGGCGATGAAGGCGGCATAGGCCGCCTGGTCCATCAGCTTGTCAAGCTCGGACGGATCGGAGAGCCTGATCTTGACGAACCACCCGGCACCCAGGGCATCGCTATTCACCGCGTCGGGCGCGTCGGACAGGGCCTCGTTCACCGCCGTCACTTCGCCGCTCACCGGGGCGTAGACCTCACTCGCCGCCTTGACCGATTCGACCACCGCCATGTCGTCGCCCGACTTCACCTGCTTGCCGACTTGGGGGAGTTCCACATAGACCACGTCGCCCAACTGCTCCTGGGCGTAATCGGTGATGCCGATGGTGGCGATGTCGCCGTCGAGGCTTATCCACTCGTGCTCCTCGCTGAATTTCATCTCGCTCATGGGTCAGAACCTCTTGTTTGGCATCTAGAGCGGGGCTGGATCAGCCCCTGTGGTAACGCGGTGGAACGAACGGCAAGGCCGCCACCTCGCCGGCGCGCGCCTGGCCCCGCACCATCAGCCTGACCCCGGTGCCGGGCTTGGCCTGGCCGCTTTCGACATAGCCCATGGCCACCGGCCCGCCCACCGTCGGGCCGAAGCCGCCGCTGGTGATCTCGCCGATGGTCCGGCCTTCGGCGTCGGTGATTTCCGTCCCCTCGCGTGCCGGCGCCCGGCCCGAGGGCTTGATGCCGACGCGCTTGCGCTTGGGTCCTTCCGCCAACTGGGCGCGGATGATGTCGGCGCCGGGGAACCCGCCTTCGTGCCGGCGCCGCTTGGAAATGGTCCAGCCGAGCCTCGCCTCCACCGGCGTCGTGGCGGTATCGATGTCGTGACCGTAAAGACAGAGCCCGGCCTCGAGCCGCAGGGTATCGCGGGCGCCGAGTCCCGCCGCCATGACGTCCTCCTCGCCCAGCAAGAGGCGCGCGAGGCCGGGGGCGGCGTCGTTGGCAGCTGAGATCTCGAAACCGTCCTCGCCGGTATAGCCGGCGCGGGCCACCATGCACTCGGCCCCCTCGATGCTCATGGCTTGCGCCGTCATGAACTTCATGTCCCGACATGCCGGGGCGAAGCGCGCCAGCACGTCCACCGCCCGGGGTCCCTGCAGCGCCAAGAGCGCCCGGTCCTTAAGATGCGTGATCTCCAGCCGGCCGGCGAGACGGTCGCGGAGGTAATCGAGGTCGGCCGCCTTGCGGGCGCCATTGACCACCATGGTGAGGCGATCGTCGGCGCGGGTGACGATGACATCGTCGAGAATACCGCCGGTCTCGCTGGTCAACATGGTGTAACGCATGGCCCCGGGCGCCAGCCCCTGGATGTCGCCCGGCACCACTGTCTCGACGGCCTCGGCCACATCCCCGCCGGCGAGCGTCACCTGCCCCATATGGCCGATGTCGAAGAGCGAGGCCCGGGAGCGGGTATGGAGGTGCTCGGCGATGATGCCGCCGGGGAACTGGACCGGCATCTCGTAGCCGGCGAAAGGCACCATCCTGGCGCCCATCTCGACGTGGAGATCGAACAACGCCGTTCGCTGCAATTTCTCTGGCGAGGTATCGGTCAATGGGGCCCTCCAACAGTTACCGGACTGCTTCCGCGCGATTGCGGCGGCGGCAGTCCCCTCTGTCTTTGGACCTGAAAGATTCACCGGCCGGCGGGCGGACCCGCGCCCGGCTTACATCTTCGGTGAGGCGTCCGCGGTTCGACTCAAGGCCGGACACCTGCTTTCCAGAGCGTCATCACCCTGCGGTCCTTCTGCCTGAGAGTTTCTGGGACCTTTGCTCCTTCGGCGCCGGCAACGGCAACAAGGCCGTGCCGGTCTCTCCCGCAGGGGTCATCTGAGCATCCGCGAATGACGATGATCGGCGTTCGCGGATTTACCGACTCAACGGGGTATCTTAACGACCGGGGGATCGAGGTCAACCACGCCATCGATGTTTCCCGCGAGCGCCGTTACCGGCGCGGGCGCCGGTTGAACTCGAGCTCCTCCCTGGTCACCTGGAGGCCGACGATGATCCTGTAGTTCTCCGCCGAGCGGCCGCGCGGCAGGGGAATCATTTGCTCGAGCTCCTCGGCCGTTACGGCGCGGCTGACATTGGGAACAAAGGGTATCAGGGCGGTGAACCGTTCCCTGGCGAGTATGGTACCGGCGGGATTGGCGATAGCGACGAAATAGGCGAACACCGCCTTTCGGCTCTTGTCCGCCGGCCCCCGTTCGATGGCGATGTCGACCAACATGTCGATCTTGACCCCGGATTTGCCGTAGGTGCACTTGGTCCTGACATTGGCGAGCCGGACCTCGAACACCACATCGGTCAGGTCCCGGCCGGGACCGGGAAGAAACTTGGTGAGCCGCTGGGCGTCCTTGAGGATGCCGGCCTGGGGACAGGGGTACTGCGCCACCTTGGCGCCGCCGAACATGCCGCACCCCGTCGCCGCCAGGCCAAGGAAAATTCCCGCCAGATTGCGCCAACCGGGCGTCAACACATGCCCTCTCCCGGCAAGCGGTCAGTCACCGGCTGGTTCACAGTTTGCCATGGCTGCCATCGCAATAGGGCCTATCGCCGGTCCTCTTGCAGCCGCAAAGGTAGACCTCCTTCGCCTCGGCCACTTTGAACGCCACGGGCTCGATCCCGGTGTCCTTATGGGAGCCGTCGCAAAAGGGCTGATTGGCGCTGCGCCCGCAGGCACACCAATAATATTCCTTGCCGGCCTCGACCTCGACGCTAAAGAAACCTTTCTGGGCGATCAGCGGCTCCATCATGGCACCCTTCCTTCTCCGTTAACGGCTATACTTGCTTGATTTAGGGCAGTAAATTACTAGGTGTTATCCTGCCTCCGGCGGGCGCGGCTGGCGAGACGCGACCGGTTTCCCGTTGACGGGACTTTAGGTAACCGGCCGGTGATGCACAAGACCCGCCGCGCGGGAAAAACCTTCCCGGGAGAGCGAGGGGCCGCCGCGGAGCATGGATCGGAACATGGCGAAACCTGAACTCAAGATACTGCTGACCAGCCCGAGGGGGTTTTGCGCCGGGGTGGACCGGGCGATCCAGATCGTCGAGGGGGCGCTCGAGAGGTTCGGAGCGCCGGTCTATGTCCGCCACGAAATCGTCCATAACCGCCACGTCGTCGAGAGCCTCGAGGACAAGGGCGCCATTTTCGTCGAGGAACTCGACGAAATCCCCGACGACGCGACGGTGATCTTCTCGGCCCACGGGGTGCCCAAGGCGGTGACCCAGGAAGCGAGGCGCCGTGACCTTTTCTATCTCGATGCCACCTGCCCGCTGGTGAGCAAGGTCCACCACGAGGCCGAACATCATTTCGCCGCCGACCGCCAAATCTTGTTGCTCGGTCACGCCGGCCACCCCGAGGTCGAAGGCACCATAGGCCAGTTGCCCGAAGGCGCGATCTTATTGATCGAGACCCTGGAACAGGCGGAGAGCGTCGAGGTGCGCGATCCGGACAATCTGGCCTATGTGACCCAGACGACCCTGTCGATAGACGACACCGCCGACATCGTTCGGGTGTTGATGAAGCGTTTTCCCGGCATCCAGGGGCCGAGCAAGAGCGACATCTGCTACGCCACCGCCAACCGCCAGCGGGCGGTGAAGGAAATCGCCTCGCGCTGCGACGTGCTGATCGTGATCGGGGCGCCCAATTCGTCGAATTCGAGCCGGCTTGTCGAGGTCGCGGCGCTCAACGGCTGCCCGCGGGCGCTTCTGGTACAGCGCGCCGCCGACATCGACTGGGATTCGATGAACGGCGTCAAGTGTCTTGGCATCACCGCCGGGGCCTCGGCGCCCGAGGTTCTCATCGAAGGCCTGCTCGACGCCTGCCGCCAGCGTTTCGAGGTCTCGCTGGAGGAGGTGAGCGTGATCCGCGAGGAGGTGCGGTTCAGCTTGCCCCGTGAGCTCACCACGTAATTTTTTTTCAGCCGCTTCGACGGCGCGAATTTCCACCCCATCCATCTTTCACCCGGTATGATGACGCCGCTCCCGCCCGGACCCTGAACCCGGCGCCGACAAGACAAACGCATGGCCGTCTACACGGAAGTATCCGACGAGGAACTCGAAGAATTCCTCTCCCAGTATGACCTCGGCGGTCTGGTTTCCTTCAAGGGCATCGCCGAGGGGGTGGAGAACTCCAACTACCTGCTCGGCACCGGGACGGGCACCTACATCCTGACCCTTTACGAAAAAAGGGTGCACCGGGAGGACCTTCCCTATTTCCTCGGCCTGATGGAACATCTCGCGGGCCAGGGCATCGCCTGCCCGACCCCGATCCGCGGCAGCGACGGGAAGGCGCTGCGCGAGTTGTGCTCCCGGCCGGCGGCGATCATCAGCTTCCTCGACGGCGTGTGGCCCAGGCGCGTCCAGCCCCGGCACTGCGCGCTGCTCGGCGATACCATGGCGCGGATGCACCTCGCCGGCGCCTCCTTCGAGGGCGAGAGGGTGAATGCGCTCTCGATCGAGGGCTGGCGGCGCCTGTTCCTCCAAGTCGAGGCCAGGGCCGACGAGGTGCGCCCGGACCTGGCCGCGGAGATCGCACGCGAGCTCGCCCATCTCGAGGCCCACTGGCCCCGGGACCTTCCGGCGGGCATCATCCATGCCGACCTCTTCCCCGACAACGTCTTCTTTCTCGGCGACAAGCTCTCGGGCCTCATCGACTTCTATTTCGCCTGCAACGATTTCTTCGCCTATGACCTCGCCATCTGCCTCAACGCCTGGTGCTTCGAGACCGACCACAGCTTCAACATCACCAAGGCGCGCCAGATGCTTTCCGCCTACCGCGAGGTGCGTCCGTTCTCCGACACCGAACTCGACGCGCTGCCGTTGCTCGCCCGGGGAAGCGCGCTGCGGTTCCTGCTGACCCGGCTCTATGACTGGCTCAACCATCCCGACGGCGCCTGGGTGAAGCCGAAGGACCCCTTGGAATACCTGCAGAAGCTCAAGTTCCACCAAGGCATCGCCGGCGCCGGCGCCTATGGCCTCGAGTGACGGCGTGAAGCGGTCGAGGCGAAAATCCGCCCCGGAAGCGGGCGAGCCGGCGGTGGTCGACATCTATACCGACGGCGCGTGTAGCGGCAATCCCGGCCCCGGCGGCTGGGGCGCGGTGCTGAGCTACAAGGGCAAGGAGCGGGAGATTCACGGCGCCGAGGCGGATACCACCAACAACCGCATGGAGCTGACGGCGGCGATCAAGGGGCTCGAGTCCCTCACCCGGCCGGTCAAGGTGCGGCTTCATACCGACAGCACCTATGTCAAGGACGGCATCACCCTTTGGATCGAGAACTGGAAGGCCAAGGGGTGGAAGACGGCCAAGCGCAAGCCGGTCAAGAACGAGGATCTTTGGCGCCGGCTGGAAGCCGCCGCCGCCGGCCACGAGGTCGAATGGCGCTGGGTCAAGGGCCACGCCGGCGATCCCGGCAACGAGCGCGCCGATGAATTGGCGCGCCAAGGCGTCGAAGAGATCACCGGCAAGGCCTATTGAAGGCGGTCTTCACGCAGCGGATTTGGCAAAGACAATAGTATTGTGCCCGCTTTTCCCTCTCATTGAGCCAGGCGCTTTATGCCGACGATGGCGCGCTTGTCGGCGTCGACGGTGAAGCGGATCCTGGCGCCCGGCTTCAACCCCTTGAGCAGCGTCCCCGGCAGCACCTGGTAGCTCATGACCATCGGGGCCATGAAGTCCTTGATCTCCTCATGGTCGACGATGAGCCGGCCGTTCCTGGCATCGATCGAGACGACGACGCCTTTGCCCTCGAAAAGACGCTTGGGCCCGACGGTGGCCTTGACGGGCGTGGGCGCGCCGCCCTTGCCGACGATAAGCTCGCCCAGCATCCCAAACTTCTCATGGGTCGGTACATGGCAGTGAAACTCCAGGGTGATGTCTTCGTCGGGCGTCACGAAACGAAGGCTTTTGACCCCACGCCCCGTGAACTCCAACGTGAACATGGGGTTGAGTCCGGGCACCATAAGAGCGTGCCGCACCGCGTCGGTATTCTCCAGAATGATCTCCACCTCCTCGCAGCGCTTGGCGCGAATAACCCGGGGCTCGAAGGCAAACACCTCGCCGGCGCGCGCGAACTTGGTTCCCCCTTTTATCTCAATCCGGCGGAAGCTCCGCGGTTGCTTGCACGACGTCGCCAAAATCCGATGCCTTGCCAGCGGATCTTCCGGGACAAAGGCGGCCTCGAACTCGGTGAACGCCCAGGCGGAGCCCGACACGGCCACGGCCACGGCCACACCTACGGCCGAGATGCGGGGAAGCGACATCTTCTTCATGATCACCTCCGTCGGTGCGTTTTTAATTGGCATCACGACGCGGATAGGCGAACGCGCCACCCACGGGCTCTTCCTCCGGCCACCCGAATTCATAGTCCTCGCGCGTTGTATTGAAAATGGCCGGGTCAAAGACCGGGACGTGACCGCGGTAGTACTCGGGGTCGAAGAAGCGATCCAAGTTGACCGCCGTTCGCGGCAATCCCGTCTTTTCGTCCATGTACCCCTCATAGACGATCGCGGTGATGTCTCCACCCGGGCTGATGCCCTTGTTGGTAACGGTGTGCTCGGTGTGGTCGTGCATGATCCACACCCCGGGCCCCGAGGCGTAGAGGTCGTCGCTTCCCGGCCTGAGCTCCAGGTCGATACGCTGGGCGGCGCCGATATCGAAGACGTCGCGGGTGTAACGCATGCCGGCGGGCACCGGATAGCCGTCGAGGTGGGTCAGCGTCGGATGATGGCCGTGAGTGTGCAGTTTGATCGGCCGCTCGCCGGCATTCAGGATGCGCAGCTTGACCCGCTCGCCCGATTTCACCTCGATCGGCGTGTCGCGCAGGGTGAAGGGAAACGAGCGGCCGTTGAGCATGAAGATATTCGGCTGACGCTGGGTCGAATCGTAATCCCGGTGCATGCGCTTCTCGATCTCGCGCGGGTCCTTGTAGGCGGCGGGAATGCGGTTCAGCCGCGCATCGATATCCATGTACACCAGGGAATACTCGCGACCGTACCCCTCCTCCACGGTGGCCTTGGCGAGGTCCGGCATCCGCCCCGCGCCAATCACGAGATGAGTGAAAATGTTCTTCGGCCGGTTGGGCTCGATGATCAGCATTCCGGCCAGGCCCATGAGGACGTGGA